>JAEUJP010000764.1 GCA_016793725.1 Myxococcaceae bacterium | reverse complement strand
CGAGGAAGTGTCGCAGTGAGCGGGCCTCACGTTGCGCGCGTCGGAG
The DNA here is from genome assembly GCA_016793725.1 of Myxococcaceae bacterium. Lineage (GTDB taxonomy): Bacteria > Myxococcota > Myxococcia > Myxococcales > Myxococcaceae > Xiheicaenimonas > Xiheicaenimonas phototrophica. The sequence goes on along the minus strand of JAEUJP010000764.1, from coordinate 8,303 downwards.
GCAACACCTCGTGCATCGAGGTCACCTCGCAGGGCGAGCGGCTCATTCTCGACGCCGGTACGGGCCTGCGGGGCCTGGGCGAAGCGCTCGCGGCGAGCGGCCCCCAGCGCGCGACGTTTCTCTTCTCGCACCTGCACTGGGATCACGTGCAGGGCTTCCCCTTCTTCGCGCCGGCGTGGCACCCGGGCTCCGAGCTCACGCTCTATGGGCCGGGCGACGGCGGCGATGCGCAGCTGCGCAACGTGCTCGACCAGCAGATGACGGCGCCGACCTTCCCCGTGCCGCTGTCGGCGATGAAGAGCCGCCTGCACTTCGGCGCGGCGCGCCCCGCTGTCGCGTTCGAGGCGGGCCCGTTTCGCATCACGCCGTTCGAGGTGCCGCACCCTCAAGGGTGCCTCAGCTACCGCGTCGAGGCCGACGGAGCCGCCTTCGTCTACATGACCGACGTCGAGCTGAAGGCCGACGCGCTGCCGAAGCTCGGGCGCTTCATCGAGGGGGCCGACGCGCTGGTGCTCGACGCGCAGTACACGCCCGACGAATACGCGGGCCGGGTCGGGCCGCCGAAGGCGGGCTGGGGCCACTCGACGATGATCGACGCGGCGCTGCTCGCGCGAGGGGCGAACGTGAAGCGGTTCTTCATGTTCCACCACGACCCGGCGCACAACGACGACTTCATGGCCGGCATGGAGACCGACGCGCGCGACGTGTTCGAGCCCACCGAGCTCGCTCGAGAGGGCCTCACGCTCGAGGTGGCATGAATTTGCTTGAAGCTGCGGCCGCGCTGGAGTGGCGTCTTCCGCCGCTCTTGCGCGCTGGCCCCCCGAAAGACGCTCCCGAGGTCTTGCTCGCCGCGTCGAGCATGGTCGGGCAAGAGGTGAACCTCGACGAGTTTCTGCACACGCTCGTCGACCGCGTCGCGCGCTCGATGCAGGCCGACCGCGGCACGCTGTATCTGATGGATCATGCTCGCGGCGAGCTGTTCAGCCGGGCGGCGCACCTGCCCGAGCTGAAGCAGATTCGGCTGAAGCTCGGCCAGGGTGTGGCGGGCTTCGTGGCCGAGACGGGCCGGCCCGTGAACATTCCCGCGGCGGTCGAAGAGAGCCGCTTCCACGGGGCGATCGACAAGATCACCGGGTACAAGACGAAGACGCTGCTCGCCGTGCCGTTGAAAGACGGCGACGGGCGCGTGTTCGGGGTGCTGCAGGTGCTGAACCGGCTGGGCGGCGCGCACTTCACCGACGACGACGAGGAGCGGCTCGGAGCGCTGGCGGCGCAGATCGCGACGGCGCTGCAGTCGACGTCGCTGTACGTCGAGCTCGAGCGGGCGCGAGCGGCTCCGCAGACGCCGATCGGGTACTTCTTCAACAAGGTGATCGGCGAGTCGGCGCCGATGCGGGCCATCTACAAGGTGGTGCAGAAGGCGGCCGGCACGTCGGCGACGGTGCTGATTCGCGGCGAGTCGGGCACGGGCAAAGAGCTGTTCGCGCGCGCGGTGCACGTGAACAGCAAGCGGCGCACGAAGCCGTTCGTGAAGGTCGACTGTGCGGCGCTGCCGCCGTCGCTGATCGAGAACGAGCTGTTCGGGCACGAGAAGGGCGCGTTCACCGGCGCCGAGGGCCGGCAGCCGGGCAAGTTCGAGGTGGCCGACGGCGGCACGGTGTTCATCGACGAGCTCGGCGAGCTGCCGCTGCCGGCGCAGGGCAAGCTCTTGCGCGTGCTGCAAGACCGTGAGGTCGAGCGGCTGGGCGGCAACCAGACGGTGCAGGTCGACGTGCGCATCGTGGCGGCGACGAACCGCGACCTGCAGAAGATGGTGCGCGAGGGGTCGTTTCGAGAAGACCTGTACTACCGCATCAAGGTGGTCGAGCTGGTGCTGCCGCCGCTGCGTGACCGCGGTGCAGAAGATCTCGAGCGGCTGGTGCGACACTTCGTGGCGGCGGCGGTGCGCAAGCACCACGTCGAGCCGGCCCCCTCGCTGTCTGCGGCGGCGCTGGAGCGGCTCACCGGGTACCACTGGCCGGGCAACGTGCGCGAGCTCGAGAACTGCGTCGAGAGCGCGGTGGTGCTGTCGGAAGGCGAGATTCTGCCCGAGCACCTGCCGCTGCCCGACGGGCCGCGGGTGGTGACGGTGACGGCGTCGATGACCGACGACAAGGTGCCGACGCTGGCCGAGGTCGAGAAGCGGCACATTCTGGCGGTGCTCGAGCGGGTGAAGGGCAACCGAACGGCGGCGGCGAAGCTGCTGGCGATCGGGAGGAACACGCTGGGCCGCAAGCTGAAGGAGTTCGGGCTCGGCGACGACGCGTGAGCGTTCGGGCGCTGCCAGTGGGCCTGTGGCGACGACCGCACGCCCGTGGCGCCGCACGACGGCCAACGGCAATGCGGCAGGGCTTCACGAGCGCTGTGGCCGGCCCGTCGCGGCGGCGGTCGTTCTCGTTGCAATAAACCGGGCCCAACCGGTTTTCTGCAACCAGAACGCCCGCACGCCGTACCGTCAGCAATAAACCGGGGCTGGCCGGGTATCTGCTGACAGAACGATTCACCGTCGTGCGGCGAGCCGGCAGCGAGCCCACGATGCGCCGTCGCATCATCGTCAGCCGTCGGCGCCAAGGTAGCGCACCGCCGGCACGCCCACGAGGCCAAGAGCTCGCATCGAATCGAAGGCGCCGTCGACGGCAACGAGCGACAGGCCGGAGGCCACGCCTCTCACGTACGGAACATGGCCGCACGAAGCGCCTCGGCGCCGCCGGGCCGCAACATGGGCCCGAGCAGCAGCGCCAGAGCACGCTCAGCCCGCGGGCCGGTGGCCGAACGCGACAGCACAGAGGCGATCGCCCCAAGCGCATCGACCGCCCTGCCCTCGCGAAAGCACACCTCTGCCGACTCGATCGAGACGTCACGGAGCGCGTCGAGTTCATCCTCCACCAGCCGCCCCATCATCGCCCGAGCATCGTCAGGCAACCGCACGCCCCAGACCGCGCTCTGCAAGTCCCCGCCGAGCACGAACGCGCAGCTCGCGATGCGCTTCACGCACGCGGCACACGCGAGCCCGAGCGGAGTCTCAGCCGCCTCGAGGGCCCGATGCGCGCAGAACGAACAACGCGTCACCCGAGCTTCACCTTCGCCGCCTCGGCCCACCGCGACTGCGGCGCCTCACGCAACGCGCGTTCGTACGCCACGCGTGCATCATCGCGGCGCCCCACCACCTCGAGCGCCTCGCCGAGGTAGTACGCCCGAATCGCCTGCGTGACCGCCCCATCGCCCGCGAACCCGGCGAGCACGCCCTCGATCAGCGGCACCGCCTCGGCCGCGCGCCCGTCGAGGTACACGCCGATCGCGTACGTGCCGCGAAAGTAGCCCACGTTCGGGCCCGCCTTCAGCGCCAGCGCCGAGAGCTCGAGCGCGCGCTTCGTGATGCCCAGGTGCATCAGCGCCCACGCCAGGTTGTTCTGCACCGACGGCAGCATCGGCCCCACGAACTGCGACTCGAGCAGCCCCTCGAGCAGCGTGCGGGCCTCGGCGTACCGCCCTTCTTTAGACACCAGCGCCGCCCGCTCGAACGCGAGCCGCGCCGTCGCGTACGGGTCGCCCGCCTGCAGCGGCTGCAGCGCCTCGAGAATCTCTTCGGCCCGAACCTTCGGCGCGCCCGGCAGCTCGCGCCACAGCGCGCGCACCACCCACCGCTCGGCGAGCAGGTACCCGCCCACCACCGCCACCATGCCCGGCACGATCACCTTCACCTCGGGCAGCTCAAACACCCGCGCGACCGGCCAAAGCGCGACCAGCACGGCCACCGCCACCGCACGAATCGCCCAGATGCGAGCCGCGACACCCATGCGCTACACATGGTCCATGACCCCCGCCCAGTTCAAGAAACTCGCACTCGCGATGACGGGGCCGAATGGCTGACTCGCGAGCGACAGGCCGACCTCGTCGATAGACTTCCACCAGACGTCGTCCGGCATGGGCCGCCAACACCCGGTCGGCACTCGTGAAATCGCTGCTCGACTGCAACATCTCTGTCACAAGCTCCCTAAAAGACTCGACTCATGCCAGAACGCGGAAGACAGGAACGCGCGCCCGTGGAGACCCCCACCGCCTCTGCCTCTGACCGCAACCTCTTCATCAACCGCGAGCTCTCGTGGCTGGCGTTCAACGACCGCGTGCTCGCCGAGGCGCGCAACCCGACGCTGCCGCTGCTCGAGCGCCTCAAGTTTCTCTCGATCTCGTCGGGCAACCTCGACGAGTTCTTCATGGTGCGCGTCGCCGGCCTCAAGCAGCAGCTCCACGGCGGCATCGTCGAGCTGCCCGCCGACGGCATGCTGCCCGCCGAGTCGCTCGCCACCGTCAGCCAGGCCGCCCACCAGATGGTCACCGAGCAGGGCCGCATCTGGCAGAAAGAGCTGCTCCCGCTGCTCGCCGCCAACGGCCTGCACGTGCTCGAGCGCACCCAGCTCAGCACCGAGCAGAAGGCCGCCGCCAAGGCCCACTTTCAGTCGTCGGTCTTCCCCGCCCTCACCCCGCTCGCCGTCGACCCCGGCCACCCATTTCCGCACCTGCGCAACAAGTCGCTCAACCTCGCCGTCGCGCTGCGCCGCGAAGGCCGGCGCCGCAGCAAGAAAGACGCGACCCTTCACACCGAGCTCTCGTTCGCCGTGGTGCAGGTGCCTGGCGTGCTCTCGCGGCTCGTGCCACTCCCCGCCTCGAGCGGCCATGCGTTTCTGCTGCTCGAAGAGCTCATCGCGGCGCACGTCGGCGAGCTCTTCCCCGGCTACACCGTCGACCAGTCGGCCGCCTTTCGGCTCACCCGCAACTGGGACCTGAACGTCGACGAAGAAGAGTCAGAAGACCTCCTCGCGTCGATTCAGCAAGAGCTCCGCCGCCGCGACCGCGGCACCGCCGTGCGCCTCGAGATCGACGCGGCCGCCAAGCCCGACCTCGCCGCCCAGATCACCGGCGCGCTCAAGCTCGCCCCTCAAGACGTCTACGCCGTCACCGGGCCCCTGCAGCTCGCCGACCTCACCCAGCTCTCTGATCACGACCACCGCCCCGAGCTGCGCATCGAGCCCTTTCAGCCCGCCGTGCCCTACGCGCTGCGCGACGTCGAGTCGATGATCGAGGCCGTCGGCAAGCGCGACATTCTGCTGCACCACCCGTACGAGTCGTTCGACCCGGTCGTGCGCTTCATCGAAGAGGCCGCCGACGACCCGAACGTTCTCGCCATCAAGCAGACCCTCTACCGCACCACCGGCGACAGCCCCATCGGCCGCGCCCTCGTGCGCGCCTCCGAGAACGGCAAGCAGGTCGCCGTGCTCGTCGAGCTGAAGGCCCGCCTCGACGAGGCCAACAACATCGCCTGGGCGCGCCGCATGGAGGACAACGGCGTGCACGGCGTCTACGGCCTCATCGGCCTCAAGACGCACTGCAAGGTGACGCTGGTGGTGCGCCGCGAGGGCAGCGGCATTCGCCGCTACGTGCACCTCGGCACCGGCAACTACAACCCGGCCACCGCCCGCGCGTACACCGACCTCTCGCTGTTCACCGCCCGCCAAGAGATCGCCGACGACGTCACCGCCCTCTTCAACCTGCTCACGGGCTACTCGAACCCACCCCAGTGGAAGCGGCTCGCCGTCGCCCCGATGTCGCTGCACCCGAAGGTGCTCGCGCTCATCGAAGAGCAGGCGAACAAGGCGAAGAGGGGCGAGCCCGCGCGCATCTTGGGTAAGCTGAACGCGCTCGTCGACCCCGCCACGATTCGTGCGCTGTACGCGGCGAGCCAGGCCGGCGTCGACATCGAGCTGCAGGTGCGCGGCATCTGCTGCCTGCGGCCGGGCATCCCGGGCGTCTCTGAGCGCATTCGGGTGGTCAGTGTCGTAGACCGCTTTCTCGAGCACAGCCGCGCCATGGCGTTCGGCGTCGGCGACAAGACCGAGGTGTACCTCTCGAGCGCCGACTGGATGCCGAGAAACTTCCAGCGCCGCATCGAGGTCATGTTCCCCGTCGAAGAGCCGGCCCTCAAGGCCCGCGTGCTCGACGAGGTGCTCGGCGTCGGCCTGCGCGACAACGTCAAGGCCCGTCAGCTGAAAGAAGACGGAACCTATGTTCCCGTGCCGCTGCAGCTCGACGGGCAGACCCTTCGCAGCCAGACCCTGCTCATGGAGGTCGCGCGCCGCGGCGCCGAGCCCAAGGCCAGCGAGCCGCTGCTGCGCCACGTCGCGTCACCCGTCGCGACCGCTCCGGCCGAGCCGGTTCGCGCCCCGCCGGGCACCGGCACCAGCGGCTAACCGGCCGCCGCGCTCTCGGCGATCCACGCGTCGAGCAGGTGCTTCGGCAGCGCCCCGCTCTTGCGGTCGATCTCGCGCCCGCCCTTGTAGATGAGGAAGGTGGGTATCGCCTGAATGCCCAGGTGCGGCAGCGGTGACTCGTCTGAGTTCACCTTCAGCACCACCACCTTGCCCCGCCGCTCCTTCGCGATCTGATCGAGCACCGGGCTCACCGCGCGGCACGGCGGGCACCAGGGCGCCCACACGTCGACCACCACGGGCACCGGGCTCGACGCCGCCGCCCGCGCCAGCGCCTCGGCGTTCACCGCCTGCGGAGCCCCCGAGGTGTCGAGCGGTCGTTTGCAGCGGCCGCAGATGGGCTCGCCGGTATGCCCTTCAGCGACCCGGTTGAACGCTCCACACGCGCTACATCGGTACATGAAAATGGGGTAACCATCGGCCCGAGGTAGCGCCACATCCCCCAAGGGCCTACAATCAACCATGCGTATGGGCACTCAAGAGCTGATCATCGTCTTCGCGATCGTGTTCCTCCTGTTCGGGGCGTCGCGTCTTCCGCAGCTGGGCAGCTCGCTCGGTAGCGCCATTCGCAATTTCAAGAAGGGCTTCGGTGGTGAGGCCGACCCCAACGAGAAGCCCGCCGAGAAGCAGGCCGAGAAGCCCGCCATCGCGCAGGGCGGCGACGCGAACAAGGCCTCCGACGCCAAGGTCGCTGAAAAGCAGAGCTGAACGCGGGCGGTGTTTCGCCTCGACCCGCGAAGCTTCCCCCTCGCGGTCGCGCTGGTCATCGCCGCCGCCCATCTCGCCTCCGAATCGACGACCCGAGCTTGAGCCCGTTCGCTCGGCGGCGGCTCATCGCCCGCTACCGCCCCGACGACACCGATGCGCTGCTCGAGCTGATGCAGCCGGCGCTCGACGGCCGACCTCTCTCGGGTCTCGAGCACGCGCGGCTCGCCGAGCTGCTCGACGCCGGCACGTCGGCGGCGCACCACATGCTCGAGGTGTTCTTGAGTGTGGGCCGCGACGCAGGCTCGCTCGCCGAGCTGCGCGACCGGCTCTCGCTCGGCGAGCGCACCCCATGGGTGGCGCTCGAGCTCGACGGAGGCATCGACCCGGCCTTTCGAGACGCGCTGATCGCGTACGCGCGGTCGGGCACCGCGGGCTCCGAGGCGTGCATCGAGGTGATCGCCGCCCGGGAGTGGGAGGTCGCCCGCGAGATCGCCGAGACCACCCCGCCGCCGCACGGCCCGCTGCACGCGACGCTGCGCCGCTTCTACACCCGCGACGACTTTCACGCCGCGGTGGCCGCGCTCGGCCTCGACGCGGGCGCCTCGCTCGCCACGACGCTCTACCGGCAGGGCGCCGCCGGCTCGCCGCACAGCCTCAGGCACGACTCGCTCTATCTCGCCGCCGAGCTGGCCTCGCCCGAGCTCGACGAGGTGGCCTTCGTGATTCGTGAGGCCCAGAGCGACGACGAGGCGACCCAGGTCGAGGCCTGGCTTGGGCCCTCGAAGTACGTGCTGACGCTGCCGGTCGGCCGCGACGTCGACGCTCCCGGCGCGATGCTCGGGCTGCTGAACGTGCTCATGCGCGAGCGGCCCGCGACGCGCCGCTTCTTCACCGTCGAGACCTGCGACGAGGCCGAAGCCCTGCTCTTCGCGGTGGAGCCCGCGCTGCACCACCGCCTCGCCGACGCCGGCTTTCTGCTGCCGCTCTCGGCGGGCGCCGCGACCCGGAACACCCACGAGCACCCGCTGAACGAGTGACACCTGTCGCCTCGCGATGACAGGGCCTGGTCTTCAAGTTCTTCGGATCGCGGGCATGGGGTCTGGTCACCAAGTTGCACATGAAGACCTCGATGGCCCTCGCACCCCTCTACGCGAACAAGCCGACGCGAGCCCTGAACCGTCTCGTCGACGTGCGCCCGGCGGCCGAGTCGGCGCCGGCCGTGCGGCACGGAGCGGCCCGCGAGACCGGGCAGATCATCAGCGGGCTGGTTCGGCGGCTGAGCAGCGCGGGGCC
>JAEUJP010000762.1 GCA_016793725.1 Myxococcaceae bacterium | reverse complement strand
CGTCGGCGGCCAGCAGCAGCGCGACGACCGCGAGGTTCACTTGCCCTTGTAGAAGAGCGTGATCGAGAGGCAGTGAAACTCTTTGTCCGACGACTGCGTCACCGTGCGGTCGACGATCTCGATGTTCGGGTTCTCACGAATCCACCGGGTGATGTTCTCACCCATCTGCTCGCGGTCTCGCGCGAGCGTCGTCGAAAACACCTTCACCCCGTTGAAGCTGTTCGGGTTCGCCATCCTGCCCTCCCCTTGGCCGTCGATTTCTTGGAGGCAGCCTTCTTCTTGCCGCCCGCCGGCTTCACCACTTTCAGAATCTCTTTTTCGCTCAACGTCCACGCCGTCGACTTCGCCTTCTGCAGCACCTTCTGCACGACGTCGTCGGTCACCTTCAGGCCGCGGTGGTTGAGCCAGTACTTCACGTTGCTCATGCCGCTCATGTGACCGACCTCGATCACCTGCTCGAGCCCGAACTCACCCGCCGGCACCCCCGAGTACACCCGGTCGGCCAGCCAATTGTCGCCCTTCGACTGCGCCTTGATGATCGCCGCCGCGTGAACTCCCGTCGCCGTGCGAAACGCGTCGCCGCCCGACAGCGGGTAGTTGACCGGTATCGCGACCTTCGTCGACTCCGACACCTTGCGCACGTAGTCGACCAGCTTCGAGAGATCGTGCCCGTACCAGCCGAGCAGCTTCAGGTTGAGGAGCAGCAGGTCCATCGAGGTGTTGCCGACCCGCTCACCCACGCCGAGGCCACACGCATGCAGCCGGTGCACGCCCGCCTCGAGCGCCGCCAGCGCGTTCGGCACCGCGAGCCCGCGATCGTTGTGGCCGTGCCAATCGATCTTCACGTCGGCGCCCGAGGCCGAGATGAGCCCCTTCGTCCACTCGACCAGCGCCTTCGTACCCGACGGCGTCGCGTGCCCCACCGTGTCGCAGAGCACGAGCCGCTTTGCGCCATGGTCGATCGCGCTGCGAAACAGCACGTCGAGGTTCTTCGGCTGCGAGCGCGTCGTGTCTTCGGTGACGTAAGCGACGTCGAGGCCCTCTTTCACCGCGAACGAGATCGCGTCGGCCGACGTCTTCTCGATGAAGTCGAGCGACCAGCCCTCGGCCCACTGCCGAATCGGCGAGCTGCCGATGAACGTGTAGACGATGATCTTCTGGCCGCTCTTCTGCGCGGCCTCGACCACCGGCTTGATGTCGGCCGCCACCGTGCGCGCCGCACAGTTCGGCAACAGCTGCAGCTTCTTCTTCGCGATGTGCCTCGCCAGCGCCACGACGTCGTCGAACGCCCGCTTGCCGGCGCCGGGCAGGCCGATGTTCACCGACCCGATGCCGAGGCTCGCCATCAGGTCGACGAGCTCGAGCTTGTCGTCGATCGACGGGTCGACCACCGACGGTGACTGCACCCCGTCACGCAACGTCTCGTCGTTCAAGTCGAACGGCTGCGCCGGCCTGGGGGCCGTCTGAAGCTCGTTCCAGTCGAAGACGATTGCGTCTCTGTCGATGACGGGGCCTTCGGGGGTCGATTCGGTGCTCATCGCAGTCTGGGCATGCTCCGGTAGTGCTCACACACGTTCGGCTCGCGGCAGGTCGGGCCGATGCCGTCGGGGTGCGCGAAGAACGGCGTCTTGTCGCTCTCTTCGACGCCGCACAGCGCGCACTTTCGCTTCTTGTTCTTCGCTTCCGCGCGGCGCTGCTCGGCGATCTGCTTCGCCTTCTCGCGCAGAGCCTTGTTCTCGGGTGATTCCGCCATGGTGCTCTTCTCCCCTCCGTTGGGACGAACTGTTTAGACCGCTTCAACGAGCACTGCGATGCCCTGACCGCCACCGATGCACGCGCTGCCGATGCCGTACTTCGCGCCGCGGCGCTTCAGCTCGTGCAGCAGGTGAATGGTGATGCGCGCGCCCGACGCCGCGAGCGGGTGACCGACCGCGATCGCCCCACCGTTGACGTTCGTGAGGTCGCGCGGCAGGCCGAGCTCTTTTTCGCAGGCGAGGTACTGCGGCGCGAACGCCTCGTTGACCTCGATGAGCTGCACGTCACCGAGCTTCGCCTCGGCGCGCTCGAGCAGCTTGCGAATCGCGTGCACCGGGCCGATGCCCATGATCTTGGGGTCGCAGCCCGCGCTCGCCCAGTTGAGCAGCTTGCCGATGGGCTTGAGGCCCTTCTTCTCGGCCCAGCTGCGCGTCGCCATCACCGCGCTCGCCGCGCCGTCGCAGATGCCGCTGGCCGCGCCGGGGTGAATGACGCCGTCTTTTTTGAACGCCTTGGGCAGCTTCTTGAAGCCCTCGGCCGTGGTGTCGGGGCGCGGGTGCTCGTCTTTGTCGAACACGGTGGTGCCCTTCTTGGTCTTCAGCTCGATGGGCGCGAGCTCAGCCCCGAAGCGGCCGGCCTCGAGGGCAGCGGCGTAGCGCTTCTGCGTGAGCACCGAGTACTCGTCGACCTGCTCTTGGGTCAGCTTGTACTCGACCGCGAGGTTCTCGGCGGTCATGCCCATGGGAATGCCGGCGTACGTGTCGGTGAGGCCCGACCACAGATAGTCTTCGAGCTGGCCCTTGCCGAGGGCCAGGCCCCAGCGGGCGCCGCGCACGATGTGCGGCGCCTGCGACATCGACTCGGTGCCGCCCGCGAGCACGACGTTCGCCTGCTCGGTGAGCATGAGCTCGGCGGCGTTCACGAACGCCTGAAAGCCCGAGCCGCACAGGCGGTTCACGCCGAGGGCGCCGACGGCGACGGGCACGCCCGCGCGAAGGCCGACGTGGCGCGGCAGGTAGATGGCGTCGGCCGACGTCTGCATGACGTTGCCGTAGACGACGTGCTGCACGTCGTCGGGGCTGACCTTGGCGGCGGTGAGCGCGGCCTTGGCAGACTCGACGGCGAGGTCGGTGGCGGTGAGATCTTTGACCGACCCACCGAAGCCGCCGAACGCGGTGCGCTTGCCAGAGAGGAACCAGATTTCTTCGTTCTTCGAGACCGTTTTCATGGGGGACAGACTGCCTAATCCTCCGCATTTGCGCGGTCAATGACAGGTCGAGAACGCGGGGAAACGACTCCAGAATTTCCGCTCAGGTCAAGAGCGTGGCGAACGCGAGGCCGGCGGCGACGACGGCGCCGAAGCTCCAGACGAGGCCGCTCTGGTGCTGCTGCCTGAGCTCTCGTGCGGCGGCCGGGCTCTGGTACCAGGCCTTCGCGGCGGCGAGGCGCGACGCGGTGTCGAACGTGCGCACGGGCTCGCCGAGCTTCGCGGCCGTGCGCTGATGCGCGTGCAGCAGCCGCTCGAGCGGCACGTTCTCGAGGTAGCCCGAGAAGTAGCCTCGCTCTTCGAGCGCCGAGCGGCGGTAGCTCGCCGTACGAACGAAGCCGCCGCCCGCGAGCGGCGTGAGCAGCTCGACGCGCGGCTCGCCCTCTTCGCTGACGAACAGGCTCGCGTACGCCTGCGCCTCGACGTTCGCGTAGTCGAACGACAGCACGGCCGCCTTCAGCTGCGGCTGCTCGAGGTGCGTGCCGATGAAACGAAAGCCGAGCTGCGCCAGCGTCTTCACCAGCGGGTCGAGCGTGAGCGGCAGCTTCACCTTGGCGTCGGCCGGGGCGTCGTCTTCGACGCGCACGCTGGTGGGGCTGAGGTAGAGAATCGCGCGCCAGAGGTTGCGCCGGAGCAGCCAGCCGGCGGTGCCGCTGATCGCGATGATGACGGCGAGCTGGGTGGTGGTGAGGTGGAACATGTGCGCCCGGTGTGGGTGTGAACTTAACAATGCGCCGAGGCAGAATGGGGCCGGTGCGTTGGCTTCTGCTCCTGGTGACGGCGTCCTGTGCGGCACGGCAGGCGGCCGTCGAGCCCAAGATGAACGACGCCTGCGCGCGGCCATCGGCGACCGGCGCGCGGGCGATCGCGCACGTCTCGGTGAGCGACGACTTCGACGGGAAGTTCCCGTGGGGCTTCGGCTTCACCGTGTTCGAAGACGAGACCGTGACGGCGCGGGTGCTGATGAACCAGACCATCGAGCGTAAGGTCGGGGCGACGCGACCGGGCGGGCTCGCAGTGCTGCACCGGCAGTTCGGCCGCGCTCCGTTCGCGACGTACGACGCGCGGCGCGAACCGTCGAACGCGAGCGCCCCCAGAACGTGGATGTGCTGGGCAGGCGACGGCAGCAAGCGCACCGCCGACTCGACCGACCCGCAGTACTACCGGGCGGCGATGCGAGCGGCCGACGCGGTCGGCATCGCGAAGTGGCTGAACGACACGCAGCTCAAGCTGCTGCCCGTGCCGACGCGCGAGCAGCCGTCGCTGCGACCCGACCAGCTCGCCTACGACGACAGCGCTTCGAACACCGTCTTGCCGTGACGCTGAATCGCCGGCACGAGGCCGCCCTCGCGCTGCAGCGCCTGAACGATGGCGCTCGGCTGCTCGGCCGAGAACGTGCGGCCCTGCACCACGACGGTGCCGGCGCCGAGGTCGATCTTCACGTCCTGGCCCTCTGCGGCCAGCTCGTAGAACGCGGGGTCTTTCACCACCAGGTACGGCAGCGCCTCGTTCACCAGGTTGCGCTTGTGAATGAACGCGTAGCTCTTCGCGATGACCGCCTGAATGCCGGCGCCCATCAGCGCCCACACGGCCTGCTCACGTGACGAGCCCGAGCCCCACGCCTCGCCGGCCACGATGATGGTCTGACCGGCCTTCGCGCGCGCCGAAAACTCGGGCCGCACGAAGTGAAACGCCTTCTCGCCGAGCTCTTCGAACTTCACCAGGTGGCAGAACTGCCCGGGAATGATCGCGTCGGTGTCGACGTGGTCTGCGAACCGCTGCACCTTGCCGGTGAGCGTCTTCGCCTTCGCCCCGCCGGTCTCGCCCGCCTTCGCGGCGCTCGCAGCGGGTATGGTGATGCTCGGCTCGGTCGTCTTGACCTCGGGCACGCGCGCCTTCGAATCGCGAAAGAGCAGCTTCTCGAAGCGGTCGCGGTCGATCTTCTGAAGGTACGGCCGCGGGTCGGCCGCCTTCATCTCGACGCTCGAGGCCGCCACGGTGGCCGCGCTCGCGAGCCACGCCAGCGAGCCCTGCCCCATGCGGTTCTCGTAGTTGCGGTTCTGCGACGAGAACCACACCTCACCCGGCGCCGCCTTCTCGCTCGCCACGCCCAGGCACATCGAGCAGCCCGGCGGCCCGATGCGGAAGCCGGCCCTCTCGTAGTGCCGCCACAGATCGCCCTGCCGCATGCGCGCCTGAATCGACAGGTCGCCCGGCACCACCAGCTGCTTCGCCGACGCCGGCCGCGCGGGCCGATCTTTGTAGGCCTGCTCGAGCACCAGCGCGCCGAGCACGAGCTCTTCTTCGGTCGTCGTGCACGCGCCGATGAAGCAGCCGTCGATCTTCGTGCCGGCCGCCTTCTCGATCTCCATCACGTTGTCGGGCGAAAACGGCTTCGCGACGAGCGGCCCCAGCTTGCCGAGCTCGATGCGGTGGCGCGCGACGTACGGAGCACCGTCGTCGGCGCGGAAGTACAGCGCCCCGGTGTTCTCGCCCTTGCGCTGCGCCAGCCACTGCGCGACCTCTTCGTCGGCCTCGAAGATGCCGTTCAGGCCGCCGAACTCGGCCGTCATGTTCGCGATCGTGAACCGCATGTCGGTCGTGAACTTCTTCGTGGCCGCGCCGCGGTACTCGACGGTGCGCTCCATCGCGACGGTGTTGCGGCCGAGCTTGCCGAGCGTCTCGAGAATGATGTCTTTGCCGCCGATGCCGAACTGCAGCTCGCCGTCGTAGTCGACCGCGATGGCCTCGGGCACCTCGAGCCACGACTGGCCCAGCACCATGGCCGCCGTGATGTCGGCGCCGCCGAGGCCGATCGAAAACGCGCCCAGGCCGCCGTGCGAGCTCGAGTGCGAGTCGGCGCCCAGCACGACCTGACCCGGCTGCACGAGGTCTCGGTAGAACTTCGTGTGCAGAATGGTCACGTTCGAGTCGTAGAAGTGCCGCATGCCCGACTCTTTCGCGAAGTCGCGCGACAGCTGGGCCAGCTTCTGCGCGCGTACGTCGTTCGCGAGCGTGACGGGGTCGACGGTGTGATCGACCGCCAGAAAGAACCGCTCGGCGTCGTGAATCTTCGGGCGCCCGAGCTTCTGGTACGTGCTGTTCATGCCGTTCCACGCGAGCTCTGACGCGATCGTCCAGTCGACCTTGATCTGCAGAATGTCGCCGGCCTGCACGTAGGGCCGTTTCAACCCCTGCGCGTGGTGCGCGAGAATCTTCTGGGTGAGCGTCATCGGGTGCGCGGGCATGGGGCCCGCTTCATAACCGATCACTTCTTCAGCGACGAGAGCCACCCGCTGAACAACGCCTTCACCTCGCGCCGCACCGCGTCGCGGTCTTCGGCCCCCGCCAGCGCCACCCCCGCCTCGGCGCACGCCGCCCCGATCACCCGCCCCACCACCTTCACGTCGTGCGGCCGCAGCACCCCTTCGTCGATCGCCGCCTGCAACAGCCCCGTCACGAACGGCTCGTTCGCGGCATGATCGATCGCGTCGAACTTCGCGCGCTCGAGCACCCTCGGCCCGTCGCGCAAGAGCACCGCCTGCACCGACGGGTCGCCGCAGGCCGTGAGGTACGCGTCGAGCGCCCGCTCGATGCGCTCGAGCCCCTTCGCTCCGGCCACGGCCCGCGCCATGCCCTCGACCAACCCGGCCGTCACCTGCTCGAGCACGGCTTCGAACAGCTGCAGCTTGCCCGGAAAGTGGTGGTACAGCGCGCCGTGCGTCACCCGCGCGCGCCGGCACACCATCGCGATGCTGGTGCCGTCGTAGCCGGCCTCGGTGAACAAGCCCTTCGCCACCGCCACGAACCGCGCCCGCGTGACGTCTCGCTGCTCTGAGCGCTTGCGCTTTCGGGCCACCGCGGCCGGTCTAGCATGCCGATTTGACATGATGCCATCACGTCATTCACATTACGTCATCATGTCAAAGAACGAGGCCCTCGAGGCCAGCTACCAGAACCCGCTCATCGGCCACGGCTACGACGCCCTGTCGTGGCTCATCTACAGCCCGCTCGGGGGTCGCGAGACCCTGCGCCGCGAAGCGCTCGACGCGGTCGGGGTCGCGGCGGGTCAGCGCGTGCTCGAGCTCGGCTGCGGCTCGGGCGGGCTCACCCGCCGGCTGGTCGAGCGCGGGGCCCGGGTGACCTCGGTCGACTGGTCGGGGCCGATGTTGCGCCTCGCGCGCACCCGCGCGCCTGCCGCGACCTTCGTGCGCTCGGAGCTCACCGCCTTCGTGCCCGCCGAGACCTTCGACCTCGTGCTGTTCGCGTTCGTGCTGCACGAGCTCGAGCCCGGCGAGCGGGCGGCGGCGCTGCGGGTGGCGCGGGCCGCGATCGGCCCCGGCTCGAGGCTCGCGGTGGTCGATCACGCCGAACCTGCTCGCGGGGCCGTGGCGCGCGGCGTGTTCAAGCTGATGGTCGGGTTCGAGCCCAGGTCGATGTCGGCGTGGGCGCGGGGCGGCTTCGACGACGAGCTCGGGGCGGCGGGCTTCGCCGTCGAGACGAGCACGAGCCTCGCGCGCGGTACGGCTCGGGTGGTCACGGCGCGCGTGCTCGTCGCCTGAACGCGCGTTAAGCAGGGCTCTCACCGTGCTCCGCATCGAGACCCTGCGCGCCGTGGCCGATGTCTCACCCGAGGCGTGGGACGCGCTCGTGCCCAGAGGCACCGCCCCCGTGCTCAAGCACGCCTGGCTCCACGCCATGGAGTCGAGCGGCAGCACCACCCCGAAGTCGGGCTGGGAGCCCCACCACTTCGCCGCCTACGAGGGCTCGACCCTCGTCGGCGTCGCCCCCGCGTGGCGCAAGCACCACAGCATGGGCGAATACGTCTACGACTTCGGCTGGGCCCAGGCCGCGAGCCAGTTCGGCGTCGACTACTACCCGAAGCTGCTCGTCGGCGTGCCGCTGTCGCCCATCACCGCGCCCCGCTTTCTCGGGCCGCCCGCCGTGCGCGCCGAGCTCGCGAAGCGGGCCATCGCCTCGGCGAAAGAGCAGAAGCTCTCGTCGGTGCACATCATCTTTCCCCCCGAAGCAGAGGCGACCGAGCTCGAGGGCCTCGGGCTGGGCCTCTTCCGCCGCAAGAGCATGCAGTACCACTGGAAGAACGCCGGCTACCGCACGTACGACGACTACCTCGCCCGGTTCGACAGCAAGCGCCGCAACCAGCTGAAGCGCGAGCGCGGGGCGGCGGCCACGCAGGGCATCACGATTAGAACGGTGCGCGGGCCCGAGCTCGGCCCCGAGCACGCGAAGCTCGCGTTCAAGTTCTACGAGGCCACCTCGACGAAGAACGTGTGGGGCTCGATTCAGCTGAACCAGAAGTTCTTCGAGAAGGCGTTCGCCGCGCTGCCGGGCTCGGTCGAGCTCGTGGTGGCCGAGCGCGCGGGCAAGGCGATCGCCGGTGCCTTCAACCTCATCAGCGAGACGCGGCTCTATGGTCGCTATTGGGGCTGCTTCGAAGAGCACCCGTTTCTGCACTTCAACGTGTGCCTGTACCACTCGGTCGACGAGTGCATTCAGCGCGGGTTCGAGGCGTTCGAGCCGGGCGCGGGCGGCGAGCACAAGATTCCCCGCGGGTTCGAGCCGACGCAGATCAACTCGCTGCACCTCGCGTTCGACGAGCGCTTCGACCAGGCGCTGCGCAGCGCGACCCGGCGCGAGGCCGCGCAGGTCGACCGGGTGACGAGCCAGTCGGCCGAGATCGCGGGCATGAAGCCGGTCTAGAGTCGGTCGGGTCATGAAACGTGCGCTGGTTCTCTTGCCCCTGCTGGCGGCGTGCAGCCGCGACTTCGTCGAGGGCTCTGACTTCACCTACAGCGACGAAGAGTGGTCGCTCGAGACCGAGTTCGGGCTCGTCAACATGTCTCTCGTCGAGGGTGACCTGAGCGGCGCTCCGCCGTACCTCTGCGGCAGCGACACCGGCTTCAGCGGCGCGCGGTTCTGGCGCTTCAAGGCGCCGCAGAAGTACGTGGGCAACGCGGGCCGCGCGTTTCAGAAGCGGCTGACGTGGTCGACGATGACCGAGTTCCCCACCAACACCTTGATCAACGCCAACGACGTCTTTCTGGTCGGCCGTGGCCTCGCGATCGTGGTGAACGTGCCGAACGTCGCGTCGCGCAAGACGCGCGAGTGGGCGCAGTTCAGCGTGTACCTCGACGACCGCAGTGACTGGCGCAACGTGCGAGACGGCGCGAAGGTGACGAACGACGAGATCGAGTCGGTCTTGCGCAACCTCACCGAGCTCAAGCTGCCTGGCGAGTGGGTCGACGGCGCCGAGACCACCTGCATCGACGACGTGTACTTCGGCACCCCGTAACCCGGGCTCAAGCCGCTTTGGCCGATGCCGGAGCAGCGGGCGCCGGGCGTGCGTGGGACTTGTTGGGGTGGCCACGCTCGGCCCCGGATCGCCCGTGCTCGATGAAGCGGGTGAAGGTGTCGAACTGGTCGAGCTCGATGGGGCGCGCGATGACGGCGAGCGCGCCGGCTGCAATCGCCTTCGCTTTCAGCTCGAGGTCGCCGTAGCGGCCGATCGCCACGACCGTCAGCCGCGCGGTGCGCGCGTCGGCCTTGAGCGCCTTGATCAGGTAGTCGGCGTGCGCATCGACCACCACGAGCTCGGGCTGGTGCTTGAGCGCGGTGCGCAGAAACTCGCCGACGAGGCAGCGCCAGCCGAACAGCTTGAAGCGCGACGTCACCACGCCACACAGGGTGAAGTCATCGAGACAGATCAGCGCGGTCGCCGGCATCGTGCGGTGACGAAGAGCAACGGCTGCGCCACCCGCCAAGCCACCAATCTTCGGGTGTGGCCACCGGGAGTCGGCGGGGGTCAGGCCCGCAGCCGGGTCAGGCCCGACCTATCTGCCGAGCATGCCCGAGATGCCCGCGAGCGCGGCGTTCGGGTCGAGGAACATGAGCGCCACACCCCACCGGCCCTGCTCGGTCACCACGTGCACCACGCGGCACTCGAACGCGAGCTGGCGGCCCGAGAACTGCGCGTCGATCTCGAGGTTCACGATCGAGCTCACCTGCTGCTCGCGGTCGCTCCACACGAAGGCGCCGCCGCGCTTCAGCTCACGCTCGTACGCGTCTGCCAGCGCCTCGATCGTGCCGTACGCCAGCACCAGCCGCTTCGGGTCGCGCAGGTGCGGCACCATCTCGGCCATCAGCTCGGCGCCGGTGAGGAACCTGAGCCCAAACCCGCCCTTCATCACGCTGCGCAGCTCGGGCGCCACCAGCGTCATGCGCGCCACCATGCCCTCGAAGTAGAGCATGCGGTCATTGTCGATCGTGACCTCGACGTGCCGCCGCGTGCCCAGCTTCGGCACCCGCGGCGTCACCACGAACATGCCCGTCGCCGACACGTCTGACGTGAAGCCCGTCTGCGACGGCGCCTTCTCGCCGAACTTCACCCGAAAGCGCCGCGAGTAGCGTCGGTGACGGCGCTTTTCCATCGTCGGGCTACGGCGCCTCGGCCGCGAGCTGCTGCATCGCTTCGCCGATGTCTTTGAGCTGCGGCACCGACGCCATCTCGAGCGCGTCGGCGAGCCCGATGCCCGGCACGAACTTGCCGGCGACCAGCCGCGGCGGCGCGAGCAGCTCGTAGAACAGCTCTTCGACGGTGCGGCGCACGAGGTGCTCACCGAAGTTCGTCACCTCGGTGTCTTCGTTCACGAAGAGCACGCGGCCGGTCTTCTTCACCGATTCCTTGATGCACTCCCAGTCGTACGGCCACAGTGAGCGCAGGTCGATGATCTCGGCGTCGAGGCCCGCGTCGGCCGCGGCCTTCACGCACAGCGGCAGCGTGCGCCCGTAGCTCACCACCGTCAGCTGCCCGCCGGTCTTCACGATCTTCGCCTTGCCGATCGGCACCGCGTACGCGGTCAGCTCGGGCCACTGCGGCTTCCACTTGCTGCGGTCACCGAGCGGCGCGTCGATCATCTTCGACAGCACCTTGTCGTCGCCCGGCTCACCGGGAATCTGCTCTTCACCCCGAATGCGCAACAGCGCCTTCGGCTTCAAGAACATCACCGGGTTCTTGTCGCGGCACGCGCTGATCATCAGCCCGTACGCATCGAGCGGCGTCGACGGCATCACGATCTTCCACCCCGGGATGTGGGTCGCCGTCGCGTCGAACGAATGCGAGTGGTAGATGCTGCCGCGAATGCCGCTGCCGACCGGCGTCATCACCACCATCGGCAGGTTCCACTGGCCGATGCTCGCCCAGCACGTGTTGCCCGCGAGCTTGAGCAGGTCGATGGTGTTGTAGATGTAGTCGCAGAACTGAATCTCAGCGACCGGCCGCGCACCCGCCATCGCGAGCCCCATCGCCGTGCCGATGATGCCGCGCTCGTCGAGCGGCGTGTTCCACGCGGTCTTCAAACCTTGCGTCGCCGTGAAGACGCCGCCGAGCGGCGCGCCCACGTCTTCACCGAAGATGTCGGTCACGCCGAGGTTCTCTTCGGCGTAGTGCAGCGCCATTCGAATGGCCTGGGCCATGTTCGCCATGGTCAGTCTTCCCTCGCCCAGGTGTGATCGAAGATGGTCGAGCCGTCGGGCTGTGGCTCGTCTTTCACCTTGCGCGCCATGTCGGCGATCGCCTCGACCCACTTCTCACGCACGGCCTGCGCCTCTTTTTTCGACAAGATGCCGCGCTCGTCGAGGCGCTCTTCGAACTGCGTGATGCAGTCGGCCTCGTCTTTCACGTAGTTCGCGCCCGACGCCGACGAGTGGCCGTACAGGCGCGAGATGTTCGCCTCGACCAGGTACGGCTTGCGCTCGGTGCGCACGTACTCGAACGCCTCTTTGAGCTCGAGGTACGCGCTCACCGGGTCGTTGCCGTCGATGGTCTTGGTGCGCATCTGAAAGGCCACGCCGCGATCAGACAGCCGCGCCGCGCCCTGCTGCGTCGCGTACGACGTCGAGATGCCCCACTTGTTGTTCGTGACGATGATCAGCACGGGCAGCTCGTTGCCCGGCCGCGTCGACCAGATGAGGCAGCTCGCGAAGTCGCCCTCGGCCGTGCCGGCGTCGCCGCCCGTCACCACCGTGATGCCGTCACCGCCGTGCCGCTTCTGAACGAGCGCCGTGCCCGGAGCCATCGCGTATTGAACTTCGATCGGGCTCGACACGGGCACGATGTTCCACTCGCGCTTGCTGAAGTGCCCCGCGAAGTTGCGCCCGCCCGAGTACGGGTCGGTCGCCGTGTTCTTCATCTGCCGCAGCGCGTGAATCGGGTCTTCACCCATCGCGAGCAGCGTCGCCGACTGGCGGTAGTGAAAGTGCAAGAAGTCGAACGCCGGCCCCTGGCCCTTCTTGATGAGCAGGCCGAGCGGCACGTTGAACGCCTCTTCGCCGGGCCCACCGATCCAGAAATAGCCGTGGCCCGACTTGTACATCGCGATCAGCCGCTCTTCGAGCGCACGAGACTTCACCATCATCTCGTGCATCTGCAGCAGGAGCTTCTTGTCGAGGGGCAGCTCGTCGGAGTGCGTCACGAGCGGCGCGACAGCCTTCAACTTTCGTTCGCGGGGGGCCATTGCTCGTGCCCGCCTATAGCATCACTTGCCGCGCGGGTTCTTTTTCGGTGGCTTGCGCGGGTCGGGCTTGATCGGCTCGTCGGGCGCGGCGACCTCGTCTTCGGGCACCGGCATCTCGGGCGGCGAAGGCGCCGCCGGTGCAGGGGCCTCGGGTGGCGCCCCGATCGACTCGGGAGGCGGCTGAATCGGCTTCGGCAGCAGATCAGGCTTCACCCCCGGCCGCGTCAGCAGGTAGCCCGCGACCAGAAGAATCCACAGCAGCGCGACGCCCCCGAGCAGCCACGGCCAGTTGCGGCCCAACCAGCTGCCGCCCTTCGCGCGATCGGCTTCGACCGCCCGGCGCTCGAGCTTCGGGTCGGGGCGCGGCGCCTCGTAGATCGGCGTCGGCGGCCCTCGCAGAATCGTGTCGCTCGGCACGTTCTGCGGCGCCGACGGCCGCGGGCCGACGTGGGTGACCGCGGTGCGCAGCTCTTTTGCCGCCGCCTTGAGGTCGGCCTTCACCGTCTTCGCGTCGGGCCGGTTCGCCGGCTCTTTTTCGAGCAGCCGCGTGATGAGGTGGCTCATCGCGAGGGGAATCGTGTCGTCGACCTCGTGCGGCACCGGCGGAGCCTTGTGCACGTGCTGCTCCATGACCTCCATCGGGGTGGTGCCGAGAAACGGCAGCCGCCCGGTCAGCAGGTGAAACGCGAGCACCCCGAACGCGTAGAGATCAGACGGCGGGCCCGCCGGCTTCCCACGCGCGTGCTCGGGCGAGATGTAGTCGGGTGTGCCGGCGATGCGGCTCACGTCCTGCTTGTTTGCGCCTCGCGCCAGGCCGAAGTCGAGCAGCTTCACCCACGGCCGCCCGTCGCTCTGGTGCACGAGAAACACGTTCGCGGGCTTCAGGTCGCGGTGCACGACGTTCGCCGTGTGCGCCGCCGCCAGCGCCGACAGCACGTCTTCGAGAATCGGCAGCGCATCGGCGGCCAGCAGGCGACCCTCGCGCTGCAGCCGCGCCTCGAGCGACTCGCCCTCGAGGTACTCCATCACGAGGTACTTGCGGCCATCGGGTGTGTCGGCGGCGCCGAAGATCGAGATGATGCTGCGGTGCCGAATCGAGTTCACGGTGCGCGCTTCACCCAGGAAGCGCTGCAGGTCGTTCTCGTCGGCGATGATGTCGGGCCTCAGCACCTTGATCGCCACCGAGTTGCCGATCAGCGGCTGCACCGCGCGGTACACGATGCCCATGCCGCCGATGCCGACACGCTCTTCGACGACGTACTCGCCGAGCCGCGTGCCGATGAGCCCGTCTTTTTTCGCCGACGCGACCATCGGGGCGGTCTCGATCGCGGCACGGCCCCCCTCGTCGAGCGATGGTGGCGTCGGCGAGTCGACCCGCACCGCCGGCGCACGTTCGGTCGCCGCGGCGGGCCGCGCGCTCGGCCGCGCCTTCGGCATCGACACCCCGCTCGGCTGGGGCGACGGCACCGGGGGCGGAGGCAGGTCGGGCTGAGGCACGCCGTCGAGCTCGGGGCCGGTGTCTTTCGAGCCGAGCGCGTCGTGCTCGAAGTCGAGCCCGCCCCCCGTGAAGGGAATCGTCGAGTCCAACACGGTGCTCTTCTTCACCGCGATGACCGACGGCCGCGTCGTCACCCCGCTCGCCAGGTTGCCGCCGACGGGCGTCGACACCTCGAGCGCCAACCGCTTGTCGGTCTGTATCGCGTGCGAGTCGTCGTCGGAGCCGTCGTCGAGGGTGCGGCCCGCGTCGTCGATGCGCGCCCGCACGTGCGTACGTTCGTGCGGCGCCGACAGCGACGTGCCGCACTCGGCACACTCGGTCGACTTCGGAGGCGCGAGCGCGCCACACGATGGGCACAGAGTCCCCTGCATGGGAGGGCTGCGATTCAACCACTACGCCGCGGCGTTTGTCTGCTTCGCGAGCGCCAGCTGCCCGCACGCCGCCGCGATCTCGCGCCCCTTCGGCCACCGCACGAGGCTCAACACCCCGAGCTTCACCATGCGCTCGTGAAACGCGAGCACCCGCTCGTCGGTCGGCGGCAGGTACGGGCTGCCCGGGAACGGGTTGTGCGGTATCAGGTTGAGCCGCGACGGCACCCCGTCGAGCAGCTGCGCGAGGCGCTCGGTGTCGGCGTCGGTGTCGTTGACGCCCGCGAACAGCACGTACTCGATGAAGTGCTCGCGGCGCGGGTTCGCCTTCGCGTCGTCTTTCAGCGCGCCGAGCAGCGCCGAGATGGGCCACGTGCGCGTGTGCGGCATCAGCTGGGCGCGCGTCTCGTCGGTGGTCGCGTTCAGCGACAGCGCGAGGCTCGCCTTCGACTCGGCGAGAAACCGCACCATCCCGGGCAGCACGCCCGACGTCGACACCGTCACCGACTGCGCCCGCAGCTGCGGCGCCGGCGACTGCGTCAACACCTTCACCGCGCGCAGCACGTTGTCGAGGTTGTCCATCGGCTCGCCCATGCCCATGAACACGACGTTTCGCGCGCGGCCGGCGCCGGCCAGCATGAACTGAAAGATCATCTCGGCCGACGTCAGGTGCCGTCGAAAGCCCAGGGTCTGCGTCGCACAGAACGCACACTTTCGCGTGCAGCCCGACTGGCTCGACAGGCACACCGTGATGCGGCCGTTCGAGGGTATTCGAACGCTCTCGATGGTGTCGCCGCCGAAGCGCAGGCCGAGCTTCGTCGTGCCGTCAGCGCTCTGCTGCTCGGCGACGTGCTCGGGCGGGCGCCACTCGGTCTTCGCGCGCAGCTTCGCCCACTCACGGTGCGACACGCCTTCGATGCGCTCGGGCAGCTCGCGCGGCAACGTGGGCTGACTCCACAACCAGCGCAAGAGCGCGAGCCCGCGCGTACGGCTGCCCAGCTCGGTGGTGAGCTCTTCGAGCGTGAGTGCGGGCAGCTGGGCGTTCACGGCTTTGACCGGGTTCTCCCTTAGCGCGTGGTAGAGGCCACGGTCCATGCGCCCGAGCCTGCTCGCCGTGCTGCTGTGTGCCTGCCACCCGCTGTCGCTGTACGTACCTCCAGAGCTGCCCGCGAAGCTCGAGCTCGGCGCCCCCTCGAAGGTCGAGGTGCTGATCGACGACCGCGGCATACCCCACATCTACGCGGGCACGCTGCCCGACGCCTCGTTCGGCCTCGGCTTCATGCACGCGCGCGACCGGCTGTTTCAGGTGATGCTGCTGCAGCATGCGTCGCAGGGCCGCCTCACCGAGCTGTTCGGCGAGCGCATGTTCGAGACCGACAAGCGGCTGCGCCTCGTGGCGTGGAACCTCGACGCCCACGTCGCCGCGCTGTCTGACGCCGACCGCCGCATCATCGACGCGTACGTCGCCGGGCTGAACGCCGGCGCGCGCCACGCCGGCCAGAGCGCCGAGTTGGCCGTGCTGCGCAAAGAGGTGCCGACGTTCAAGGCGCGCGACGCGCTCGGCATCATGCGGCTGCAGGCGTGGCAGCTCGCGGTCGATCACATCGACGAGATCGTGCGGCTGCGCCTGCTCGAGCAGCTGTCGCCGACCGACCCGCGCCGCATGTTCCTCGACGCGCCCGTCTCGACCGGCGGCGTCTCGATCACCGGCAGCGGCGACACCGTCGACGCGATTCAGCGCTCGCTCAGCATCTCGGGCGGCCCCGCGGCCTCGAACTCGTGGGTCGTCGACGGCGCCCACACCACCACCGGCAAGGCCGTGCTGGCCAACGACCCGCACCTCGACCACACCGCGCCCGGCGTCTTCTATCTGGTGCACGTCGAGACGCCCGACTTCATGGTCGCCGGCGCGACGCTGCCCGGCGGGCCGGTCGTGGTGATCGGGCACGGCCGCCACGTCGCGTGGGGCATGACGAGCTCGTTCGCCGACGCTCAAGACCTGCTGCACATCAAGGTGCCGAAGGGGCGAGACGACGTGTACGAGCTCGACGGCGAGCTCGTGCCGTTCGAGCGCGCCGAGCAGAAGTTCGTCATCGGCGACAAGACCGTCACCGAGACGTGGCGCGGCACCCGCTTCGGGCCTCTGCTGCCCGAGGGGTACCCGGGCTACCGCGCCGACGATCAGCTCGCGCTGATGTGGGGTGGCTTCGTGCCGGCCGACAACAGCGAGGTGCTGAGCGGCTTCGTGGGGCTGGCGGCAGCGAAGGGCCCCGACGAGGTGAAGCAGGCGATCGAAAAGATTCGCGGGTCGGGCCAGAACGTGGTGCTCGCGTTCGGCGACGGCAGCGTCGCGTACCGGCTCGCCGCGTTCACGCCGCTGCGCCCCGAGGGCGAGCTCGGGCGGCTGCCGCGCGACGGCTCGAAGTCGGCGAACGCTTTCGCAGGTTTTCTCGGCGGCGACGAGCGGCCGGCAGTCGAGGCACCGACCGCGGGCTTCGTGGTGACGGCGAACCAGCGCGTCATCGGCGACGGCGACCCGCGCGTGGGCTCGGTCGGCACGAGCGGGGTGTCGCACTCGCGGGCCCAGCGCATTCGTGAGCGCATCGCCGAGCTGCTCGCACGGCCCGAGGCGAAGGCGAGCCCCGACGAGCTGCTCGCGATTCAGAGCGACACGTCGTCGCCCGAGGCGCGCTGGTTCGTGCCCCGCCTCGCCGCGCTGTGCCCCGCCCAAGACGACCCCGAGCTGTGCGCGGCGGTGAAGGGCTTCGACGGCCAGTTCACGGTCGAGTCGCGGGGGGCGATGCCGTACCTGATGCTCGTCGAAGCACTGGCGCTCGAGGTGGTGACGTCGCTGGGGTTGAAAGACGAGAAGCTCGTCGAGCAGGTGGCGCGCACGCTGCCGATTCGCAACGCGATGGGCCGCGCGCTCTTGTGGCCCGAGCCGCAGACGTTGATCGATGCGCCGATGGTGGCGCGGGCCGCGAAGGTCGCGCGCGCGAGGCTGAACGAGCGGGCCGGCCGCGACGCCGAAGACTGGCGGTACGGCGATCTGCACACGCTGACCCTGTCGGGCGCGCTCGGCGTCGCGCCGATCATCGGCGGGTACTTTCGTGGGCGCCCGCACGAGGTGCCCGGCTCGGGCTCGACCGTTCGCGCCGAGTCGGGCCTGCCGGTTCGCTCAGGCTCGTGTTTGAGAATGCTCGTCGAGATGTCAGACCCGCCCGTCGGCCGCTTCACGCTCGACACCGGCCAGAGCGGCCACCCCTCCAACGACCACTGGATGGACATGTTCGGCGACTGGGATGCCGTGACCCCACGCAGGCTGCCCACCGTGCGCGCTGAGGTCGAGGCGGTGACTCGCGCTCGCGTCGAGCTGCTGCCGTGAGGTCGTGACGCGACCGCCCGACGGGCCGACAGGGGGCGGTGACGGCATGAGGGCCGGGCCTCTGCTTCGTGAGCGCCGCCCTCTCGGGCGCTCGGCGCTTCGATGCTCCCGACGTCGACTTCGGGCGGGCGACCGCACGGCAGAGGCTGCTGCGTCTCGGGCATTCAACGGGCTTCTCGCGCGCTGAGAATCGAGACGGTGGGCTTCGTGCCGGCCCCGCGATTTCGCGCGCGTGGCGCTGCCGCGATTCATGCACGGGCTGCGGTCATGGCTCGTGACGCGCTGGTGCTCGACGTGGCGAAGACGCAGTGGGGGCTGGTCTCGAGAAAGCAGGCGCTCGCCGCCGGCATGTCGGTCTGGTCGGTCGACCAGCGCGTTCGCTCGGGCGAGTGGGCCCCCATGGGCTCGGGCGTCTACCGCCTGCCCGGCTCGGCCGAGACCTGGCACCAGCGCGCCATGGCCCCGTGCCTTCAGGCCGAACCGAATGCCGTGCTCACTCGCCGCTCAGCTGCGTACGTGTGGCGGCTCGACATGCTCAAGAAGGGGCCGCCTGAACCGATCGAAGTTCTGGTGCCGCGTGGTCATCGGCTGACGACCCACGCAGACGTGCGGTTCACGCGTCGCTTCGAGAGAGGCGTCTATCGCTCGATGCCAGTGACTCCGCTCTCGCGCACGCTGATCGATCTCGCGACCGAGCTCACCGAGACAGAGCTCGAGATGGCGCTCGATTCGGCGATGCGAATGGGCCCGAAGGCCATGAAGGCGCTGCAAGGAAAGTTGAAAGAGCTCCCATCGAAGGGCCGATCAGGCATCGAGGCGCTACGTGAAATGTTGGCTGCGTATGACGGATCACTCGACAGCGCGCTCGAGGTACTGGTGCGCAAGTGCATCTTCGCGGCAGGCCTGCCGAAGCCCGTGCCGCAGTTCAACGTGTGGCACAACCGCCGGTGGATCGCGCGCGTCGACTTCGCGTGGCCGAAGCTGAAGCTCGTGGTGCAGGCGCACGGTCTGAAGTGGCACCTGAACCGCCGACGGGCGCAGATCGACTGGCGTCAGAACACCGAGATGGTCGCGGCCGACTGGCATCCGCTGACGACGACGTGGAAAGAGATCAACGAGCACCCGGCGAGGTTCATTGCCGCGCTGCGCGGGAAGTACGAGAAGCTTCTGTCAGCAATAACCCGGTCAGAGCCGGTTATTTGCTGACAGAACGATTCACGCTGAGCGCACGCAGAGAACTGCCGTCTCTCTGAAGGCTCAAAGACCCACGCGGGGCCGAGCTGAGCGCAGCAATGGCCCCGCGAAGCGTCCGAACGGCGCAAGGTAGCCGCTCCGCCAGCGCGCGAGGCTACGCAGCAGCAACAGGCGAAGCGACGACGCGAGACCGCATGCCGAGCCAGTACACGCCGCCGGCCACGCCGAAACCCACGAAGTAGGCGAAGACATAGACCCAGTGCAGCACGGGCCCAACCGAGCCCACGATCTGCACCGACTCCAGAAACCCGGGCAGGTTGGGCAAGATGCCCGCGACCATGGCGACGACAGCCACCCCGTTCGTACCGGCGTGCCGGCCGCCGGGGCGATACAGCTCGGCGACGTCGAGCTCGCCCTTTCGCAGCACCCAGTAGTCGACGATCATGATGCCGGCGATGGGCCCCAGCAGCGCGCTGTAGCCAATCAGCCAGGCGATGATGCCGACGCCCACCAGCTTCCACGGCAGCATCACGACGCCGGCGATGGCGGTCACCAGGCCACCCATCTTGAACGAGATCTTCCGCGGCGCGAGGTTCGCGATGTCGTTCGCGGGCGACACCACGTTCGCGGCGATGTTCACCGAGATGCAGGCGACGGCGATGCCGAACACGCTCACCAGCGCGACGATCACGCGCGACGTGACCGACGCCAGCAGCGGCTCGCTCAACGTGCCCGGGGGGGTCGGCGAGGTGATCAGGGCCAGTATCTTCACCGGGTCCCACAGCTCTTCCGCCGGCACGCCGTGCAGCACGGCCTGCGCGGCGCTCGTGATCAGCACGGCCATCAGCGAGAAGACGATCATCGTCGCGGGCAGCCCCACCGACTGACCCAGCGTCTGCTCGCGCTGCCCGCGGCCGTACCGCGTGAAGTCGGGAATGTTGAGGGCGAGCGTCGACCAGAAGCCCACCACGCCGGTCACCCACGGCAGGAACACGGGCAGAAAGTCGCCGGCCCCCGCGTACGCCGACGGCTTCGACAGCACGGGCCCGAACCCGCCGGCGCGCGCGACGACCCACGCGAGCAGCACGGCGGCCATCACCAGCACGAGCGGCGCGGCCCAGTTCTCGAACACGCGCACGGCCTCCATGCCGCGGAAGATGATGAACACCTGCAGCGCCCAGAAGATCATGAACGCCAGAAAGTGCGGCAGCGGGTAGCCCACGACCGCCACCCCGCCGCCCAGGGTCTCCCACCCCGGCCAGATGGTGGTGATGACCGCGCTGACGCCCTCGCCGCCGAAGTACGTGTTGATGCCGAACCAGCCGCACGCGACGACGGCGCGCAGCATCGCCGGTATGTTCGCCCCCGCCGTGCCGAACGAGGCGCGCACGAGCACGGGAAACGGCAGCCCGTACTTCGTGCCCGGGTGCGCGTTCAGCAGAATCGGGAACAGCACGATCAGCGTGCCCACCGTGATGGTGAGCAGCGTCTGCCACCACGTCATGTGCGACTTGGCGATCATGTCGCCCGCCAGCGTGTACGTGGGGATGCAGTGACACATCGAGATCCACAGAGCGGCGAACGCGTAGGTGCTCCAGGTTCGGCGCGCGGGCGGCACGGGCGCGAGGTCGGCCGAGAACAGCGGCGAGCCCGCAATGTCGGGCGGGAGCAGCGCCAGCGCCTCGGCGGCCAGCTTGGGGTCTTGCATGAGAGGCGCGCGCATATCGCACGAAGTGGTTTGGCTCCAAACGCAGGCAGGGCATCATGGGGCTCGAGATGGCTGCGCCCGCCCGCGTCGATCCGATGATTGGCCAGGAGGTCGGCGGCTACCGGCTCGAGCACCGCATCGGCGAGGGCGCCATCGGCATCGTCTACGCGGGCCGCAAAGAGACCGGCAAGGTCGCCGCGGTGAAGGTCGTTCGACCCGAGCTCGCCGGCGACCAGCGCTACGCCATGACCGTCATCGCCGAGGCCCGCGCCGTCAGCACCATCGGCCACCCCGGCATCGTGCAGATCTTCGACCTGGGTCTGCTCTCTGACGGCCGACCCTTTCTCATCATGGAGCTCATCGACGGCCAGTCGCTCGAAGACCTCCTCGGCTACGGCCCGATGGAGCCCGACGACGCCCTCGAGATTCTCGAAGACCTCTTCGCGGCGCTCGACGCAGCCCACCGCAAGAACGTGCTCCACCGCGACATCAAGCCCGCGAACATCTACCTCACCGGCGACTCGACCGGCCGCCGCGTCGTGAAGCTGCTCGACTTCGGCCTCGCCCGCCTCAACTTCGCGCCCGGCGCCGCCGC
>JAEUJP010000731.1 GCA_016793725.1 Myxococcaceae bacterium | reverse complement strand
TGCCCCGCTCGCCGACCCGTTGTCGGAGGCCACCGAGACGCGGTGCGGCGACTTCGAATCACCGCCCTTCTCTCTGCAGAGCATGCTCCGGGGAACCGCGATGTCCCTGCGGCACACCGTGCTTCGGTTGGTCGCCCTGGTGGGCGGGCTCCTGGTGCTCGCCCCGCTCCACTTCATTCCCGTGGCGGGCAGCGTGCTCTGGCTCATCACCTCGTGGGCCTGGTCGGCGTTTTGGCTCGCGGTCGAACATGTCTCCACCCCGGCGGCGCGCCACCTCTCCCCGTTGAGCCAGGTAGTCAAAGCACTCCGTGCACACCCGGCGTTGGCGCTGGGTCTCGGCGCGTCGCTCTGGGCGCTGCTCTGGGTGCCGCTGGTGAACGTCTTTCTCCTGCCGGTGGCGGTGGTTGCGGGCACGCTTGCGTTCCGCGCCCTCCGAGCGGCTGGGCACTTCGCGCGGTGAGGCGGGAACGAGCGCGCCTCTGCCCGTGTTGGGAGCTTCCTTGAAGGGCCGGTACGCGGTGGTTACGCTGTCGTTTCAATTTCACGTGGGTGACTCCTGTTCATGACTTCTCTTCGTCGATTGACCGTCATCGTTGGGCTGATGGTGGCGTGGGCCCTCGCTGGCAATGACCGCGCCCCCCTGACCCTGACCATCGCGTCTGAGGCCATCGCCGCCCCGAGCCGCAACCAACCGGCAGACGACGGCAAGGCCCCGCACGATCTGAGCGCGCTGCGCGTGCTGACCAAGGTCATTCTCTACGTCAAAGACAACTACGTCGACCCGAAGCGCGTGCGCCCGAAGGAGATGATGATCGCCGCGCTCGAGGCGGTCGAAAAGACGGTTCCCGACGTGCTCGTCGACGGCAACGTCGACACCGGCAAGCTGCGCGTGGTGGCCAACGGCAAGGTCAAAGAGTTCGACATCAGCCACGTCGACTCGCTGTGGAAGATGAGCTTCACCCTGCGCGACGTCTTCGACTTCATCTCGCGCAACATGCGCCCCGTCGAAGACACGCGCGACATCGAGTACGCCGCCATCAACGGCATGCTGCAGACGCTCGACCCGCACAGCGTGCTGCTCAAGCCCGAGATGTACCGAGAGATGAAGCTCACCACCAAGGGCGAGTTCGGCGGCCTCGGCTTCGTCATTCAGATGAAAGAGGGCAACCTCACCGTCGTGAAGGTGCTGCCGAAGACGCCCGCCTTCCGCGCCGGCATCAAGAAAGACGACAACATCACCAAGATTGGCGAAGAGTCGACCGTCAACATGGACCTGAACGAGGCCGTCTCGAAGCTGCGCGGCCCCGTCGACTCGCGCGTCACCATCACCATCGCGCGCAAGAGCTGGGAAAAGCCGCAGGTCATGACGCTCACCCGCGCGCTCATCAACATCGAGTCGGTGCAGTCGAAGATGCTCGCGCAGAACGTCGGCTACGTGCGGCTGAAGAACTTTCAGGGCAACACCACGCGCCACCTCCAGCAGGCGCTCACCGAGCTCGACGCCGAAGCGCGCCAGAAGGGCTCGCCGAACGGCATGCGCGGCCTCGTGCTCGACCTGCGCGGCAACCCCGGCGGGCTGCTCGACCAGGCGATTCAGGTGTCCGACCTCTTCGTCAGCGACGGCACCATCGTCGCGACGGTCGGCCTGTCAGACAAGCTCCGCGAAGAGAAGAAGGCCCACGCCGACGAAGGTGACGACGCCTACCCCATCGCCGTGCTCGTGAACGCGGGCTCGGCCTCGGCCAGCGAGATCGTGGCCGGCGCGCTCAAGAACCTGAACCGCGCCGTCATCGTCGGCCGCCAGACGTTCGGCAAGGGCTCGGTGCAGGTGCTCTACGACTTCCCCGACGAGAGCGCGCTCAAGCTCACCATCGCGAAGTACCTCACGCCCGGCGACATCTCGATTCAAGAGGTCGGCATCGTGCCCGACATCGAGCTGATCCCCACCCGCGTCACCAAAGACCGCATCGACCTCTTTGCTCCGCGCAAGACCATGGGCGAAGCCGACCTCGATCATCACTTCTCGAACCCCTCGAACGCCACGGCCGTGAAGAAGCGCGAAGACCTCGTGCTCCGCGAGAAGCCGTCGATGTCGCTCAAGTACCTGAAGGAGTCTGAAAAAGAGAAGGTCGCGAAGGAGGCCGCCGAGAAGAAGGAAGACAAGCAGAAGGAAGCGGCCCTCAAAGACGCGGCCAAAGACGGCAAGGGCAAGAAGCCCGGCAAGAACCCCCTCACCGACATCGACGAGGCCCCCGAAGAGCTCGACGATCAGCTCGACGCCGAGTCTCAAGACGAGGTGCGCGAAGACTTCGAGGTGAACTTCGCGCGCGACTACGTGCTCACCGCGCCCTTCACCCGCCGCGACAAGATGCTCGAGGGCGGCAAGGCGTTCGTTCAAGACCGCACCAAGAGTGAAGAAGAGCGCATCGCCGCCGCCATCGGCGCGCTCGGCATCGACTGGAGCAAGGGCGAGAGCCCGAAGAACGTTCAGCTCATCGGCACGCTGAAGCCCGGCGCCGACAAGAAGATCGCGGCGGGCGAGACGGTGCAGCTCGAGGTGACGGCCGAGAACAAGGGCAGCGAGCCCATCAAGCGCCTCCGCGCGTGGACCGAGAGCGAGAACGGCTGGCTCGACCGCCGCGAGTTCCTCTTCGGTGCGCTGAAGCCCGGCGAAAAGAAGAGCTGGACGGTCGCGGTCAAGATGCCGAAAGACCTCATCTCGCGGCGCGACGGCGTGACCGTGAAGTTCCAAGACGACCAGCGCGTGCTCGAAGACGGCGTGACCGGCGAGCTCTCGTTCGTCGAGGCCGTGCGCCCGTCGTTCGCGTTCAACTACCAGGTGCTCGACAACTGCGACGGCTGCAACGGCGACGGCCTCGTGCAGCGCGGCGAGTCGATGACCCTGCTGCTCGACGTCACCAACGTCGGCAGCGGCAAGGCGCAAGACACCTTTGCGACCATCAAGAACGCCGGCGATCAGAACATCTTCATCGAGAAGGGCCGCTTCAAGCTCGGCGAGCTCGGGCCCGGCGAGACGAAGACGGCGCGCTTCAACCTGCAGGTGAAGCGCGGGTGGAAGGGCAAAGACTTCCCCCTGCGCATGGCCGTCATCGACGAGCCGCTCGAAGAGTACACGGCCGAGAAGCTCAGCATCCCCGTGGCGAGCGACGACGCTCCGCCGGTCGCGTTCGAGGTGAAGAAGGGCACCGTGAAGCTCGGCGACAAGACCGACCTGTTGCCGAACGCCGACCCCAACGCGAAGCCCATCGCGCGCCTGCCGAAGGGCGGCGTGTTCAACGAGGTGGCGCGCGGCGGCCAGGTCTCGGTGATTCAGTGGGACTCCGACCGCGTGGCCTTCGTGCGCCTCGCCGACGTGAAAGACGCCAAGGGCGCGAAGGCGGCGCCCGCAAAAGACGTCGCCTACGTCGCCATGCGTGAGCCGCCCCAGATCTCGCTCAGCGTCGACCCGCAGGCGGGCGGCGTCGTCACCGACGGCGACCGCTTCACCCTCTCGGCCGTCATCAACAGCCCCGTGCTGCTCGACGCCTACGTGCTCGTGAACGACCAGAAGGTCTTCTTTCGCGCGGCCGACCCCGCCGAAGAGGGCAAGATGAAGTTCACCACCGACTTCACGCTCAAAGAGGGCAACAACTACGTCACCGTCTTCGCCCGCGAGAGCCAGGAGTTCCTCGGCCGCAAGACCGTGCTCGTTCGCCGCCGCCCCGTCGCGGTCGCGCAGAAGATGCAAGAAGCCTCGACCGCCAAGCCTTAAGAAATTGATCGGTTGGGGCCTCGCGGCTAGCGTCAGCCGCCGTGTTGCGGTCTACAGCGCTCGTCCTGCTCACCTTCGCCACCGTGGCGTCGGCCGACCCGTACGACTTTCGCCTCTACAAGCTCGGCAACCCGCAGTGCGGTGAGCTGAGCGGCATGCCATGCGCCGGCGTACCCGGCGGCACCAACTTCCGAGCGACCGCGAACGGCAACT
Source organism: Myxococcaceae bacterium (assembly GCA_016793725.1). Taxonomy (GTDB): domain Bacteria; phylum Myxococcota; class Myxococcia; order Myxococcales; family Myxococcaceae; genus Xiheicaenimonas; species Xiheicaenimonas phototrophica. The sequence goes on along the minus strand of JAEUJP010000731.1, from coordinate 841 downwards.
TCCGCGTCTTCGTGCGCCAGCTCGCCGCGGCGCTGACCGCCGCGACGCTGATGCCTCCCGAGACGCTCGGCCACGCCGGCTTCGCGTTCGCGATCGAGGCGTCGGTGGTGCAGATCTCGGAAGACCCGACCGGCGCAGGCGGCGTCACCTTCCCCACGCAGCAGGCCTCGCTCTGCGACGCCTCGGCGCCCTGCGGCGCGAGCGGCTACCAGAACGGCATCTCGGGCCCCGTCGTCATACCGTCGGTGCACATTCGAAAGGGCCTGCCCTACTCGTTCGAGCTCGGCGGCCGCGTCGGCTGGCTCGAGAAGAGCCGCATGTTCATGGGCACCGTCGAGCTGAAGTGGGCCATCAACGAGGGCTTCACCTACCTGCCAGACATCGCCGTCGGCGGGCGCGTGTCGAAGCTCATCAACAGCCGCGACTTCGACGTCACCACCGGTGGCCTCGACGTCAGCGTCGGCAAGCAGTTCGCGCTCGGCGGCATGGTGACGCTCACCCCGTACGCGGGGTGGAACCTGATGTTCGTCGGCGCGAGCTCGAACCCCGTCGACTTCGACCCGGCGCGCAGCCTCGCGAAGTCAGAGACCCGCGACGATCAGTTTCGCGACATCTACGTCTTCGAGAGCGTCTCGGCCGGGTCGAACACCCACAACCGCTTCTATGGCGGCCTGCGGTTCGTCGCCTCGCCGTTCATGCTCGGCGCCGAGGTCTCGTACACGCTGATCGGCAGCTTCCGCGACGACAACGGCGTCGAGCGCAAGGTGCCGTCGGTGGTCGCCGGCAACTTCATGCTCGGCGTCGATCTCTGAGCTCGCCGGGCCGGTTCGTGATCACGTAG
>JAEUJP010000705.1 GCA_016793725.1 Myxococcaceae bacterium | reverse complement strand
AGTCGGCGGGCGAGATGGCCGAGGCGCTGCGGGCGCTCTTGCCCGAGCTCGAGGGGGCGGTGGCGCCGGCGCCGGCGGTGGCGCCTCCCGCGGCGCTGTACACGCCGACGCGAAAGGAGCAGGGCGCGGTGGCGACGCCGGCGCTGGCGGCGCCCGAGCCGTCGCCGGCGCCTCGGCGTTCACGGCTGCCGCTGGTCGCGCTGGTGCTCGCGTTGCTGACGTTCGGGGTGACGGTGGCCGCGCTGATGACGTGGAAGCCGGCGGGCGAGCCGCCGCTGGTGATCGAGGTGCCGCCCGAGAAGCCGAAGCCGGCGCCCGAGGTGCCGTTGCCGCCCGAGCCGGTGGCGCCGTCGCCGCCGGTCGCTGAGCCGCCGCCGCCACCGCCGCCCGCGGTTCAGCAGGTCGCGAAGAACAAGCCGAAGCCGGTGCCTCGTGCGCCCGAGCCGGTGAAGCCCGTCGAGCCCGAGCCGCGCAAGCCGCAGAACGGCGTGACGATGATCGAGACGGGCCGAGATCGAAAGACGACGCCGCCCGACTTCGACGCGAAGCGGTTCGAGCTGTTCGGCTACCTGCCGAAGGCGAAAGAGAAGGCGCTCGAGATGATGAGCGACGCGGTGCTGATCAACATGGACGTCGAGGGCGTCGGGCCCGACGGCACCGCGAACCTGGCCTTGAGCCCCGCGTACGAGGCGAACTACTTCTTTCGCTCGCCGTCGCGCAGCAAGGTCGACGGGCGGCTGCCGGCGCGCGATCAAGAGATCGCTTGCAAGGTGTACGTGGTGGTGAAGGCGAAGAGCGTCGAGACGTTCGTGACGACGTCGTCGGACGGTTGCCGTGAGAAGGCGCTGCCGCCGTGGAAGTGCACGATGGCCGAGGCCGTGAAGCGCGCGCAGGCAGAGGGCGCGAAGGCCGGGCCGGTGGGCAAGGTGACGTACCTGGCTGACGGCACGTGGATGTTCGACCAGGGCGATGGCGCGGGCGAGACCGTGTACTTTTCGTGCCCGTGAGGGAGTGCTCGTCTCCGCCGGCGGCCCGCTCCGCGCAGCGGCTTCGCCGCGCCTGACGGCGCCCTTCGGGCTGCGCAGGGGCCGCGCACGTCGCGACAGCCAGCAGGCGACAGTGGGTGGGCCTGGCGCGGGAAGCCGTTCTGTGGCACCGGCAGCGCTTCGTTGCGCTGTGAGCGCTGCCGGTGCCCGGCCACGATTGGTGCTCACGCCACGCGTCAGCGTTTACCGACGGACGCGCGACCCTGAACCCTGCCACGTCGACGCCCTCGACCTCTCGGCGCCCGCACAGCGGCCACCCGTTTCGTGACCGCGTTCGGGAGCATCGAGACTTCGGCCACCTTCGACGGAAGTTTCGGCGCGGCGTCGCAGAGCGCCTGACCTCCGCCCATTTGCGGGCGGGCCAGCAAGGAAATGTCGTCTCGGTGCTCTGCCGCCCGCTCGCCGGCAGGCGAGCGCGGACCCTCACTCAGCGTACAGCTTGATGTGCGTCGCGGCGTCGAACGCCATGTCGTACGTCTTCTGCCAGTCAGGGTGCCGCAGCATGATGTGCCCGTCTGAGAGCAGCGTCTGTTTCCAGTCTCTGCGGTGGGTGCCGGGCCTCAAGAGCTTCTCTTCGACGACGTGTTGCCCATACGCGCGCAAGAACTCGCCGAGCCCCTCGATGCGCGTGATGCGGCCGCGACCGAGCGCGCGCTTGAAGATGATCGCCGCGTTGTACTTGCGCGCCGTCGGAGCCTCGAACTTGCCCCACACCACCGCGCGCGCCCACTCGCGAAAGAGGTCGATGTCGCCCGTGTAGTTCATCTGGTCGACCAGGCACGCGCCGCCGGGCCGGCAGCCGATCTCGCCGAACACGGCCTCGCCGTCGGGCTTCCGAAACCACTCCATGTGCGTGAAGCCGTCGCCCATGCCGAGCGCCGAGAGCACGCCCTTGCCGAGCGTGATGCCGGCCTGCAGCTTCGGCTGCTCCATGTCGCGCACCGTGATGATGACGGGGCTGACCCACTCTTCGCTGCGCGCGATCAGCGGAGGCGGCAGGTACTGCGCCACGTTCATGTACGCCGGCTTGCCGCCGATGCAGACGGTGTCGAAGGTGTACTCCTCGCCGGTGATGAACTCTTCGCAGCTCGCCTCTTTGACGTGACCCATCTTGCCCAGCACGTCTTCGAGCTGCTTCGGGTCGGCGACGCGGTAGGTGTCGGCGCTGCCCGCGCCCGAGATCGGCTTCAGCACCAGCGGGTAGCCGAGCTTCTCGGCCGCCTTGCGCGCATCGCTCACCGTGAACACGCGCTCGGAGTGCGGCGTGCGCAGCTTCGCGGCCCGCACGCGCTCTTTCATCAGCTGCTTGTCGCGAAAGCCCCGCACCGTGTCGTAGCTCATGCCCGGCAGGCCGAGCTTCTCGCGCAGGCGCGCGGCGGTGAGCACCATGACCTCCCAGTTGGCGAGCACCTTGTCGACCTCGCGGCCGCGCAGCCAGGCGCTGACCCGCGCGACGACGTCGTCTTCGTCGAGCAGCCGCGGCACCTGCAGGTAGTCGGTGAGGTACTGCTTCAGCGACTGCGGCAGCGCGGCGGCCGGCTGGTCACCGACGCCGTAGACGGTGGCGCCGACCTCGGCGAGGCCGCGGGTGTACTGCTGCATCTCGGGGGGGTAGCTGCAGGCGAGGAAGACGACCTTCATGGGGTCGTGAGCCTACTCAGGGCCGGAAGCCGACGATCTGGAAACCGTTGAACGTGTTGTGCGAAGCGCCGGGGCGCAGGTACCCGACCACCAGCTGCTGCCGGTACGGGTCGTACTTCGCCGCGACGATTCGGGCGACCTCGGCCGCCCACGAGACCTGGCCGCGCACGACCCGGGCGTCGAAGTCGATGCGCTGAACGTCGCAGCCCATCTTGCACGCGGCGTCGAAGAACGAGCCCGAGCCCCGGTCGACGATGCCGTAGATCGTGCCGTCGCCGGTCTCGGTCATCGCGAGGAAGCTCTTCTGGTTCGGCAGCGTGCCGAGGTTGCCGTCACGAATGAAACACCCCTGGCCGTTCGTCGAGGGCATGCAGTTCGTGTCGTAGATGCGCAAGATGACGCCCTGCTGATTGATGAGCCGGGTTGCGGGCGTGCGATCGAACGCGAACACCATCGAGGCGGCGAAGTCGCCGTGGTACGGCGACTCACCCATGAACGCGACGCTCGAGTCGGCGGCCACGCGGTAGAGGTGAAAGTCCGACGGGCTCAGGCTGGTCGTCACGGTCACGAAGTCGTCGGTGCCCGGCACGCGCCGCATCGGCACGCCGTTGTACGTGTACTTGTTCGGGCCGCGGCGAAGCTGCATGCCGGTGGTCATGTCGAACGTCGAGAAGATGCGATCCCAGTCGTAGTCGGGGCCACAGACGAAGCGTGAGCCGCTCACCGCGACCGAAGAGGCGCAGACGTCGATGAGGTTCGTCGAGCGCAGCGACGTGAGCGCGGTGTCGTAGACGGTGAGCATCGCGCGGTCGGCCACGCCGAGCAGCGTGCCGTCGAAGGCCGCCGAGGTGATCTCGCGCGGCGAGTCGACCCGCGTCACCTCGGCGCCGTTCACGTCGAGCAGCTGCAGCGTCGTGCTGCGAACGACGATGAGGCCCCCGCTCACGGGGAAGAGGTCGACCAGCGTGTCGGTGCCGGCGTAGAGCACCACGCCGCCGTCGGCGCGGCCCGCGCCCCCGTCGGGGCCGGGGGTCGACGCGTCAAGCCCGCTCGTGGGGGTGCAGCCCGTGCACACCATGCTGCCGCACGCGCGGGTGCCGGCGCTGCCGTTCGGGCACGCGCACGCGAACGTCTCGCCGGGCTGACACGTCGTCGCGGGGCACTGACAGGTGCCGAAGATGCCGGCCGAGTTGCACGTCTGAACGCCCATCGCGGCCTGCCCGAGGCACGCGCACGCCTCGACCCTGCCGGGCACGCAGCGCGTCGGGCCCGACCCGCCGCTGCCACCGGCGGTGGCGGTCGAGCCTCCAGAGCCGCCCCCGGCGGGCGGGAGCTCATCGACGACGGTGCGACCGCAGGCCAGCATCAGCAGGCACCCCACCATTGCGCGCATGCCCGCGTGCGTAGCATCACTCGGGCCCGCGTCGCGAGCCGCGGGGTCAGCCCGCGCGGGCCTTGATGATGAGGTAGCGCAGCTTGTTCACCCTCGAGGTGTTCTCGAGCGTCAGCACCGACCCGAGCGGCAGCTCGACGACGGCGCCCGGCGCGAGCGGGTGCACGACGCCGTCGACGCTCGCGGCGCCGCGGCCAGCCAGCACCGCCACCACCTCGCCGCAGTCTTCCTGCGCGTGTGGCCCGACCGAGCCGCGCGGCGACAGCTCGCAGCCGAGCAGGGCGGTGAAGGGCTCGGGCCCCGCGCCGAGCGCCCAGACCTTCACGGTGCCGCGGCCGCCGAACAGCGCCTTGCGTACGTCGGGCTTCCCTTTCCACATGGGGGCACTCTATGAGCAGCGGCATGCGCAATGTCGTGTTCGTGGCACCGTTTCCCCTCGAGGCGACCATGCGGTTCGCGCGCGCGGCCGCCGGCCTCAAAGACGTGCGGCTGCTCGGCATCGTGCAGGAGCCCACGAAAGAGCCCGGCGTCTACGCCGACGTCGTGACGGTGAAAGACGGGCTCGACACGCGCCAGCTCATCGAGGCGGGCCGGCTGCTCGAGAAGCACCACGGCAAGATTCACCGCGTCATCGGCATTCTCGAGCCGCTGCAGGTGCAGCTCGGTGAGCTGCGCACCGCGCTCGGCGTGCCCGGCACCGACGCGGCCACGGCCGACCTGTTTCGCGACAAGGCGCGCATGAAAGACGAGCTGCGCAGGCACGGGCTGCCGTGCGCGCGGCACAAGCTCTTGCGCACGTTCGCCGACGCCGAGGCCTTCGCGGCCGAGGTCGGCTTCCCCATCGTCGTGAAGCCGCCCGCGGGCATGGGCTGCAAGGCGACCTGGCGCCTCAACTCGATGGAGGAGCTGCGCGGCGCCTTCGGTGCCATCGGCGCCTCGCCCGAGCGGCCTGCGCTCGCCGAAGAGTTCTTGAAGGCGCGCGAGCACAGCTTCGACACCATCACCATCGACGGGCAGGTGAAGTTTCAGTCGGTGTCGCGCTACTACCCGACGCCGCTCGAGGTGATGGAGACCCCGTGGATTCAGTGGGTCGTCGTCTGGCCGAAGGTGATGAACGGGCCCGAGTACGCCGATGCGTGTGGGCTCGGCGTGCGCGCGGTGAAGGCGCTCGGGCTGCAGACGGGCTTCACGCACATGGAGTGGTTTCGCCGCAACGATGGGTCGCTCGCGATCGGCGAGATCGCGGCGCGGCCGCCGGGTGCGCACTTCGTGCTCGCGAACTCGTACGCGCACGACGTCGACATGTACCGGGCGTGGGCGCGGGCGACCGTCGACGACGCGTTCGATGGCCCGTACGAGCGCAAATATTCGGTGGGCGTCGCGTACCTGCGCGGCATGGGGCGGGGCCGCATCACGCGCGTGGCGAACGTCGATCAAGCGAACGCTCAGGTCGGGCGCTGGGTGGTCGAGGCCCGGCTGCCGCAGGTCGGCGCGCACAAGTCAGACAGCTACGAGGGTGACGGCTACGTGATCGTGCGTGACCCCGACGTCGAGGTGGTCAAGAAGGCGATGACGACCATCATCGAGACCGTGCGCGTCGAGTGCGCGTAGTTGCGCAATAAAGGGGACAGGCTACTTTTTTGCGCAACGTCGACGGCCCCAGCACCGAGCAACGACGGTTGCAGCGCTCCCGAGCGGGTTGCGCAAAAAAGTAGCCTGTCCCCGTTCTTGCGCAACCTCACAGCAGAATTCGTGCGGCCTGCACGATGAACGCGAGATCGAGCGCAGCGC
>JAEUJP010000688.1 GCA_016793725.1 Myxococcaceae bacterium | reverse complement strand
CTCGTCGACCCCGAGGTTGCGGTGCGCCACGGCTACGCGGAGAGGCTGGAGCAGATCCAGCCGAGCCCCGCGCACCTGTACCTGTTCCTCGGCTACTCCGAGGCGATCGATCTGCCGAAAGAGATCATCTGGCACATGCCGACGTACGACGGCGTCGACCCGTACGACCTGAGCCTCGCCGACGAGCAGTACAAGGGTAAGATGAGGTTCGAGGGCATGGGCGGCTACGTGCTGTCTCCGTCGGCCCGCGACCCGGTCTACGCGCAGCGCTACCCGAACAAGTCGACGGTGATCGCGCTCGCCGAGGCGCCGGCCGACTGGGTGAGCCGCTCGCGCACCGACAAGGCGTTCGACGCCGAGCTGAAGGCCGCGGTGCGCGACAACCTGCTCAAGATCGTGCATCGGTACATGCCGCAGCTGAAAGGGAAGACGCCGGCGTACGTGCTGTCGGGCGTGCCGATGGGGTGCAACCCGCGCGCGTGGCACGGCTGCTCGCTGGGGCTCGAGCCCTCGGGCGACCGGTTCGTGAAGCACACCCACTGGCTGCGGCCGCAGACGAAGATCGCGGGGCTCTACCTCACCGGCTGCGACTCGTTCTCGGCCGGCTTCGCGGGCTCGATGGCGTCGGCGCGGCTGACGTACTGCGCGATCAGCGGCAACTGGCCCTGGATGCTGGCGTGAGCTTCAAGGGCCGCACCGCCCTGGTCACCGGTGGGGCGCGGGGCATCGGGCGGTGCATCGCGGACGCGCTCGTCGACGCCGGCGCGCGCGTGCACGTGTTCGACGTCGGCGACGACCCGCGTGCGGCCTTCTCGTTTCGACGGGTCGACGTCTCGGACGCGGCGCAGGTGCGGGCGGGCATCGCGGCGCTGCCGCCGGCCACGTCGCTGCTCGTCAACAATGCGGGCATCGCCCGCGACCGGTCGCTGCTGAAGATGTCCGACGCTGAGTGGAGCGAGGTTCTCGACGTGAACCTGAGCGGCGCGTTCTACGTGCTCCGCGAAGTGGCGGGGTTGATGGCGAGGGCGCGGCACGGGCGGATCGTGAACATCAGCAGCATCAACGCGCTGCGCGGGAAGTTCGGCCAGGCGAACTACACGGCGGCGAAGGCCGGGTTGGTCGGGCTCACGAAGACGGCGGCGCGCGAGCTCGGGCCGAAGGGCATCACCGTGAACGCCGTCGCGCCCGGCATGGTCATGACCGAGCTCACGCGCTCGTTGCCGGCCGAGGCGGTGGGCGCGGCGCGCGACCAGGCGGTGCTGGGTCGGCTCGCCGAGGCCGGCGACGTCGCGCACGCGGTGCTGTTCCTGCTGTCGGACGCCGCGAGGAGCATCACGGGCGAGGTGCTGCGCGTCGACGGAGGGCAGTACCTGCATGCGTGATCGCGTGGCCCGGCGCGCCGCGAAGGTGCGCCGGGTGCTGCTGTGGATCCTCGCCGCGAATTGGAGCGTCGCCGCCGCGAAGCTCGCGCTGGGCGTCTGGGGCGGCTCGGCGTCGCTGACCGCCGACGGCCTGCACTCGCTTCTCGACGGCGCATCGAATGTCGTGGGGCTGGTGGCGATGACGGTAGCGGCGAGCCCGCCCGACGCCGAGCATCCCTACGGGCACGGCAAGTTCGAGGCCGTCGCGTCGCTGGCGATCGGCGGCATGGTCGGGGCCGCCGCCGTCGGGCTCGGGCACATGGCGTACGGGGCGCTCACCGGCGAGGCGCGGCCGCAGGCGACCCCCGCGATGATCGCGGTGACCGGGGGCACGCTGGCGGTCAACCTCGCGGTGAGCGCGGTCGAGCGACGCTTCGGCCGCGAGCTGAACAGCCCGCTGCTGGCGGCCGACGCGCAGCACACGCTGTCGGATGCACTGGTGTCGCTCGCAGTGCTCGCGTCGCTGGTGCTCGTGCGCTTCGGCGTGACGAGGGCCGACGGGGTGGTGGCGCTCGGCATCATGGTCGTGGTGACGCTGGTGGCGTGGCGCATCGTGCGCGAGGCGATCGGGGCGCTGGTCGACGCAGCCCGCCTCGACGCACGCGAGGTCGAAGCCGCGGGCGCCGCGGTCGCGGGCGTGCTCGCGGTGCGGCAGGTGCGCAGCCGCGGGCACGGCGGCGCGGTGTTCGTCGACCTTACCGTAGTGGTGGCGGCCGAGACGGCGCTCGAGGCGGCGCACGCGATCGCCCATGAGCTCGAGGCCGCGCTGATGAGGCGCTTCCCCGAGGTGGCCGAGGTCATCGTGCACGTCGAGCCGTCTTGACCAGGGTCAAGGTCGCCCGCGGCGGCGCAGGTAGCCTCGCATCCGTGCCACGCAGCGCGCTCATCGGCAGCATCGTCGTCGCGTTCGCGACGCAGGCGGCGTTCGACGGCACGCTCACGTTCTGCGGCGTGACCGGCGAGCTCGTGCCGGGGTGCGACTGCCCGGGACCCGAGACGGCGGCGCTCGAGCCGATCGACTGCTGCGTGCACGTCGAGTCGAGCCGGCCCGGCGAAGGTGTAGTTCGCCGCAGCCGCGAGGAGGCCCCGCGCCGGGTGCTCGTGGCCATCGTCCCCGGCAGCTCGCCCCTGCAGCAGCGAGCGCCCGCGCGAGCAAGCCCGGTTCACGACGGCGACCCGCCCCACCCGGGGCGGCTGTTCTTGAGGCTGCGAACGCTCGTCATCTGAGCCCGGCGCGCAAGGCGCCGCGCGCAGCTTCGAGGACGTTCACGTCGTTCCGCTTCACCCCCTTTCAAGGAGAAGAGTCATGCTTCGAGTGCTGTCGTTGTGCGTCTGTCTGTTCGGCCCTGCCGCGTTTGGTCAGACCTCGTCCGCCAAGGCGCAGCCCACCTGCGACTGCGCAGGGGGGAAGTGCGACGCGTGCAAGAAGGACGTTGACGGGAAGTGCGCCTGTGGCCGCGCGTGCCAGGTCAAGGCCTGCAGCTGCGGGGAAGAGCCGTGCGCGTGCAAGAAGTGCGAGTGCGCGGGCGGCACGACCTGCAATCACCGGCGCTGACGCGCTCGGCGTAGCGCCGCGGCGATGAGCGGCAGCCAGAGCGCGAAGCTGCCGCTCTGGCTGCTGCAGCCGCAGCCGCTGGTGGCCGACATGCTCGCGGAGGCGCCGCCTGCCGCGCCGCCTCCTGCTCCGCCGGCCGGGCTGCTGCCTCCGCCTGCGGCTGGGCCGCCTGCCGAACCGCCGCCGGAGCCTCCGCCGCTCCCCCCGGCGGTCGCGTCGACGACGTCGACGAGGAGCCTCGGCCCGCGCGCCAGGCCTCCGGCCTCCTTCGAGAGGAAGTGCGCGCCGTTCGGGTCGCGCGACACGATCGCGAGGCTGGCGGGCGCCGCCGAGAGGTAGAGCGCGGTGATGTCCCACGACACCTCGGCGTCGGGGTCGACGGCGGTGACGGCACCGGCGCAGGCGCCGAACGCGGGGCGGCTCGCCCACGTCATCGTGCTCTCGCTCCAGCTCGCGTCCGCGGCGGCGCACACCTCGCCGGAGCCGCCGGCGGCGGAGGGGTACGCGTGCGAGCGGAGCTTGAGCACAGCGCGGCGAACGGAGCCGGCGATCGGTGCGAAGCGCAGGTAGGCGACCGCCTGCGGCGTCGCGGGGCCCTCGACGTTGAGATCCATCGGGTCGGGAAAGACGCCGGGCTCCCACGCGGCGGCGGTCACGTCGTGCAGCACCGCGAGCTCGATCGTGCCGGGGCCGGTGGTGCCCGCGTCGGCCGGTGGAGTGCCGGCATCCGGCGGCGCAGCTCCGCAGACCGGCGTGCGCATGCCGGCCGTGCCGGTGACGACGACATCTTTCAGCTTGATGCCGAGCGGCATCTTCGCTTGGCCGGGGAAGACGCCGTCGTGGCGCGGCGAGCCGAAGCGCACGATCAGCGGCTGCGGCGCGTACGTTCCCGGGTACGAGATCGACCCCAGCATCACGCCGTCGCGCGAGTACGCCATCACGCCGTTTCCCCACCACATCGCGATGCGGTACGCGCGCGCCGGGTCCCAGCCGACGTCGGCCGCCGCGCCGTTCGCGTAGCCGATGCCCGACATGCCGCAGCCCGGCGGGCACGGCGTGTCGTGGTGCCAGGGCGCTCCGCGCGGGCAGGAGGCGAGCTCGACCTTCCACGCGCCGGGGCGCGGGGGCGCCTCCTGCGAGCCGAAGATGCGGAAGAACAGCTTGAAGTCGTTGTTGCGGAACCACGGCGAGTAGGGAATCGGCTCCGTGCGATCGGTCACCTCCTGGTACACGGTGACGATGTCGTGGTCGACGCCGTCGAGGCTGGTGCCGACCTCGAGGCCCGAGACCGAGACCTGGCTGGGCGCCTCCGCCAGCGCGTCGTCGATGCGGTACCAGACGGCGTCGGGCTCCCCCGTCACCGTCCAGCCGTCGGCGGCGAACGTGCCGCCGCGCGAGCCGGTGCGCTGCGGGTGCGCCGGCGCCGTCAGGGGGTCGTTGACGTAGCCGGCGCCGAGCAGCGCGGCGAGCGTGAGGGCGAGCACGGCCG
>JAEUJP010000684.1 GCA_016793725.1 Myxococcaceae bacterium | reverse complement strand
GGTCGGCGCGTGGGTGATGTCGCGCGAGCAGACGGCGCATGCGTCGGTGGCGACCGAGCGCGAGACGGGGTTGTGGTCGTTCACCTCGCCGGCGGCCGGGGTCGCACGGCTGCACTTCGCGACGCTGTTCCGCACGCCGGTGGGGCGTTACAGCCTCATCGCGCCGTTGTTCGCGATGGTGATGGTGCCGTGGATCGTGCAGCTCTCGCTGGGCGTGCAGCGCACGTCGCTCGCCGTGTTCATGTACGCCGCGCTCGGGGCCGTGCAGTTTCACTTCAACCTGTTCGGGTTCGATGGGCCGGCCGTCGGCGAGCTCTTTCGCATGCCGCTGTCGACGCGCGCGCTGGTGCTCGGCAAACACGTGGCGGTGCTGTCGCTCGCCCTCGTCGAGGGCATCGTGCTGACGCTGTTCTTGCGCCTCGTGCGCGAAGAGGCGCTCGACGAGTGCATCGCCGGGCTGTGCGTCTTTCTCGCCGTGAACCTGGTGATGGCGTCGGTGGGTCGGTTCATCTCGGTGGTGTGGCCGCGCACGCTGTCGCGCAGCGGCATGCGCGGTTCGGCGGCGCCGCTGCCGGTCGTGCTCGTGAACCTGTTCGGCACGCTCGCCATCACCGGCGCGCTCGGGTCGACGCACTGGGCGGTGCTCGAGTACGCGCCGGGCCTGCTCGTGCCGTGGGGCCTCGCGGTGCTCGCGGCGGGCGCCGGGCTGTTCTGGGTCACGCTGTCGCCGGGCGTTCGGTTTCTCGAGGCGCGCCGCGAGCACGTGCTGCTCGCCATGAGGTGAACGTCTATTTGTTCGCGCAGTAACCGAACGCCGCGCTCGCGCCGGGGCCGACCGTGCGGTTCCACGCGGCGCCCACGAACACGACGCCCTGCGCGGTCACCGAGTAGCTCGAGTTCCACGACTGCGTCACCGTGCCTGAGACCGCCAGCTCCACCTGCCAGTCGACCGGCTGAGCCGTCGTGTTCGTCACGGTCACGTCTTCGCAGAACCCCGTCGGCCAGTCGGAGTTCGACCGCCGCGTCACCGTCAGCCCGCCCACGCCGACCGGAGGCATGCCCGTGCCCGCATCGGCCGGCGCCACCATGAACGGCGGCTCCGACGGCAACACCGGCGCCACCGCCGGCGCCTCACGCAGCGCGAACCCCGGCGCCGCCACCACCGCGAACAACGCCTCGCCCAGCGGCACGCTGCCCGAAGACAGCGCGGCTTCAGCCTCGCGCGATACGCAGCGGAACCCGTCGTGGTCTGCCGTGCTGCCGAGCCCGAACCGCACCCACTGCCGCGCATAGCAGTCGCGCGCCTGCGTCGACGCCGACAAGAGCCCCGCGAGCCCGGCCGCACCGTCGAACGGCGCGTCGGCGCCGTCGAGGTCGACCACGGTGCCGCTCGAGTCGATGGTCACGCCGGCCTCCGTGGCGCGCCACCTGCCGAAGCCGTCGTAGTGCTCGAGGCCGAAGCCGATGAGGTCGATGCGCTCGTGACACACCTTGCACGACGCCTGGGCCTCGTGCGCCGCGTAGCGCTGCCGCGCCGTCGTGCCCGGCACCGGCGCGGGGGGCTGCGCATCGACGCCGGGCGGCGGCGGCGGCAGCTCTTCACACAGCACCCGCTCGCGAATCACCTCGCCGCGCTGCACCGGCGCCGAGCCCTCGGTCTTGCCGTACACGCTCATCAGCGCGCCGAGCGTGAGCAGCCCCCGCGGCGCCGCGTCGGCGTAGTACGCGAGCAGGCTCGGCGAGGCGGCGCTCGCCTGGGGGCTCATGAGCGCCGAGTAGCCGAGCGACATCGCCCCGTGGTGGAGCGTGCGCGCTTCGGCTCGCATCGCGTCGCGCACCGTCGCGTCGAACGCGGCGGCGTGAGGCCCGGCCTTCTGCACGATGCCGATGACGTCCAAGCCCAGCCACTTCTCGACGAAGTCGCCCTGCTGGCGCTGGCCCGCTGCGGTGACCAGCAGCCGCGTCGCCTCGGCCCTTCGCACCGCGGGGTCGGCGAGCGAGCCCTGGGCCGAGAGCGCGCGCAGCACGTCGTCGGGTGGCCCGCCCGTCATGAAGAACGAGAGCGCCTGCGCGAGCTCGGGGCCGGTGAGCTCCCAGGACGTGCCGGTCGCCGCCGGCCGGCCGAGCTCGGTGCGGTAGACGAAGAACGGCGACTGCAACATCGCGCCGGCGACGTACTCGGCTGCGGCGCCGAAGCCGTCGCCCTTGGCGAGCTCGAAGAGCTGGCCGTATTCCTGCACCTCGGGTGCGGTGACGGGGCGGCGAAACGCGAGCGCTCCGAGCGTGGCGATGAAGGTGTCGCGGCAGGTCGCCCCGACGTCGGTGCACCCGCCCCAGCGCGCGGGCTGCGCGGCGATGCCGGCCGAGAGCCGCTCGGCCGCCGTCATCAGCTGCTCGGCGAACAGCGGCCCGACGGTGAGGTGCTCGGCGAGCGTGTCGAAGCCCAGCGCCACGGCGTCGGGCGGCAGGTCTGCGGCGAGCGCTGCGCTCGTGCCCGTCACCGCCGAGGCCGAGGTCTCGAGCTCGGCGCGCGTCAGCCGGCGCACCCGGCGAGGAGGTCGGGTGCCCGCCTCACAGTCGACCGCGTGGGGCCCATCGCCCGGAGCCTCTGTCTTCGGCGGCACGCGCACCTCGCCGGTGCAGGCGAGCGCCAACAACACGGCCACGCGGAGCGCCCTCACAGGTTTCCAGCTCGGGCTTCGCTGCTCATCAGGCCGTCGAACGGTACGGCTGTTCGACAGCCACATTCGCGGTCGCTGCGCCCTCACAGGTTTCCAGTTCGGGCTTCGCTGCTCATCAGGCCGTCGAACGGTACGGCTGTTCGACAGCCACATTCGCGGTCGCTGCGCCCTCACAGGAGCCCCGCCAGCGGCCCGGTGCTCTTCGACGCGTCGCCGAACGAGGCGTTGTCGAGGCCCATCAGGTGGCACAGCGAGACGAGCAGCTTCTGGTGTGGCTCGCCGCCCGTGCGCAGGTACCGGCCGAGGCGCAGGGCGCCGTTCGCCTTGCCCGAGAGCACCATCGGCACCGCCTCGCAGACGTGCAGCCGCGAGTCGCCCATCTCTTTGCACCACAGCACGAGCGACGTATCGAACAGCGAGCCACCGCCGAGCGGGTCGGGCGTGGCCTTCAGCGCATCGAGCAAGAGCCCGAACTGCGTCGCGAACCAGCGCTCGGCCGTCACGAAGCGGCCGACGCCGGCGGCGTCCTGGTCTGCCATGTGCGACAGCTCGTGGTGCGCCTCGGTCTGCCCGAGCCACGAGAAGACGACCGGCGAGACCGTGTGACTCCACTGCAGCGAGACCACGCGCGTCAGGTCGCAGGCGAGCGCGGCGACCGCCAGCGACAGCTGCGCGGCGCCGACCTCGGGAAACGCCGAATAGGCGCCGTGGTTCGCGATGGGCGCGAACGTCGGCCGTGCGCAGCCCGCCGTCATCGGCGTCGACCCCGGAGCGAGCCGCTGCTCGAGCCGGTCGAGCGCCCCGAGGTGCTGGTCGAGGCGCTTCTGGTCGGCCTCGGGCGACTCGGCCCGAAGGCGCAGCAGCTGGCGCCGGTTCAGCGCGATGACGGCCTTCTGGCGCTCGAGCTTCACGTCGGCGCCGGCGACGGGCATGGCCGGCCCGAACAGGCGCTCGAGCACGCGGGCAGGCTGATCATCGGGCGTCACCAGCACGCCGGGCCCCGCGTACGACATGCGCGTCTGCGTGCTGCCGCCCCACGCGCTGGTGGCGACGCCGAGCTCGAGCGAGGGGAAGCGCGTCGGCGCCGCGAGGCGGGCCGCGACGAACTGATCGACCGACATGCCGCGCGACTCACCCATGACCCCCGGAGTGCCCGTCAACATCGCGGCCATGCCGCCCTCGTGGTTGCTCGCGCCGAAGAAGTTCAGCCCCTCGACGACGACGAGGTCTGCGGCGTGCGCGGCGAGCGGCTCGAGAATGGTGCCCGGCTCGAACGTGAACGTGCTGCCCCCGCCGGTCGGGCGCCAGCGCGCCGGCACCGTGCCGTTCGGCGTGAAGAAGACGATGAAGCGGCTCGCCTTCGGGCCCGAGGCCTGGCCGAAGCCACGTGACGCCGACAGGCCGGCGGCGGCAGCGACCTTCGCGAGGTCTCGGCGAGAGAGCACGGCGCACATTCTCGGTCTCACCCCCTGGGCCGCGCAACGTGTTCACGACAGTGGGCAGCGGGCTCGACTCGTAACCCCGGCGGGTTAGGCTTCGGCGGCAGTGACACACGGTCAGGGCCTCCGCATTCTCGTGCTCGACCCCGACCCGACGTCGGGCCAGCAGGTCGCCATGACGCTCGACGCGGCGGGGCTCGACCCGCAGGCGTGCGCGTTCGAGGGCCGCGCGCTCATCGAAGCGCTGAAGGGCTATGGCCCGCAGCTGCTCTGGGTGCGCGCCGAGCTGGGCAGCGACGCGCTCGGCCGCCTGCTCGCCACGCTCGAGCGGCAGCCGCAGTTCGCGCAGGTGCCCATCGTGCTGCTCTGCCAAGACGTGCGAGAGGCCGCGTTCGTGCGGCACATGAAGACGGGCGTCGTCGAGCTGCTCCAGCTGCCGTTCTCGCCGCGCCTCCACGTGGCGCGGCTGCGGCTCTTGCCGCGCGAGCTGCCCGAGCGCCGCGGCGTCTTGCGCGCGTCGGGCACGGGCCGAGACCTGCAGGGCCTGCTCGAGCACCTGATTCGTGCGCACCGCACGGGCACGCTGTCGGTGAACGACGGCGCTCCGAACGAGGGGCGCGCGTTCTTCGTGAAGGGCGTGCTGCAGAGCGCGTGGTTCAACGGCCAGCAGGGGCCCGGGGCGCTCGCGGCGATGGGCGCGTTTCAACAGGGTACGTGGCAGTTCAGCGAGGGCGCTGACGGCGCGGGCGGCCTGTTCGAGTGGGACGCGCTGTCGGGGGCCGGCGAGCCTGACGAGCCCATCTTCGAGCCGCAGGCGATGTTGTCGGCGGCGCCGAGCGGGCCACCTCCTCCTTCGGCGCCGAGGCCCGCGCCCGCTCCGGCGCCGGCTCCGACGGCTCCTTTGCCAGCGAGCTACCCGCAGCAGGTCGCGGCGACGGCGCCGGCGACCGAGGCGGGGCCCGACAACTCGCACACGCAGGTGTTGTTCGTCGACGATGACCCGGCGCTGGCGAAGCTGTTCCAGGCGTACTTCACGAAGAAGGGCTACCCGGTCGACACGGCGGCCGACGGCGTCGAGGCGATGCAGAAGCTGCTCCAGCGGCCGTTCGAGATCGTGATCGCCGACCTCAACATGCCGCGCCTCGACGGCTGGGGCCTGTTGCGCGTGCTGCGTGAAGACGCGCGCACGCTCGAGACCCCGGTCGCGCTGTTCAGCTGCCACGACGACTACCGCGAGTCGCTGCGCGCCGTGCACGCGGGCGCGCAGGCGTACTACCCGAAGTCGCTGCGCATGAACGCGCTCGAGGTGCAGGTGCGCGAGCTGCTCGAGCCGCGGCGCCGCTTCGAGCGCCTCGTCGCGAGCGGCGCGAGCGTGACGGTCAACCTGTCGAGCCTCGGGGCGCAGTGGGTGCTGCGCACCCTCGCGCGGCAGCGCATCACCGGGCGGCTCGACGCGACCGATGCGTGGGCGACGTTTCGCCTGCACTTCACGTCGGGCCAGCTCACGCACGCGATCGCGCGCGTCGAGAACCAGACGCTCGACCCGCAGGCCTCGCTCGTCGCGTTTCTGACCGGGCGGGGCATCGAAGGCAGCCTCGCGTACGGCGGCGAGTCGTTGCCGTCGTCGTTCGGGGGGCAGGGCACCGAAGACCTGCTCGCGTACATGACGGCGCACCTGAACGAGGTGAAGAAGCGCGCGCGAGACCAGGCGCAGGCCGGCGCGACCGCGCTCGACGTGAACCCCGAGCTGTACCAGCTGTACGCGTCGGTCGGGCCGCCGCAGTACCGGGCCATCGCGCAGCTCTTGTGCGAGGTGAAGCTCCTGCCGCGCGACGTGATGGCGCGCCTCAACTGCACTCCGCAAGACGTCGCCGCCGTGGTGAACGACCTGATTCTGCGCGGCGTCGCCTGGCTGCGCGCGTAAGCCTCAGTTGATTGGGTGCGGCGCGA
>JAEUJP010000652.1 GCA_016793725.1 Myxococcaceae bacterium | reverse complement strand
AGATGCGGCGAACGAGTGAGCGACTCGGCCACGAAGCGGAGACGCGGACACTGACCAGGCTCACGCCTGACCGTCGCATCACCTGCCTCTACCCGGCGATGGTGGCGTTTCGGCACGGCCCGTCATCCGTGGTTCTGTCGGAGCGACCCGACTCGGCGCCGGGTATGTCGGCCTCGTCTTTCAGGCTCTGGGCCACGCCGGTCAGAAACGAACTGCTCGCACCAGCGCCCGCCTCTGGCCAGTTTGTCGCACGAGCGAGCGATGCACCGCCGGCAGCGCGCTGGCCAACACAGATGCGGGGGAAGGGGCGACGCAGCGGGTGCCTGCTCAGCCCGGCGCCGTCAAAAAAATTCAGCCCGCCCTGAGCTGCGGCTTCACTGCGCGGTCGAGCGGCAGCGCGAACATCGGCCACAAGGTCTCGCTGAAGCTCTTCCGAAACGGGCCGAAGTGGCCGATGCGCTTCACGCCGAGCTCCTTCGGGGTGAGGTGCAGCCGCTCGAGCGGCGCGTTCTTGTAGATGGCGTAGAGGCGGTCGACCGAGCTCTTGGGCGCGTAGAGGTCGTCTTCGAAGCTGAACCCGGCGATCGGGCACGTGATGCGCGCATACTGGTCGGCGATCCACTGGCCTTCGCTGAGCAGGTAGCCCTTCGACCTGAGCCAGCGCGCCCAGTCGATCACCGGCCCCTTCGGTATCTCTTCGCCCATCAGCCCGTGCGGCAGCTTGCCGAACACGCCGCTGATGCCCGGCAGCACCACCGACGCCAGCAGCAACATGCCCACGTCGTAGGGGAAGGGCCAGTTGCGCCAGTCTCCCGACTGCGAGCCCACGCCGACGATGCCGGAAAGCCGCGTCGCGCTCGGCGCCAGCCCGAGCAGCTGCGTGCCCAGCGAGTGCCCGAACGCCACCACCGGCGTGTTCTTGGCGAGCGCCCACTGCAGCACGCCCTCCATGTCGAGCTCGGCCCAGTCGCGCAGCGAGATGCGCCCCACCGGCCCCGGCCTCGAGGCCGCGACGCCGCGGTAGTCCCACGTCACCGCGCTGAAGCCCTGCTCGGCCAGCCACCGCGCGAACAGCCGGTAGTACGTCTGCTTCACGCCCATCGCCGAGTTGAGCACCACCCAGCCCCGCGTCGGGCCCGCCGGCTCGAACACCGTCGCTGCGAGTGAGAAGCCGTCAGCTGCCGGAATCAACGTGGTCTCGTCGGGCATGATCGATGTCTCCGGTGGGGACTTTAATGTCTCCAGTGGCGACATTGTGATGAGCCGGGCGCCGAAATGCAAGTCGGGGCATGCTGGGCAGGCTCGTGCCACCCCGAACCCGACCCCAGTGGGCCCTCTTCGCCGCCGCCCTCTTCGTCGTCGAGCTGCTCATCGCGACGGTGTGGGCGCACGTGCCCTTCGTGCGTGCCGACCTCGGCGACTATCTGGTCGTCATTCTCATCTACGCCGCCGCGAAGGCCGTGCGCCCGCTTCCCCGCACACCGCTCGCGATCTTCGTCTTCGCGCTCGGCGTCGCCGTCGAAATTTCGCAGGCGCTGCACCTCGTCGACCGCCTCGGCCTCGCCCACGACTCGGCGGCCGGCATCGCCATCGGCACCTACGCCGACCTCTCGGACATCGCCATGTACGCCGCCGGCTCCGCCACCGCCTGGCTTCTCGACGGCCGTAAACAGCCTGAATAAAAAGACTTTAAATGTGAACTTGACGTCATGTTCATGTCTGTGGGAGATGCCGCCCACCGATGAACGTGGGCACGACCTCGACCTCGAAGCAGCCGACGACGAAGCGGGGCCAGCGCACGCGGCAGGCGCTGCTCGAGGCCGCCGAGTCGGTCTTCGGCGAGATGACGTTCGAGCAGGCGTCGATCGCCGAGATCACGCGCCGCGCGAAGGTCGCCCTCGGCACCTTCTACGTCTACTTCCCCCACAAGCAGGCCATCTTCGTCGAGCTCGTCGACGACCTGAGCGCGCGGCTCAAGAAGACGCTCGCCGCCGCCGTGAAGGGCGAGACCACCCGCCTCGGTCGAGAGCGCGCCGGCTTTCGTGCCTTCTTCGAGTTCGCCGCGAAGCACCGAAACCTCTACCGCGTGGTGCGCCAGGCCGAGTTCGTCGACGAGCCCGCGTACCACCGCTACTACCGCACGCTCGGCAACGCGTACGCGAAGGGCCTCTCGGCCGCGATGGCGAAGGGTGAGATCGGCCGCTTCGAGCCCGAAATTCTCGCCTTCGCCCTCATGGGCATCGCCGACATGATCGGCATGCGCTTCGTGCTGTGGGAGTCACCCACCGCCATCGAGCCCATCGTCGACGAGGTGCTCGAGCTCGTGCAGCACGGCCTGCTCTCGAAGGCCCGAATGACTTCCCCCAAGGAGACGAAATGAGCGCAGCAGCCCAGATGCCGTGGTGGAGAGAGCCGACGAAGGGCCAGTGGGCGACGTTCGCGGCCGCCTGGTTCGGCTGGGTGATGGATGCGTTCGACTTCACCGTCTTCTTGCTCGTGATGCCGCAGATCGCGAAGGAGTTCGGCGTCAGCCAGACCGCCACCGCCGCCATCATCGCGCCCACGCTGCTCATGCGGCTCGTCGGTGGCGTCGCCGCCGGCTGGGCCGCCGACAAGTGGGGCCGCAAGCTGCCGCTCATGATCAGCGTCGTCTGGTTCGCGACCTGCAACGGCATCATGGCGTTCGCGCCGTCGTTCGGGTGGATATTGGTGCTCCGCACGCTGTTCGGGTTCGGCATGGGCGCCGAGTGGACGAGCGGGGCAACGCTCGCGATGGAGAACTGGCCCGTGCGCAGCCGCGGCATCGCCTCGGGCATTCTGCAGGGCAGCTGGGCCATCGGCTTCTTGCTCGCCGGCATCGCGTTCGGCGCCATCGTGCCGACCTGGGGCTGGCGCGGTCTGTTCATCGTCGCCGCCGCGCCCGCGATTCTCGCCTTCCCCATTCGCTTCTTCGTGCCCGAGAGCGAGGAGTGGAAGGCCGGCAAGGCGAAGGCCGAGGCCCAGAAGCCCCTCTCGTGGGGCGCCATCGCCAAGATGCCCGGCGTCGTGAAGCGCCTCGCGTGGGGCAGCGTCGCGATGGCCGCCGGCTTCGGCGGCTACTACGCGCTCGTCGGCAACTACTCGCCGCTGGTGCAGAACGCGCTCGGCGGCACCATCGCCGACGTCACCCGCGGCACGACCCTCTTCAACATCGGCATGCTCATCGGCGCCGTCATCTGCGGAGCCATCGCCACCCGCGTCGGCGTCGTCGTCGCCGTCGCCGTGCCCGCCGCGCTGATGGCCGTGCTCGCCCCGCTGTACGTCGGCTGGCAGCCCGACCTGCTCATGGTCGGCGCGTTTCTCGCCGGCATGCTGGGCGGCGGCTACAGCGGCGTGACCCCGCTCTTGCTCACGAACCTCTTCAGCTCGGCCATTCGTGCGCGGTGCGTCGGCATCGTCTACCACCTGGGCGCCGTACCCGCCGCGTTCGTGCCGATGGCCATCGCGTGGGCCGCCGAGTCGAAGCTGGCGAGCCTGCCGGTCGCGATGGGCGTGATGATCGCCGTCTGCCAGCTGCTCATGGCGGGGCTGATCATCCTGGCGCCGACCGAGGCTCCGAAGCAGGCGGGCGAAGAGAGCGACGGCGCCGTCGCGCTCGCGCACTGAGCGGAGCGGCGACCGTGGGGGCGGCGACGCGGCGGGTCACTCGATCGCCGCCGGCGAGGCTTCGGTCCGCATCGACCGGCTGGAACCGGTTCCCGTGAGCGACCCGGTCAGGTGCGCCTCCTCGACCGTTCGAGTCGACTCGCGAATGGGCCGTCGGGCGCGAAACGTGCACTGCGGCCACTTGTACAGTCTTGAGGGTCCCGACCCTCGAAAGCAGACGACCAACTGTTGTCCAGGACGACTGTCCGCCGTCCACAAAAGAGGATCGGCCCGTTGAAGGCTGTACATCTGTCCGCCCCACTTGGTCAGGTCGGGCGCGTCGACAACCGCCTGATGCAGTCGAGCTCGGCGAGCCGCGCCGCAGCGACATGCCGTCTCGCCTTTGCCGGCGGTCGGGCGCTCCGGCTGCGAAGCCCGGCGCGGTCGCACGTTTCTCGCTAGAGATCGCGCAGGCGTGCACACGTTCCACCCTGCGGTCAGCGACTGGTTCAACACCTCTTTCCCCGCTCCGACGCGGGCCCAAGCGCTCGCCTGGCCGGCCCTCACGCGCGGCGAATCGACGCTGCTGCTCGCCCCCACCGGCAGCGGCAAGACGCTCGCCGCCTTCCTGCACTGCCTCGACCGGCTCATGTTCGAGCCGGCCCCG
>JAEUJP010000633.1 GCA_016793725.1 Myxococcaceae bacterium | reverse complement strand
CCGCGCCGCCGCACGTCGCGCCCGGGCCCATACACGTGCCGCACATCACGCTGCGCTGGGTGCCGCAGTTGTCGTTCGCCGTCACCGGGCCGCAGTTCTTGCCCTGCCGCCCACAGAACTCCTGCGTCGTCTCGGGCACGCACCCCGAGCAGATGTTCGCCGTCGACCCCGACGTGCCGCACGTCGCCCCGCCGCTGCACATGCCGCAGCTCGCCGTGCGCATCGCACCGCAGTTGTCGGCCGCCGTGACGCTGCCGCAGTTCTTGCCCACGCGCAGGCAGAACGCCCCGTCGTTCTCGGGCGTGCAGCCACACACGTTCGGGGTGCCGCCGCCGCCGCACGGCTGCCCCATCGCGCACGTGCCGCACACCGCCGTACGCGCGTTGCCGCACCGATCGGTGCCGGTGAACGCGCCGCAGTTCTTGCCCTGCGACGCGCAGAACTCGGCCTCGGTCTCGGGCACACACCCGCCGCACACGTTCGGCGTGCCTCCGCCGCCGCACGTCTTGCTCGAGTCGCACATGCCGCAGTCGACCGTGCGCAGCGCTCCGCAGTTGTCGGTCGCCGACGCGCTGTTGCAGTCGAGCCCGATGCGCGCGCAGAGCGCCGCGTCGGTCTCGGCCACACACTGCTGGCACGTGTTGTCGACACACGACTGCGGCGCCTGGCACGTGCCGCACGCCTCGAGGCGCGTCGCCCCGCAGTTGTCTTCACCGCTCACCGTGCCGCAGCTCTTCGCGAGCCGCGCGCAGTAAGCCGGCGACGTCTCGGGCACGCAGCCCGTCGGGTCCTGACAGGTGCCGTTGATGCACTTGTTGATGCCGGTGCACTGCGCGCTCGAGGTGCACGGCGCCGGCGGCGACGAGCACGACAGGGCCCACAGCAGAGACACGACGGGGAGCAGCTTTCGCACGGTGAAGCCTTTCGGGGTGACGGTCAGTCGAGAAAGAAGGGCACGGCGATGCCGGCCTCGAACACGGGCATGCCCGTGACGTAGGTCAGGCGGTCGGAGCTCGTCGTCGCCGGCGCGAACGCGACCCCGTAGCCGCCGCGCGCCTGCAGCAGCACCCACGGCCGGTCGAACGGCAGGCTCAGGTGCGCCCTGAGGCCGCCGCCCGCGAACCCGCCGCCCGGCGACTTGCGCCCGCCATCGCCGTACTCGACGAGCCAGACCCGCGGGCCGCCGCTCACCTCGAGCTCGAGCCGAACCGGCCCCAGGTTGAGCCCGTACGCCGCCGACACCTCACCCGAGATCTGCTGCGCGCGGTACGACCACGCCTCGAAGCGCTCCGACGCCGAGCCCGTCGCGAGCGAGAGGTCGAGGCTGAAGTGCCCGTGCAGCACCTGCACGTGAAGGCCGCCCGTGTGCATCGCGCCGAGCAGGTTCGGCGTCGGCAGCGCCCAGCGGTAGCCGCCGCCCACCGCGAGCACGGTCTGCGCGCGGCGCTCGGCGAACGCGAGCCCGGCCGTGGCGCCCTTCGTGCGAATCGACTCTTCGGTGAACCCGACGGCGTTGCGCTCGGCCTTCAGCGCCGCCGGCCGCACCGCGACGCGCGAGCCGGGCTCGAGCTTGAGGCGCTGGGCGGCGATGGGCCCGCCGGCCGCGGCGACCCGGCTCAGCACGACGTCGCCCTCGTACGCCTTCACCTCGAGGGGCTGGCCGGCCGGCTTCGTGATCTTCTCGACCAGCGCGGCCTGCTCGTACTGCAACAGAAAGCTGCCCTCGAGCGAGGCGTCGAGCACGAGCGACGCGCTGCGCGCGCGGGGGAAGCTGAGGTACGTCGG
The DNA here is from genome assembly GCA_016793725.1 of Myxococcaceae bacterium. Taxonomy (GTDB): domain Bacteria; phylum Myxococcota; class Myxococcia; order Myxococcales; family Myxococcaceae; genus Xiheicaenimonas; species Xiheicaenimonas phototrophica. Next base: position 6,144 of record JAEUJP010000633.1, on the reverse strand, counting down.
GCTGCGCGACTTGAGCTGCCGCACGATGCGCTCGGGGCTCTGCCGCCGCCCGTGGCGCGCCGCGAAGGTCGACGTGTGCTGGCGCGCGTATTCCCACAGGTTCTCGAGGCTGACGCCGACGCCGTCTTGCGGCGCGGCCGTGAACCCCTCGAGCAGAAAGTGCGTGAACAGCCCGCCCAGCTCGCGGTCTTCGTACGAGAGCTCGCCCGACTGCGACGAGACGAACCACATCATGCCCTCGGCCTCGAGCACCTCTCGGGGCAGCTCGGTGATGGGGTTGAACCCCGGCGTGACGGTCGCGCCCTTCGCCTTCAGCGAGTCCCAGTCGAGCGAGCCCGCGTAGCAGGCGTCGACGAAGCCGAGCGAGAGGTGCGCGCCCATCTCGGTGAAGACGTGGGCCAGGTCTTCGCCGGTGAGCGGGCCGTCGGCGGTCAAGAGCCGCCCCGACAGCCCGTGCCCGGTGAAGAAGAACGCGAACAGCGCCGGCACGGGCCCGAGCTCGGCCTCGTCTTGCCGGTGTCGGAGCGCGAGCCGCTGCGCCGCCGCCAGCACCGCGCGGCGATCGGCGCCGGTGACGAGCTCGACGCGCTCTTTCTGGAAGTTGCCGAGGCGCACGAGCTGCTCGGCGAGCGCCGCAGCGTCGCGTTCGGCGTGCTGCAGCGGCTCGAGGTCGGGCTCGCCGCCCGCGTGGTCGTTGCCGACCACGAGCGCGTACCGCATGTTCGAGCCCGCGCTCGCCGCCTGGGGCACGAGCGCGAGCAACAGCGCCAGCCCAGGCAGAAACGGCAGAATCGGCAGCGCGGGCCTCACCGGTTCACCACCACGACGTTCACCACGGCGAGCGACCCCTTCGGGGCGGCGCCGAGCGTGCAGCCCTGGCGGCCGCCGAGCATCGCGCTCACGAGCTCGCGCGCCTTCTCGCCCGAGAGCGGCGCGGGCGTGAACACGCCGATCGCCCACTCGCAGCCCGACCCGTCGTCGAGCACCGCGCCGTCGCTCAAGCGCACCTTCTCGCCGGCCGCGATCTTCGCCGACGCGTCGCCGCGCGCGGGGAAGATGCGCACCGGCGCCCCCACCGCGTCGGCGTAGAAGACGGTCAGGTAACCGTCGCGGTCAGACGAATAGAAGAAGCCGAGCTGATCGCCCTTCTGCAGGCGCGCGCCGCTCGGCGCGAGAAACTGCTGGCCACCCCGCTGCACCGCGAGGTCGAGCGACCACGACGCCACGCCCTTCGGCACCAGGCGGTCGCTGGCGGGAGCGGGCACGAGCCAGGTCGCGACGAACGCGAGCAGGGCCGCGGCGAGCGCGAGCGCGGGGGCGACGAAGAGCCGAACCCGGCGCGGAAACGCGAGCACCGCCGCCGCAGGGGCTGCCCATACCCCGCGGGTGTCGGTGACGTCGTCGAGGGTCGCGGCGCAGTCGGCGCAGCGCGCGACGTGCTGGGCGAAGTCGGCGGCCTCGGCGGCCGAGAGCTCGTTCGCGAGGTGGCGCGCGAGCTCGACGTCGCGGGCGCAGGGCTGTGGCGCGCGGGCGGCGAAGTAGCGGGCGATGCCGGTCTCGAGCGCTTCAGCGGTGATGGGGCTCACGCGGCCTCCACGCAGGTGCGCAAGCTGTCGACGGCCCGCGCGAGAATGCGGCCGGCGTACTGCTTGCTGACGCCGAGGCGGTCGCCGATCGACTCCTGGGTGAGGCCCAGGTGGTAGCGCAGGCGCAGCAAGCGGCTCGCGCTCGGGTCGAGCTGCTGCATGCAGTCGGCGAGCTTCGCGTCGCGCTGGGCGGCGATGAGCTGGGCCTCGGCCGAAGGGGCGTCGGCCGGCCGGTCGGGCACCCCGTCGGCCTCGAGGGGCACCTGGCGGGCGTGAAGCGTCTTCAGCCGCCGGCAGTGGCGCACCGCGAGCACGTGCAGGTACGCGGCGCGAGCCCCGGGCGTCGAAACCTTCGCCGCGTGATGGAGCACGAAGTCCGTCCACAGGTCTTCGGCGGTTTCCCGAGCAAGCACGCCGTCTTGCAGCAGGTGCCGGCACAGCCGCTCGAGGGGCGGGTACAGCTCCTGGCGGGTGGTCGTGCTGAGCATCAGTCACAGAGAAAGAGGAGGGAGGCTTCGAAAGTAAACTGCCCGGTCGCCTGACCCTTCACGCCGCTCGTGAGTGCAGGGTGTTACGGCCAGCCATCGCCGTCGGGTCGATGGGCTGCGACAGACTCGAGGCCGCGCCGTCCTTGGGTCATGACCGACAGCCGGTCTTTGGCCCTCTCACGCCTGCGCCCATGACCGATGACTCGACGGTGGCAGGGCGGGCGGCCCGGTTCGCGCGAGGCGAGCTTCGCGGCGCCGAGCTCGAAGCGTTCGAGCGCGAGCTCGACACGAGCGATGCGCTCCGGCGCGAGGTCGCCGCCGCCGCGGCCGGCGTTCGCGCCCCCTCGGCGCCGGCGTCGCGGTCGCCAGCAGCCCTCGAGCTCGGGCGCGAGCTGGGCCGCGGAGGCAACGCCCGGGTGGTCGTCGCCCGCCAGCTCGACCTCGGCCGCGACGTGGCGGTGAAGCTCGCCCTCTCGGGCGACGCAGCGGCGACGCAGCGGCTGCTGCTCGAAGCCCGCCTCACGGGAGCGCTCGAACACCCCGGCATCGTGCCAGTGCACTTCCTCTCGCGCGGTGAGTGCGGGGAGCTGCGAGTGGCCTACAAGCGCATCGAAGGCAAGCCGTGGTCGGAGCTCGTGCGCGACGGCGCCGGGGTGCGCTCCCGCTTCGGCCGGGAGCTCCTCGACTGGAACCTGACGGTCTTGGCCAGCGTCGCGCAGGCCGTCGGCTTCGCCCACTCGCGGGGTGTGATTCACCGCGATCTCAAGCCTGCCAACGTCATGATCGGCCTTCACGGCGAGGTGTACGTCGTCGACTGGGGCCAGGGTGGGGTGCTGAGCCGCGACCCGTTGGGCCTCTTGCCCTGGGTGGGCGATCGCAGCGCCGCGGGAACACGCTCGTACATGGCGCCCGAGCAGCTGCCCGAGTCGACAACGGCGCCGACCCCTGCCACCGACGTCCACCTGCTCGGAGCCATACTCTTCGAGCTGCTCACCGGCGCCCCGCCCTACCCGACCGAGAGCCAGCGCACCCAGCCGCTGGTCTTCCCCCGCCAACAGTCGGAGCTCGTCGAGGTGGCGAGGCGCGCGCTCGACCCCGAGCCGGCGCGCCGCTATGTCGACGGGCGCGCATTTCACGCGGCGCTCGATCGCGCCAACGGGCACCAGACCGCAGAGCGGCTGTGTTCGCGCGCCGCAGAGGCGCTGGCCAGCGCCGCCGTGCACCAGCGGGCCTCGAAGACGGCCGAGGCCGCGCGCGCGGTCGCCGAGGCTGAGCTCGGGCTCAGCGCCGCTCGCGCGCTGTGGCCCGACTCACCCGCGGTCGAGGCGCTCGCGATCGACGTGGTCACCCTGCGCGTCGAGAACGCCCTCGAGGCGAAGAGCCCGCAGATCGCGGCACAGGCGCTGGCCGAGCACGGCGCCCCGCTGCCGCACCTGGAAGCGCGCGTGCACGACGCGCTGACCGCCGCAGCGCGACTTCAGGGGCTGAGCGACCAGCTCGACCCGGCCACGGGGCTGCGGCGCCGCGCCGTCGGCTTCATGGCGGTGGTCACCATGCTCGGCGGCTTTCTCGGTGCGCGCCTGGGCTTCCCACAGCTCTACAGCTCGCGCTGGGCGCTCACGATCAATTCAATCGTCTTCGTCGGTGCCGTGGTCGGCGCTGCGGCCGTTCTCGGGCCGGCGCTGCGCGCCTCGGCGCTCAATCGCCAGCTCATTCAGACGCTGGGCGCCATCACGCTCGGGCAGGTGCTCTCGCGGGGCACCGCCGCGGTGCTCGAGCTGCCTCGACCGGCGGCCGTCGCGCTCGAGCTGCCGGTGCTGCTCACGACGTGCCTGTTGGCCGCGCTCGCGTTTCACCCGAGCTTCTTCGTCAGCGTCGGGGTGTGCCTCGTCGGGCTGGGGGCGGCGCTGCTGCAGCCGGCTCGCGTCGAGCTCATCTTTGCAGTCACGTCGTGGACGATGGTGGCCAGCATCGGCCTCATCTGGGCGGCGGCGTCTCGCAGACAGAAGAACGAGGGCCGGTCGTGACCGACGGGGCCGACACCCTGGCGCGTGTGCTCGCGATCACCGCACCCGACGCGGCGGCGCTGCTGGCGCGAATCGCCGAGCAGTGGCCCGCGGTGCACATCGACGCGCGCGGCCTGGCCGTGTTTCTCGACGAACGTCGGCCCCCCGGCGCGGCCCTGGGCAGTCTGCACGTCGAAGACCTGGCGCTGGCGTGGGGGTGTCTCGCGAAGCAGCCCTCGGCGCAGAGCACCTTCGTGCTGGCGATGCGCCCGGGGCTGCGCCGGGTCTTGAGTCGCGCGGGCAGCGACTGCGAAGACCTCGAAGCGCAGGTCATGACGCGACTTTTGGGCCACGGCGGCGCGGCGCCCGCCCTGCAGCGGTACGCCGGCCTGGGGAAGCTCCAACACTTCGTCATGGTGGCGGGCATGCGGTCGCTCCTCGACTGGCAGCGGGCGGTGCGCCGAGCGCCACAGCCCGAAGACGACCCGTGGCTCGAGTTGGCGGTCGACGTGGCGAGTGACGAGCGAGGGCCGGGGGAGCGCACCGAATGGGCGCGGCTGCGCCCCCACGTGCGCGGGGCGCTCGAGGCGGCCATCGCCAGCCTGCCGGTGCGCCAGCGAAACCTGCTGCGCCTGCACTACCTCGAGGGCCTGTCGGCAGACGCGCTCGGCGAGATGTTCGGTGTTCACCGCGCGACCACGACGCGCTGGCTGGCCGATGCACGCACGCACGTCTTCGGCGAGGTCGCACGCCATCTGCGCACGACCCTCGACCTGGGTTCGGCGACGCTCGACTCGGTTCACCGCCAGCTGGCAACCGGCGCAGACCTGTCACTCGGAGGGCTCCTGGCGAGTGAGCATGAGCGCTGAGGCGCACCGGCCCGGGGTCACCGGCCAGGCGGCTCGAAGGGCGCAGCAGGCACGGGCAGGCCTGCTGCGAAGACGAGGAGCTTTTGAAGGCCGCCGTTGCCCCGCGTCGACGCGTTGCGTTCGACCTCGAGGTTGGTGACGACGCCGTCCCAGCTGCGGGTCGGCGGGTCGAACGGGCTGCGCACGTCGACGACCGGCGTGCCGTCGGCTCCGAGCAGGTATCTCTTCACCTCGTACGCGTTGGGCGGGGGGTTCGCCAGCAGCACGTCGATGGCCCCGGGGTAGCCGAGCTCCTTGGCGGCCTGCGCCACTGCGTCGGCGTGCGTCGCGGCCGAACCGGCCTCGAGCAGCTCTCGTGCGCGCTGTTGCACGCAGTCGACCAGCTCCATGGCCCGGTTGATCTGCGCGACCGTCGCGCTCACCGTCACGCGGTCATTGACAAAGGTCGCAGCCGGGGCGAGCCCGTAGATCTCTCGGCTGTAGCCCGCGCGATGTCGATCGAAGCCGCTCGCCTCTCGGTCATCGAGCAGGCCGTCGCCGTTGAAGTCGAACCTCTGGAAGTTCGCCTCGGTGTCGGCGAGCACCCGGGCCACGTCGTCGTACGTCGGCATGGGCCCACGCGAAGCCTTGGCGCGCTCGTATGCGACCTTCAGCGCTGCTGCGGCGCGCGGGCCCCCTTCTTTTTCGACCGTGCGGAGCATTCGTTCGAAGTCTGACGGGCTGAGCTCACTCTGCCCCGACTGCCCCTGCTCGATGAGGCGGCTTCGCCTCGCCATGCCCTCGATCTGCCGAACCCACTGCTGCCCTTCGTTGACACGAATCGCCACGGCAACCCTCCTGATGCGTTTCTACGGGGACGTCGAGTGTCGCGACGTGTCGCAAGAATGTGCGGTGGCGAGGCCCGCGCCTGGTGCGCAGAACAGCGCTAGAAGGCGGCCGCGTGAGAACCTCGACCGTCGTGCTGTTGGCCCTCGCCGTCGCTGCGTGCGGCGCTTCGAAGAAGAACGTGCGCACGGTGCCGCCCGACGCGCCGCTGCCCGAGGTCTCGCAAGACGTCATCGAGTACGACGTTCGCGGGTCGACCTCGACCGAGCTGCGGGGTCAGCTCGATGCGCTGGGGCCCGAAGACGACAGCGGCCGGCACGACGCGTACACGTAGTGGTTCGTGCGGTGGAGCTACGACTACGACCGCACC
>JAEUJP010000597.1 GCA_016793725.1 Myxococcaceae bacterium | reverse complement strand
AGCTGCTTCTCGAGCCAGAACGCGCCGCCGGGCACCAGAGCGGCGAGCACCGCGCGGCCGATCTTCTTCACGCCCCACCCTGCGTCGACCGCGGCGATCGCGAGCGTGATGATGAACGCGACGAACAGCGCGCCGTGAATGCGCCCCATCACCTGCACGCCCTGCGGCCAGTGCCACACGTACTTGAGCGGCATCGCGAGCAGCAGCAGCACCCACGACACGCCTTCGGTCAGGCTGACGACTCGAAACGTCTTCATGCGGCGACTCCTCTGAACAAGGCTCGCCCGAAAGACCAGAACGGCCAGGGGATGGCGAGCAGTATCAGCGCGAAGGCGACGCGCACGTCGTTGCGCCAGCAGCGCCAGTCTTGGCTCCTCTTCAGTCGCACCTTCCCCACGTGCAGCCACGTCAGCGCGACGAGCATCACCGTCGGGTGAAACAACCCGAAGAACGTGAACAGGCCGCCGCTGAAGAGCAGGCCCTGGCTCACCGCGAGGTGCATCAGCGGGCTCACGAAGAGCCACAGCACCGCGCCGAGCGTGACCTGCAGGTCGGCGACCAGCACGAGCCAGAACGGGCCGCGCGCCCACCGCGGGCCGGCGAGCAGCTGAACGACGAGCAGCACGAGCACCGCCCACCGCAGCGACGAGTGCACCGTGAGAAGAAGCTCGTACACGTGCGCTCTGCTTACGCCGTTGGGCGCGCGGTACCAGACGTTCTTCGGCCAGAAGGCGATCGCTTCGAGCCAGGCGTGAGGCGGCTGGCCGCGCGCGATGAAGCAGGTGCACGCCGAGCCAGAGACACTGGGGCGACAACTGCGGGGCTCGGCGCGTCGACCGACGGCCTACGGCGATGCGGCGGCGGTTTCGCGTTCGCTGGGGAGCCGCCGGCGTGCGACGGCCGGCTTTTCCGCGCTGTCCTCCACAGAGACCCCGGGGGGTGGTCGACGGCCGCGGGGGTTGGAGCCATGTTAAACATAAGGTCGCCTATTGCTAAACATGGCTTCACCCCCCTTCCCCCTCGAGCCGGGGTCGGCTTGGACAGCGAGCAAGCGTCGCTTCCCCGTTGGCCAGCGCGCCCATGCGACGAAGTCATCGCAGCGTGGCTGGCCGAGGGCGCGTGCCGGGTCACAGGCGTCCGAAGGGGCTACGACGCGTCAGGCCGGAGGCCACGCCGCCGCTCCCGACACAGCTGGCCCGGGCACGGCAACCCGCACCGCGACGACTGCCGCGTCGAGCAGCTCTACCGCCGCATCAGAACTTCGGCGTCGCCGTCGCCGCGTACGTCGGAGCCACCTTCGCCGGCGCCGCCAGCTCGTACGCAAAGCCGAGCCGCAGCAGCGCAGCCTCGCTGTACGCCGCCCCGAAGAACAGCAGCCCGACCGGCAGGCCACCGACCACGCCGCACGGCACCGTCAGGCTCGGGTAGCCGGCCACTGCTGCGTGCTCACCACCGAACGCCACGTTCGCGCTGTCGCCCAGCACGGGGTCGATGAGCCACGCCGGCTCGGCCGCTCCACCCACGAACGCGTCGAGCTTGTTCTTCGCGATGACCGAATCGATGCCCTGCCGCGCCGCCTTGCGAATCGTGTCGAGCGCCTTCTTGTACGCCGGCGCCGTCAGCGGGCCCTTCGCTTCCGCCGCGACCAGCAGGTCTTGCCCGAAGAAGTGCAGCTCGCGCTCGGTGTTCTTCTCGTTGAACGCGATGACGTCGGCGAGCGTCTTCACCGCCGCGTCGGGCCGACGCTTCTTCAGGTACTCGTTCAGGCTCGCCTTGAATTCGGTGAGCAGCACCTCGAGCTGCAAGCCGCCATCGATGGGCGGCAGCTCGACGTTCACCAGCGTGGCACCCAACCGCTCGAGCTCGCGCAGCGCGCCATCCATCACCTTCTTGTGCATCGTGCCGGCGCCGAAGCTCGCGCGCACGACGCCGAGCCGCTTGCCCTTCAGGCCGTCGCGCTCGAGCCCCTTCGTGTAGTCGTCTTCGGCCTTGCGGCCCGCGCCGCGCATCGCGAGGTCTTCGCCGTCGAAGCCGGTCAGCGCCGTCAGCAGCGTCGCGACGTCTTCGACCGAGCGGCCCATCGGCCCGATGGTGTCTTGCGACGGCGCGATGGGAATCACGCCGGTGCGGCTGACCAGGCCGACCGTCGGTTTGAGGCCCACCACGCCCATCACCGACGCCGGCATGATGATCGAGCCGTTCGTCTCGGTGCCCAGCGCCACCGTGCACAGGTCGGCCGCGATGGCGATGCCGCTGCCCGAGCTCGAGCCCGTCGGGCTGCGGTCGAGCGCGTAGGGGTTGCGCGACTGGCCGCCGCGGGCGCTCCAGCCCGAGGTCGACTTCAGCGAGCGCAGGTTCGCCCACTCGCTCAGGTTCGCCTTGCCGAGAATGACCGCGCCGGCGTCGCGCAGCTTCTTCACCACGAACGCGTCGTTCTTCGGCGGCGTGCCGTTCAGCGCGAGCGAGCCGGCGGTCGTCTGCAGCTTCTCGCCCGTCTCGATGTTGTCTTTGACCAGCACCGGTATGCCGTGCAGCGGCCCGCGCGCGCCCTTGTCTTGCCGCTCTCGGTCGAGGGCCTCGGCCTCGCGCACCGCTTCGGCGCTCACCTCGAGCACGGCGTGCAGCAGCGGGTTCGTGGTCTCGATGCGCTTCACGTACGCCTGCGTGAGCTGCGCGCTGGTGAGGTTCTTGCTCTTCAGCTCGGCCTGGAGCTGCTTGATGCTCTTGCCCGCCCACTCGAAGGCAGGGGGCACGCCGGGTCGTTCTTTCGGCTCCTGGCCGGCGGCGCTCGAAGCAGCACCGAGGACCGAGAGCTGGAGCAGCTCACGTCGGTTCATGGCGCGCGAAGCTATACCTGGAGTATGGCGAGCGACATGTCGAAGCTCCTGGCGAAGCTCGTTGATCCGTCACAGGTCGGTACGTTGTGGAACATGCTCTCGGCGCTGCCCGGCGGCGGCAGACTGATGGGCCGCCTCATCGGCCGCATGGCGCCGTACACCGGCACCATCAAAGCCGAAGTGCTCGAGCTGCAGCCCGGCCGCGCGCGCGTGTTGATGCGCGACCGCCGCGGGCTGCGCAATCACCTGAACAGCGTGCACGCGATCGCGCTGATGAACCTCGGCGAAATGACGACCGGCGTCGCGATGCTCGCGAGCCTGCCGCCGAAGACCCGCGGCATACCGATGCGGCTGACGATGGACTACCTGAAGAAGGCGCGCGGCACGATCACCGGCACATGCGACTGCGCCATCGTCGCCACCAACGACAAGCAAGAGCTCGACGTCACCGGCGAGCTCACCAACGAAGCCGGCGAGACCGTCGCAAAAATCTACGCGAAGTGGCAGGTCGGCCCCGCGTAGGGACAGGCTGCTTTTCCGGGCGCAGAAGCAGTCTCTCGAACCAAGCGCACGTGCGGAAAAGATGCCTGTCCCTTCGGCAAGGCGCCCCTTCGGCAAGGCGCCCCTTCGGCAAGGCGCCCCTTCGGCAAGCGCCCCCTCGGCAAGCCGCGTCAGCTCGCCGAGTTGCGCAAAAAAGTAGCCTGTCCCCTTTATTGCGCAGCGAAGTCGATCAGCGCCTTCACGTCGGCCGCCGTCACCTCGTGCACGCCGTCGTGCACCGTGAACTTCACCGGCCACTTCGCCGCCTCGAGCATCGAGGCCAGTCGCTTCATGCCCGGCAGCTGCACCGCGTCGCGCGTCGCCCCGAGCAGCAGCGTGCGCCGAGCCCGCTCGGGCTGCTCGAACGACAGCCCCGTCACCGGCCCTGCGTGCATCACCACGTACCCGCTCGCCTCGGCTGAAGTCGCCGCCGCCACCAGCGTCACGTAGTACCCGCCGTTCGAGAACCCCGCGAACACCGGCGCCGGCAACCTCGCCGGCAGCTTCACCTCGTCGAGCACGCGCTGCAGCCGCTCGAGCGGGCCGCGCACCAGCGCTGCTTGTGACGTGTCGCTCGGGAAACAGAAGTGCCGCTTCACGTCGTCGGCCCACGCGCACAGCCCCGGCTCGCCCTTCAGCGCCACCAGCGCGACGTTGCGCTTCTTCGCCTCGGCCCCGAGCAGCGACAGCTCGCGCGCCCGCGACCAGTCGACGTCGCCCGGCAGCATGCCGTGAAAGTAGACGACGAGCGCCGACGGCTTCTCGGGCACCAACACACACGCGCCGCCGATGGGTCTGTACCCACCAGGGCACGGCGCCGCAGCGAGGAGGATTGCGAGCAGCATCGGGGAAACTGGTCTAAACCAAACTCCCATGACGCGGCGACGCCTCGGCATGCAAGACGACGACGACCCGTTGGGCGGGCCAACGCAGCGTCAGCTCCAGTCGCCGTTCGCCCCGCCGCGCGTCAACGACGAGACGTTGCCCGCGACGCAGGGCTTTCGCGTCGGCCCCTGGGTGCAGGGCTTTCGCCTCACCGCCGAGAACAAGGGCGGCGACGTGGCGGTGAACACGGGCGTGGCGCAGGTCGGCTCAGACTCGCGCAATGACCTCGTGCTCACGCACCCGACCGTCTCTCGCTTTCACTGCGAGGTGAAGCTCGACGACGAGCGGGTGTTCGTGCGCGACCTCGGCTCGACGAACGGCACCCTCATCGACGGCGTGCGCGTGCAGGCCGGCTGGCTGCGCCACGGCTCGGTGCTGCAGCTCGGCGCCCAGAAGGTTCGCTTCGAGCTCGTCGACCAGCGCCACGCGCTGACCGTCTCTGAAGCGGGCGCGTTCGGTGAGCTCACCGGCGACGCCCCCGCGATGCGCGCCGCCTTTCGCCTGCTCGAGCTCGCGGCGAAGACCGACTCGACGCTCATCATCGAAGGCGAGACCGGCACCGGCAAGTCGCGCGCCGCCCAGGCGCTGCACGAGAAGAGCGCCCGCGCGAACGGCCCGTTCATGGTCGTCGACTGCGGCGCGCTGCCGCCGACGTTGCTCGAGGCCGAGCTGTTCGGGCACGAGAAGGGCGCGTTCACCGGCGCGACGGCGCGGCGGCTCGGCGTGTTCGAAGAGGCGAAGGGCGGCACGGTGCTGCTCGACGAGATCGGCGAGATGCCGCTCGAGCTGCAGCCGCGGCTCTTGCGCGTGCTCGAGAACAAAGAGATTCGCCGGCTCGGCCAGAACCAGTGGTCGAAGGTCGACGTGCGCATTCTCGCGGCCACGCACCGCGACCTGCGGCAAGACGTGAACTCGGGCCGCTTTCGGCAAGACCTCTACTTCCGCCTCGCGGTGGCGCGCGTGATGTTGCCGCCGCTGCGCGAGCGCACCGACGACCTCGCCCAGGTGGCGGTGTCACTGCTCGAGCGGCTCGGTGCGACGCGTGAGGTGCACGCGCGCCTGTTCGCGCAGCCGTTTCTCGAAGGGCTGAAGGCCGCGACGTGGCCGGGCAATGTGCGCGAGCTGCGAAACTACCTCGAGCGCTGCATTCTGTTCGAAGAGCCGGTGCCGCTGGGCGAGCCCGATGCAGCGCCCGCGGCGACGGGCGGCGACGGCCTGGGCGGCTCGTACTCCGAGGCGCGGCAGCGGGCGCTCGATGCGTTCGAGCGGGCGTACCTGACACAGCTGCTCGCGAAGCACAGCGGCAAGGTGGCGGTGGCGGCGACCGAGGCGGGCGTCGATCGCGTGTACCTCTATCGGCTGATTCGAAAGCACAACCTCAAGGTGAAGTGACGGTGACCATCTCGTCGGGCGTTCGTTTCCACGAGCAGGTGCACGGGGTCTACTTCGACGACCTCGACGCCTTTCAGATTCTGCACAACGCGCGGTACCTGCTCTTGTTCGAGCGCACCATCGGCAGCTTCTGGGGGCACCTGGGCTGGGGAGGCACGCTCGACGTGCAGAAGAACCCCGACCAGTTCCACCTGGTGCGGGCGAACCACGTCGAGTACCACCGGGCGGTGGTGGGCGTGAGCCAGGTGCGGGTGCGCGTGTGGGTCGAGAGACTGGGCCGCACGAGCCTGACGTTCGGGTTCGCGCTGCTGCCGATGGACCAAGACGTCGACTACGCGACGGGTACGCGCGTGGTGGTGCGCGTCGATGAGAAGAGCCGCGAGCCCACGCCGTGGACGGAAGCGTTCCGCGTACAGCTCGCCCCTTGGGTGAAGCTCAAGTGAACCCGAGCGGCGGCCGCGACGTGCTGGTCGTCTATCGGGAAGAGCTGGCGAAGGCGCGCGAGGCGCTGAAGGCGACCGACGTGCTGTGGTCGGGCGAGCCGCTGGCGGCGCAGATTACCGAGGCCGCGAAGAAGGTGCGCGCGACGGCCGACGCGCTCGACGCGCGCATTCACGCGACGTTCGACGCGGTGCTGCTGCAGCGGGCGGGCGCGGCGTTTCGGGCCGCGGCGTCGTCGCTCGAGGGGTTGATGGCGCAGCGGCAGCACGGGCGGCGGGCCGCGCCCGACGTGCAGCGGGTGCTGAAGCGGGTGGTGGTACACGCGCGCGAGATTGGGCGCATGACGCACGAGAGCGGGGCCGACCACGTGGGCGCGGCGATCGAGGCGCTGTCGCATCGCGAGGCGTGGTCGAGCGCACCGCTCGATGCGCTGGTGCAGCTGATCGACACGTTCTACTTCTTGTCGCGCAAGCGGCTGGGTGACGGGGCACTGCCGGAGCAGCTCGACAGCCTGGTCGATCGGGCGACGAGCACGGCGGTGGTGACGTCGCTGCACGCGCTGAAAGACCTGGCGCGGCGGGCGCGCAGCGAGCCGACGCTCATGCGCGACCGGTTTCAGCTCGACGGGGCGATGCGGGCCCCGTCGCTGCACGTCGAAGAGCGGCTGGCGGCGTGGTTCAAGCTCGATGACGAGGGCCGGCGCCTGCTGCACGTCGCCGTCGAGACGTTCACGCGGCGCCTGCTCGACCGCGCCAGCGCCGCTGCGCAATAAAGGGGACAGGCTACTTTTCTGCGCAACGCGGCATGGGTCTTGCGCCGTTGCGCAGAAAAGTAGCCTGTCCCCTTTTCTGCGCAGTGCCTCGGCCCGCCAAACGAAGCGTGTCGGGGGTGCGATCTATGAAGTCGTCATGCCGAGAATTCCAAGGGGGCTCGAAGTGGGTGGCGTCGCTCACGTGCTGAATCGTGGCAACGCCAAGCAGACGGTCTTTCACACGGCGGGTGAGTACGAGGGCTTCATCGAGCTCCTGCATCGCGCAAAAGAACGACACCCCGTCGACCTGCTCGCGTTCTGCATCATGCCGAACCACTTTCACGTGGTCGTTCGCGTCGACCAGACCGCCGACCTGAGCGCCCTGATGCAGTGGTGGATGACCTCACACGTCCGTCGGCTTCACAAACGCAACGCCACCAGCGGTCACATCTGGCAGGGCCGCTTCAAGAGCTTCCCCATTCAAGAAGACGAGCACCTGCTCACGGTGCTCCGCTACGTGCTGCTCAACCCCTGCCGCGCAAACCTCGTACAAGACCCCTGGGCCTGGCGCTTTAGCAGCCTCTGGTACGACCACATGCTCGCTTCGTGGCCCGTGAAGCCACCCGTCGATGCCCGCGTCTGGCTCTCCGAATCGCCTGACGAAGACGATGCCGCTGACGTTCGCCGCTCGATTCGACGCGGCACCCCGTACGGCGACGAAGCCTGGCAGCAGCGCGCTGCCAGCGAATGGGGCCTCGAGCCCACCCTCAACCCGCGCGGGCGGCCGCGCCAACAGCTCGCACTGCCGCCCGAGCACCTGAATCTCTTCAAGTAGCGCTTGCGCAAAAAAGTAGCCTGTCCCCTTTTTTGCGCAATCACCTCACAGCTTCGACGCCCGCTTCGCGAGCTCCACCAGCTCGGCGCGGTACTTGTCGTTGCCCGCCGACGCCGACGCCAGCTCGATGACCTCGGCCCAGCTCGCGCTGCCCTTGTGCGGCGACCCACGCAGCAAGAGCCCCAGCTCTGCCACCGCCGCCTGGAACCGCGCGTCGGCGTTCGCCTGCGCAATCGACTTGCCCGAGTCGGTGATGGGGAAGCTGAGCAGCTGGCTCGTCGACCCCGCCGGCTCCTTGTAGCGGAGCTTCACCGTGCACAGCTCTTCACTCTCGCCGCGCATCGGCGCCGGCTTCACGTACTTCAGCGCATCGACCGACGGCAGCTCGACCCCGACGCCCACCGGCACCACCTCGTACAGCGCCGTCACCGTGTGCCCCGCGCCCAGGTCGCCCGCATCTTTTTCGTCGTCGTTGAAGTCTTGCGACCGCAGCACCCGGTTCTCGTAGCCGATGAGCCGGTACGCAGACACCTTCGCCGGGTTGAACTCGACCTGCAGCTTCACGTCTTTCGCGATGGTCAGCAGCGTGCCCGCCGCCTGCTCGACCAACACCTTGCGCGCCTCGCTCAGCGTGTCGATGTAGCCGTAGTTGCCGTTGCCCGTGTCGGCCAGCTTCTCGAGCGTCGAGTCTTTGTAGTTGCCCATGCCGAAGCCGAGCACGGTCAAGAACACGCCCGTCTTCGCCTTCTCTTCGATGAGGCGCGTCAGCTCGCCCTCGCTGCTCACGCCCACGTTGAAGTCGCCGTCAGTCGCGAGAATCACGCGGTTGATGCCGCCCTCGACGAAGCCGGCCTTCGCCGTCTCGTACGCGAGCTCGATGCCCGCCGCGCCGTTCGTCGAGCCGCCCGCCTCGAGCGCGTCGATGGCGGCGAAGATCTTCGACCGCTCGTCACCCCGCGTCGGCGGCAGCGCCAGCCCGCTCGAGCCCGCGTACACCGCGAGCGCCACCGTGTCGTCGGCCCGCAGGTTCTCGGCCAGCATGCGCAGCGCCGGCTTCAAGAGCCCCAGCTTGTTCTGCGCCGACATCGACCCCGACACGTCGATGAGAAACACGAGGTTCGCGCGCGGCCGCTGCGCCATCGACACCTCGCGGCCCTTGATGCCGAGCCGCACCAGCCGGTGCGACGGCGCCCACGGGCACGAGAACGTCTCGGCGTTCACCGCGAACGGCCGCCCGTCGGCCGGAGGCGCGTACGCATAGGGGAAGTAGTTGATCAGCTCCTCGATGCGCACCGCGTCTCTGGGCGGCTTCGTGCCGTTCTCGACGAAGCGCCGCACGTTCGAGTACGCCGCCGTGTCGACATCGATGCTGAACGTCGACAGCGGGCTCTCGCGCGCCGCCAAGAACGGGTTGTCGTCGATGCGCGAGTACGACTCGGTGTCGTGCTCGACCTCGCGCCCGCCGGTCGCCATCGACGCGACCGCGAGCTCGTCGTGCGGAGCCCGGCTGTAGAACGCACACGAAGCGAGGCTGAAGACGCTGAGGGCGACCGCGAGTCGGTTGAAGTTCATGGCGAAGAGTTGACCCGAGAGACCGGCGTCGCTTCTTCACCGTTTCTTCACGAACGACTCATCATCTGCCCATGTTCACCCTGCGTCGGGGAAGCCGCCATCAGGCTGCGTGACCGGAGCCGGCGTGAACGGCGGCGGGTCGTAGTCACCCGTGCGCTTACCGCTGTAGCCGGTCTCGAGGTACAGCGTCGCGCCCGCGAGGAAGGGGCCGAACGCGCAGCCGCCCGCCCACGCGAAGCCGATGCGCCCGTCTTTGATGTCGGCGATGGGCGCGCCGTCGGGGTACGTGAGCCTCGACACGCTCTTCAGCGTGCACGGCTTCGCGGCAGTGCCGCCGTCGCCCGTCGACCCCGCGTCGAGGGCCGCCGCGCCCGCATCGGGGTTGCACACCTTGTTGTCGTCGCCGCGGTACTCCATCGTGGTGGTCAGCGTCTCGCCCTGGTGCGCGAAGCGGCCGCTCGCGAACGAGACGTCGATGGCGGCGCAGCTGCCCGACGCGCCCGCCTGCAGGCCCAGGCCGACGAGAAACCTGTCGCCGTCGTCGTGGTTCACGAGGCCGGTCACCGACGCGGCCTTCGTGCCCGCGGGGGGCGTCGGGTCTTGATTGTCGATGACGCGCAGCTCCTGAAGACCGAAGCCGTTCTTCTTCAGGTTCGGCTGGTCGATGGCCACCTTCGCCCAGAACTGCTCGCTCGGGCACTTGACCTCGGGCTTCGCGCAGAACTGCGTGAGGTCGAGGCGCACGGGCTGGCCGTTGTACGTGCCGAAGTCGGCGACGCCGCCGTAGCCCTGCTGCGTCACTTCGCGCACGGCGCCGCCGATGTTGAGCTGCATGTGCAGCGAGTCGTCGTAGGTGAGGTCGTAGTTGCCGGTGACGTCGCGAGGGTCTTCTTCACCCGGCCCCGGCACCTCGGGGCCACACGTCGCAGCGAGGAGCACACCGACGACGAAGAGTTTGGTCATGGCGCAGGGCAGAGCAAACGCCGGGCCCAGGCCGGCCGCCAGTTCCGACGCCCGGTTCTGCGCGCCAAAGCGACCTGGGTAGCGTTCAGCGCGCTACCGCGCGTACTTCAGCCAGGCCTCGGGCAACGGCTTGCCCATCAGCTTCTCTGAGCCCGCGCGGTCGAGCAGCGCGAACGTGAGCAGCCCGTCGAAGCACTCGGCGCCGCCCTGCTCGATGCGAACCTGCACGCGCACGACGCGCGTCGACTCGCGCACGACCTTGCCGAAGCCGAGCGCCTCTTGGTTCACGCGCACCGGCGCGCGAAACTTGCCCTCGAACGACGTCGTGAAGCCGAACTTGCCGAGCTTCGCGAGAATCGCCCACGCGGCGACCTCGTCGGCGAGCGTCATCACCAGGCCGCCGTGCATCACGCCGGGCGGGCCCTGGTAGCGATCGCTCGGCGTGAAGTGCGTCTTCACGCCCTCGCCGTCGCGCTCGAGCTTCAGGTGAAAGCCGTAGGGGTGGTTCGGCGAGCAGCCGAAGCACGGCTGGTCTTCACCGAAGATCGAGCCGTCGAGCTTGTCGGGCAGCATGAGGGCTGCAGCCCTTAGTACAAGGTGCGCGCTCGGGCGATCGTCTCGACGCTGCCTTCGACCCACTCCATCGGAATGGCGCCGAACAGCTTCGAGCCTTCGACGTTCTCGAGCAGCATGTTCCAGTGGCGA
>JAEUJP010000595.1 GCA_016793725.1 Myxococcaceae bacterium | reverse complement strand
CACTGGCGCACCTGCACGCCGGGCGGCAGGCCTCGCGCCTCGGCCAGCTCGGCGGCGAGCCGATGTTCGCCGTGACGCTCGAGCAGGGCGACGGCCTCGTTCTCGGCGTTGAGCAGCTCGGCGAGCACGAACGCGGCGTCGCGGTAGCGACCCTCGCGCTCGAGCTTCTCGGCGGCGGCGCGGTAACGGCGGCGCAGCTCGTCGTAGTAGTCGTTGCGCATCGCTCCGGCGGGGCCGCTGCTTCGAGCGGTGAGCGAGATGTCGAGCGAGTCGCGCGGCGACGGCAGCCCGAGCGGCGCCCGACTCGGCGCGGTGGGAGCGTTCGGGTCGGCGAGCGGCACGGCGTGGCGCAGCGCCGCGTCGAGGTCGCCCTTCTCGAACATCTGCATGAGCCGCGCGAGGTAGTCGGCCTGGCGCTGGCCGAGCACCGCCGAGAGCCGCGAGACGTCGAGCACGCGCTGGAGCCACGCGTCGAGCCGGTCGAGCAGGCCGGGCTGGCGCGGCGCGAGCGCGGTCGGAGCCGACGCCGCCGCGGGGGTCGAACGAGAGAGCCTGCGCGACAGCCACTGCGTGATGCGGCGCGCGGCGCCGACGAGGCGGCGCGCGAGAGGGCCGATGGTGATGGGTTGACGTTCGCCTTCGGGCCGCTCGCCGGTGCGCAGCTGCTCGGCGACGGCGGCGGCCTCGGCGGCGAGGGTCGGCATGCCGAGGGCGGTGCGCGCATCGGTGACGGGGCGCGGGGCGAAGACGGCCTCGATGTCGGCGGGTGGCGCGCCGAGCGGGGCGACGTCGGTGGCGAGCTCGAAGGCCGACACATCGAGCCAGCGCGCAGGGTCGCAAGCAGGGCCGACGGGGCGCGAGACGAGCGCGCCACCCTCGACGACGGCGATGCCCGGCGGCAGGCCCTCGAGCTCGCGCGGCGAAAACGGAGCGCCACACAGCCGCCGGTGCTGCTCGACGAGCGGCAGGCCGGGGGCGACGTCGCAGGCGATGCGCTCGGCCTCGGGGAGCCGCCACACGAGCTGCTCGCCCCACGCCCAGACCTCGTGGCCGGGGCGCCAGCGCTTCAGCACGGCGGCGCGCGCGCGTGGGCCGTCAACGAGCGCGTAGGCCTTCGCGAGCACGCTGCCCTTGAAGACGAGGTGGCGGGGCGCGCTCACCGCTTGCCCCCCATCGAGAGCAGGCGCAGCACGACCTGGCTCCTGCGCAGCGAGTACACGCAGAGCAGGCCGCCTTCGTCTTCGTACGCGAAGTGCGAGGTGAAGGGGCTGACGGTGAGTCGAACGATGCGCGACGCGGCACGCACGATTTTCGTGGCGGTCTTGCCGCCGTAGAGACCGATGGTGCAGCCGTCGCTCGCGACGGCGAGCAGGGCGGGCTGGTCGTTCTCGAGGTTCGCGACGCCGTAGACGCTGGCCTTTTCTGGCACGGCGATGTCGGCGCAGTCGACGTTGTCGCGCAGGCGCACGACGCGCCAGCGCCCGTCGGGCAGCTGCAGACCGACGGCCACGTTCTTGGTGCCCGCGTTGTCGTAGCCGAACACGACGGGCGCGGTCGGCATCACGCCGCGCACGGTGATGCGGCCCGAGTCGGCGGCGAGGTCTTGAAAGACGCCGAGCACGCGCTCTTTTGCGGGGTGAAAGAGCTGTACCTTCACGCCGCGCTGCTCGACGGCGCGGCCGGGCGCGGGGAACTTCACGGCGGCGCCGGGCGCGGTCGGCACGAGCTCGAGGTGGGCCTCGCCGTTCGTGCGCTCGACGGTGAGCAGGTGCCCTTTGTGAACGCCGACGGCGACGACGTTGCGCTTCGCGACGCGGTACGTGCGGTCGGGCTGAAAGACCGCGAGCTGGCCACCGCTGGTGGCGACGTGCCACGCGGGCACGTGCACGCAGGCGCCGAGCACGCTCGGCACGTGACTCACGGGGTCGCGCACCGTCTCGCCGATGGGCAGGTGCCACGCCCCCTGGCCGCGCAGGCCGCCGCGCTTGTTGAACCAGTTCACGCGCAAGGCGCCGGCGCGCAGGGTGACGAGGAGCAGGCCCTTGTCCCACCCGGCGGCGACGACCTGCTCGTCTTTCGGGGGTGACCACCACATGGGGGCCGAGGCAAAACCGGGAGCGCCGGGGATGATGTGCGTGACGAGCGAGCCGCCGGCGGTGCCGTAGAGCAGGCGGGACCCGCCGGCGACGAAGAGCAGGTTCGTCGAGGGGCCGGCGAGCCTGTCGATGGGGGCCTCGCGCTTGAGCGGGTCGCGAATGAGCTGCGTGCAGACCTCGTCAGAGGGCAGCGGCAGCAGCACCTCGCGGCGGGCGCCGGTGCGCGGCTTCACCTCGAGGGCGAGCGCGCCGGGGGCTTCGCGCACGAGGAGCAGGTTGGTGTCTTCGAAGCGGGCGGCGCGCGACGAGCCCAGCACCCAGACTTCGTCGTCGGGGCCGGTGCGGCCGAACGCGTCGCGCCAGCCGGCGAGGTCTTCGGGCGTGGGCTCGTGAGGGGTGCGGGCGCGCACCCAGTGCTCGACGGCCGAGGGGTTGAGGCCGGTGAGGAAGCGGCCGGGCGGCTGCTGCAGCACGCCCCACAAGAGCTCTGAGCGCGCGTCGGCGGCGCGGCGCTCGAGCACGGCGAGCGCGGCGAGGTGGGCGAGGCGCGGGGTGCCGAGCTGCGAGGGGCCGCTGTCGAGCAAGACGAGGCAGCGGCGCTTGCCGGCGGGAGCGCGAAAGGCGAGCTGGAAGAAGGTGTGCTCGCCGCTGGTGGCGCGGCGCAAGAACTCGTCGGGGTGCTCGTCGGCGAGCGCCCACTCGGTGGTGAGCAGGCGCTCGTAGGGGCCGCGGCGCGAAAGGCCGTCGAAGCCGTCGGGCTCGTCCGAGCCTTCGGCGGCGCGCGCGCGCATCGGGCCGAGCGCCGCGAGCAGGCGAGGGAACCAGGCGCCGAGCTCGAGGGCGAGGTGGCGCGGGAAGAGCGCGAGCGCCTGGGTCCACCGCTGTAGAGGTTGGGGCAGCTCGCTCATGCCGCGGCTCGGCAGTGTAGCGCTACGCGGACACGACCGAGACGTCGAGCGCGGGCAGCTCGGAGTCGGTCGAGACCTTCACGGCCTCGAAGCACGAACGACACCCGCGTGCTCGGACAAGCGCTCGCGCGACAGCGGCCGCGCCGCCGTGAGCGGCACCACGAGCGGCGCTTCATCGAGCTTCGTGAGCACCAGCGCGAGCGGGCCCTTCTCGAGCGCGGGCATCGCGAGGCGCACCGCCTTCTCGAGCAGCTGCGGGTGCACGTCGGGCTCGGCCCAGGTGGGGAGCAGCAAGAGGCCCTGGGCGCCGAGGTAGAGCGCTCCGTCGAACCACGGAAGAAGCGGTGTCGGCCCGAGCACGACCATCGCCTCGGCGGTGGTGACGCCGGTCATTCGGGCGAGGTGCTCGTCGGGGTGCTGGAGCAGGCGCCTCGCGAGCGTGTGCCGGTGTGCGCCGGTGGCTGCGATCGCCTGCGGCTGCAGGGGCTCGGCGCGCGCGTGAAACGACACCTTCATGCGTCGCCGACGGCGTCGCTGATGCGCTGGCGCAGCGTCTTGAGATTTTCCGGCAGCTGCTCGGGCGGGAACCCGGCGTCCATCTCACGGGCCACGCCTTCGAGCTTGAGCCGCCACGCCTGCGTCGCCATCACGTCGGCTTCTTCGGGCGGCGCGTCGAGCAGCTCGCCCGCAGCGCCGGCGAGCCGGTGCGCGCGAGCGAGCGGCCCGAGCGAGGCCTCTTCGGCGGCGGCCGGCAGCGCTGCGTTTTCGCTCGCGCGGAGCACGTCGCCCAGCACGTCGCGGCCCAGCGCCTGCGCGTCGGCGGTCGGCAGCGCGTAGAGAATCGGCCACAGGTCGGCCTCGGTCGCGCGGTCGCGCCCCGCGAGAATCGCCGCCGCCGCCACGAGGCGCTGAACGCGCACGACGCGCCGGTCGGTGAGCTGAATGCCGGCCTGCCTGAGCAGCCGCACGCAGTGTGCGAGCGAGCCGCGCACGTGCGTGACGTCGACCGTCTTCACGGCGTCTGCGAGCAGCGCGAGCTCGGCGAGCGTCGCGTGTTGCTCGAGCTGCTGCTTCTCGAGCGACCACCCACCGCCGAGCAGCTCTTCGAGCCGCGCGTCGGGCAGCGGCGTGAGGAAGATGCGCGCGAGAAAGCGGTCGGCGAACGCGGCGAGCATCTCGTCTTGCGGCAGCGCGTTCGAGGCGCCGACGCAGACGCGCAGCGGGCACGTCATGCGCGTGTGGCCGCGACGAAACGTGCGCTCGTTCAAGATGCCGAGCAGCGTGTTGAGAATCGCGGTCGAGCCGAGGAACACCTCGTCGAGAAACGCGAGGTCGGCCTCGGGCAGCATGCCGTCGGTCTGGGTCTCGACGACTCCTTCTTTGAGGCGCTTCAAGTCGACGGGGCCGAAGACCTCGGTCGGCTCGGTGAAGCGGCCGAGCAGGTACTCGAAGTACTTGCCGCCCAACGCGCGGGCGACGCGGCGCACGGCCTCCGACTTCGCGGTGCCCGGCGGGCCGATGACGAGCACGTGCTCTGAGGCGACGGCGCACAGGCCGACGAGCTGCACGACGGCCTCGCGCTCGACGAGCGAGGCCGACGCCGAGGCGAGCGCCTTCTGCAGCGAGGTGGCGGCGCTCTGGAGCTCGGGTGACATCGGGGCTGCGAGCCTAGCTGGGCCGGCGGCGCAGCGCGGCAGCGAAGTGTGAAACGGTCAGCGTTCGCAGCGGCGGCGAGCACGCAGGACGCAGCGGCGGCGAGCACGCAGGACGCAGCGGCGGCGAGCACGCAGACGCGACGGCCGACAGAGAAGCGGTGCACGTTCTCGCCCGCGGTGCCGAGGCCGAAACGCCCGGCGATGGACAGATGTACAGTCTTGAAGGCACCGACCCTCTTTTGTGGACGACGGACAGTCGTCCAGGACAACTGTCCGTCGTCTGCTGGGCCTGATCCGATTCAGTGGACAGGTTGTCCTGCGTTCTGCGTCGTGTCGGTCGTGACTGTAATCGCTGCGGTCGCCCGCGTCGCTGGTCGGCCTTCGCGAAGCGAAAGGCGATGACGGTGAGCGAAGCGAAGCCGTC
>JAEUJP010000593.1 GCA_016793725.1 Myxococcaceae bacterium | reverse complement strand
GACGGCTTCGCTTCGCTCACCGTCATCGCCTTTCGCTTCGCGAAGGCCGACCAGCGACGCGGGCGACCGCAGCGATTACAGTCACGACCGACACGACGCAGAACGCAGGACAACCTGTCCACTGAATCGGATCAGGCCCAGTCCACAAAAGAGGGTCGGCCCGGCGAAGGCTGTACAGTCGTCCACAGTAAGGATGACCGAGCCTCGAACGAGCCGCCACAAGGCGAGCGTCACCTTCTTCTCGCCCGACCGCGGTGGGCGCGCCGCCATTCCCACGGGCTCGGCCTACAGGCCGCATGCGCGCACGCCGGAGGGCGAGTACCTCGGCATCCAACTGCACGAAGTACCCTCGACGGCGAGCTTCGACACCGAGCTCGAGGCGATCGTGGAGCTCGTCTACGAAGGCGTCGACTACGCGCAGCTGCTCTCGGGTCGAGAGCTCGACCTCGTCGAGGGCACGAGGCCAGTCGGCAAGGTGCGGCTGAAGAACGGCTGACGGGTCGAGGTGCTCAGCCGTCTCCTCGCTGGCCGTCGACGGCGACGCGGCGAGCCGCCTGCAACGACGCAGGCCCAGAGCGCACGCGACACTTCGAGCCCGCCTCAGCGTGCCGCGGCGCTCGAGGCCGGAGGCCGACACCTCCGCGGCGACGGCCCCGCCTTCATTCGCGTGACGTACACGCCGCTGTAGCCGTGCCCATCGAGGTACTCGCGCAGGCCCTGCTCGCTCACCTTGCCGGTGAAGGGGTCGGCGTTGATCCACCTCCCGTCACCCGCATACAGCCCGACGTGCCACACCCACTGCTTCACGCCGGCGAGCGAGGTCAGCGCAGGCTCGGCGACATTTTCGGCGGGGCTCAGCAGCATCACGTGATCGCCCTCACGCAAGACCGAGACGTCGAGCGACGAAGCGGCCGCAGGCGACGCACCGGGCACGGGGTCGCCGAGCTCGCGCCACTCGAGCGTGCGCGTCGGGTAGACCGAATACGACCTCCAGCTGCACGACTTCACCGTCTCGGCAGCCAGAAACACGATGCCCTGACAGTCGACGCCCTTCACCGCGTCGCGCCCGCCGAGCACGTACGGGGTTCCCAACATCGAGCGGGCAGCGGCCAGCAACAGCAGGGCTTTCGTCATCGAGTGCACGAACACCGCGCAAGAGACCGAGCGTTCCCTCGGTACGGCGGGCGACGGGTGGCACCTTCCAGGCCGTTACCTTACCCGCCCATGCGCGGCGAAAAGCCGGCCCTTACCTTCACCGCATGACGGCTCTACTGTTGGGGTACGACTTCGTCACTGCGGTGTCGAAGCGGTTGTACAAGGTGAGGCGGGGAAACGAGCACTTTCTCTTGAAGACGTACGAGGCGCAGCCGCCCGAAGCGATTGCGCGCGCCTCGAAGCTGCAGGGCCCGTGGGTCGCCGAGCTGCGCGACATCGGCCTGTTCGACACGCGGCACGCCGTGGTCAGCGAGTGGGTCGAGGGCATTGAGCTCTCGGGTCTGCTCGGCCAGGGCGCGCTGCCGCAGCCGGTCGCGCTGCACATCGCGTTCGAGGTCGCGCGCGCGCTCACCGCCGCGCACGAGCTCGACGACGGCGCGATGGTGCACGGCGCGCTCGACCCGTCGCACGTGCTGCTTCGCCAAGACGGCGCCGTGAAGGTCTGCAACTTCGGCGGCGGCGTTCGCAGAGATGGCCTCTTGCGCGCGCACCGCGGCTTCGTCGCGCCCGAGGTGCTCGCGGGCGGCGAGGCCGACGTGTTGAGCGACGTCTACGCGTGCGGCGCGCTCGTGTACCTGCTGCTCACCGGCAAGACGCCGGCCGAGGCCGCGCTCTCGAACCGCGGCGTCGTGCCGCCGCCGAGCCGGCTGCAGCCCGGCCTCGACGACTCGCTCGACGCGACGCTGCTCGAGCTGATTGCGAGCGACCCGGCCGAGCGCGCCATCTCGGTGCGCGGCCTCACCGGCGCCATCGACACGTACACCGAAGACATGGAGCTCGAGCTGGGCCCCGAGCCGCTCGCCGAGCTCATGGCTTCGATGGCTCGAGCCCGCGCGGCATGACCACGCGCTGCTGAACGAGGCCGGGGTTCACCTCGACGCCCTGCGACCAGGCGAGCTCCGGCACCTCTCGCGCGCGCACCACCACCGTGTAGCGGCCCGGCGTCACCGCCTCGAATGTGTGCGCGCCGCTCGGGTCGGCCGTCGACTGCAGGCCCGCGGCGTTCACCAGCGCGCTGAGCTCGGCCTGACTCGGCGGCAGCGCCCGCGTGCCCGGCACGAGCCACACGAGCGCGACGATGGGCCTGCCCTCGTCGTCGAGCGGCAGCACGCTCACCGTCACGCCGCCGAGCCGCTCGACGAAGTCGGCCGTGAGGGCGCCGGCTCCGGCGACGGTGACCGTCTGCGGGTCGAACGCCGAGACGTCGGCGCCGGTGAGCCTGAGCCGCCATGCGCCCGGGCGCAGTGACCCGAGCGTGTACCGGCCCGACACGACCTCGGCCCTGCGCTCGACGCCGTCGGGCCCGCGCGCCTCGACGACGAGCTCGAGCACCTCGCGCCCATCGTGCGTGATGACGGCGCCCGAGAGCTCTGCGCCGGCTTCGAGCGCGACGTCGACGCGCGCCGCGCCGGCCGGCACAAAGGCCGCGGCAGGCGTGAACTGCGGGTGCGTGACGAACAGCGTCGAGGCCGACGACGGCACGCCCTCGAGCTGAAAGGTGCCGTCGGGCCTGGTGCGCGCGCGGTACAGCGACGCTCTCTCGTCGAGGCCGAGCTTCAGCTCTGCGCCGGCGACCGGCCGGCCGTCGCCAGTGACCCGCCCGCTCAGGCTGCGCGCCTCGGTGAGCACCAGATCGCCGAGGTCGAGCACCGTGCCCCGCTTGCCCGAGAGCCGGCGCTGCAGCGGCGCGTAGCCGGGCGCGCGCACCGTCAGCACGTCGTCGAACGTGCCCACCTGCGGCGCCTCGTAGCGGCCACCGGGGTGCAGCTCGGGCTGCTCGTTGCCCCACAGGCTGAAGCGCTCGACCGGCCGACCAGCCGGGTCGACGGCGCGGAAGCGCAAGAGCCCCTGCGGGCACGTCACCATCACGTCGCGGTCGCCCGCGCTCGCGTGCTCGGGGCTCGCGTCGTCGCCGCAGACGATGAGCGCGTAGCGGCCGGCCTTCAGCCCCTCGAGCACGAAGCGGTCGCGGCAGACGCCGAGCGCGACGCTGCCCGGCGGCACGCGCGAGAGGTCGAAGCCCGAGAGGCGCAGCGTGGTGAAGAGGCGCTCCTCGACCGCGACGATGTCGACCTCGGCCTTCGCGCCGTGGCTGACGACGCAGCGCCCCTCGATGCGCTCGCCGCGCTCGAGCTGCAGCGTGACCTTCAGCTTCTGCTGTTGGCCGACCGTCACCTTCGCGACCGCGACGCCCTGCGCACCACCGTCGGTCGACTGCGTCATGCCCAGAATCGACCACTCACCCGGGCCCAGGCCGTTC
>JAEUJP010000561.1 GCA_016793725.1 Myxococcaceae bacterium | reverse complement strand
CTGGCGGAGACATTGACGGCGCGGTTGCCGCCCGCCGCGCGTCGCCGCGTTCGTGAAGCCCAGGAGCGCGCCCTGAGCGCGGTCGGCGACGACGGTCTGCCCGACGCCGTGCGCGCTCGGCTCGGCTTGCTCGACCCCGATCGCGCTCGCTCGATGGCCCGCCGCCTGCTCGACACCGCTCGCGTCGCCTGAGGCGTTGGCCTCCGGCCACGGCACGCTTTCGTTCGTTCGGCGCCGTCTCGAACTGAGACCGGCCCTCCGCCTCTCTCGGCGCATCGACGCGATGCGTTTTCGCCGCCGGCCAACGCGAAAACGGCGGTTGCTGCCCTCACGTCTGGCGGGACCTCGAGGGGGGCGGGGGTCTGGGCCATGTTGAACATTGGGCCTCCCATTGCTGAACATGGCTTCACCCCTCGCCGGACCTCGGCTGGGCGTGCGGCCCGACCGTCGCATCTCACGTCGGCCGGCGTGCCGCGAAATGACCGTGCGCTCACCGCCCCGAAGCCGCTGTCGCTCCGCAGTGTCACCAGTGGAGACATTTTTCGCCCTCCCCGTTGACTTCGTAATCGGTGCGGTGCCATGAACCGCCTCACCAGGAGGCAGACCCACATGGCTGACGAGCTGCGATACGACGGAAAGGTAGTGATCATCACGGGAGCAGGTGCAGGCCTCGGCCGCAGCCATGCTCTGCTCTTCGCGAAGCGCGGCGCCAAGGTCGTCGTGAACGATCTCGGCGGCTCGCACACCGGCTCGGGCAAGAGCTCGGCCGCCGCCGACAAGGTGGTCGCCGAGATCAAAGAGGCGGGCGGCACCGCCGTCGCCAACTACGACTCGGTCGAAGACGGCGACAAGATCGTCAAGACCGCCGTCGATGCCTTCGGCCGGGTCGACGTCGTCATCAACAACGCCGGCATTCTTCGCGACACGACCTTCCACAAGATGTCGAAGGACGATTGGGATCTCATCTACAAGGTGCACCTGCTCGGCGCCTTTCGCGTCACGCACGCCGCGTGGCCGCTCATGCGCGACCAGGGCTATGGCCGCGTCGTCTTCACCACCAGCGCCGCCGGCCTCTACGGCAACTTCGGCCAGGCGAACTACAGCGCCGCCAAGCTCGCCCTCGTCGGGCTCACCCAGACCCTCGCCCTCGAGGGCGACAAGAAGAACGTGCGCTGCAACGTCATCGCCCCCATCGCCGGCTCGCGCATGACCGAGACCGTGCTGCCGAAAGAGCTCATCGACGCGCTCAAGCCCGAGTACGTCAGCCCGCTCGTCGCGTGGCTCGCCCACGACAGCTGCACCGAGAACGGCGGCATCTTCGAGGTCGGCGGCGGTTACTTCGGCAAGCTCCGCTGGGAGCGCACCGAAGGTCGGCTCTTCAAGCTCGGCCGCGAGATCTCGCCAGAGCACATCCAGAACAACTGGCAGAAGATCACCAGCTTCGAGAAGTCGACGCACCCCGCGAACGTCACCGAGTCGCTGACGCCGGTGCTCTCGAACTCGACCACGAAGTCGCTCGGCGGCAACGAGTTCATCGACGTCGATCAGGCCCTCGGCTACCAGATGGAGGGCATCGAGTCGTCGTACGACGAGCGCGACATGACGCTCTATGCCCTCGGCGTCGGCGCCGGTCAGAAGCCCACCGACGAACGAGATCTGCACCTCACCTACGAGCGCAACAGCGACGGCTTCTGGACCTTGCCGACCTACGGCGTGATCCCCGCCATCAACTCCATCTTGAAGATGGCGATGGAGGGCAAGGCGGCCCCCGGCCTCAACTACGGCCTCGACCGCATTCTGCACGGCGAGCAGTACACCGAGGTGCTCGCGCCGCTGCCCCCGAAGGCGAACCTGAAGCACAAGGCCAAGATCTCCGAGATCTGGGACAAGGGTAAACACGCCGTCGTCGTCACCCACATCGACACGTACGACTCCGACACCGGCGCGCTGCTCGTGAAGAACGACGTCTCGATGGTCGTGCGCGGCGCCGGCGGCTGGGGCGGCGAGCGTGGCCCCGCCACCGACGTCAACGTCGCGCCCGATCGGGCGCCCGACGCCGTCGTCACCGAAAAGACCAGCGACTCGCAGGCGCTGCTGTACCGCCTGAGCGGCGACTGGAACCCGCTTCACGTCGACCCGCAGTTCGCCACCATGTTCGGCTTCGACAAGCCGATTCTTCACGGGCTGTGCACGTTCGGCTACGTCGGCCGCGCCGTCATCAACAGCTTCTTGGACGGCGACCCGCGCAAGTTCAAGAGCATCAAGGTGCGCTTCGCCGACTCGGTCTTCCCCGGTGAGACCATTCGCACCGAGATGTGGAAAGAGAAAGACGGCCGCATTCTGCTGCGCGCCACCGCCGTCGAGCGCAACAAGGTCGTCATCAGCAACGCGGCCGTCGAGCTGTACCCCGAGATCCCCGTCGCGAAGGCGCCCGAGGCCGCGAAGGCCGCCGCTTCGACCGGCGGTGCGAGCCAGACGCAGCTCATCTTCAACGCGATCACCGCGCACGTCGCCGCGAACGCCGACGAGATCAAGAAGATCGGCACCGTCTACCAGTTCAAGCTGAAGAGCCCCGACAGCGCCTGGGTCATCGACACGAAAGAAGGCAAGGTCTCGCAGGGCACCGCGGCCAAGGCCGACTGCACCCTCGAGCTCACCGACGCCGACTGGCTCGACATGACGAGCGGCAAGGCCGACCCGCAGAAGCTGTTCTCGACCGGCAAGCTCAAGATCACCGGCAACGTGATGGCGAGCCAGAAGCTCTCGTTCTTGAAGAAGATCGACCGCCCTTCGACGGGCTCAGGGCCGGCGGCGGCTGCGCCTGCGGCCGCGCCCGCCGGTGGCTACGGCACCCGAGACGTCTTCGGCGCCATCGCCGGGTACGTCGCTGCGAACGCCGCCGACGTGAAGAAGATCGGCGTCGTCTACCAGTTCAAGGTGAAGAACCCCGACAGCGCGTGGGTCATCGACACGAAAGAGGGCAAGGTCAGCGAGGGCACGGTGCCGAAGGCCGACTGCACGCTCGAGCTCACCGACGCCGACTGGCTCGACATGACGTCGGGCAAGGCCGACCCGCAGAAGCTGTTCTCGACCGGCAAGCTCAAGATCAGCGGCAACGTGATGGCGTCGCAGAAGCTCGACTTCTTGAAGAAGATCGACCGCACTTCGGCGGGCTCAGTGCAAGCGACGGCGGCCGTGGCCTCGGCGGCTCCGGCGCCGTCGTCGTCGAGCGCGCCCGCCAGCGGCCCCAACGCGCAGAAGATCTTCGCGGCCCTCACCGAGCGCCTGCAGAAGAACCCGCAGCTCGCGAAAGAGGTCGACGCGAAGCTCACGGTGAAGGTGAAGAACCCCGACGCGAGCCAGACGTTCGAGCTCGGCAAGGGCAACACCACCATCACGATCAGCGACGAAGATCTGACGGCGCTCGCGAAGGGCGAGCGCACGGCCAAAGATCTGTACATGAACGGCCTCATGCGCGTCGACGGTGACGTCGCCGTCGCGCACCGGCTCGGCATCTTCAACAAGCTCTTTTAGAAAGGAACACACCATGGGTCGCAAAGTGAATGTCATTGGAGTCGGTATGGTGAAGTTCGCGAAGCCGGGCGCCTCCGACGGCTACGAGGTGATGGCCGGCAACGCGATTCGTGACGCGCTGAAAGACGCCGGCGTCGACTACAAAGAGGTCGAGCAGGCGTACGCCGGCTACGTCTACGGCGACAGCACGTGTGGCCAGCGCGCCGTCTACACCGCGGGGGTCACCGGCATTCCCGTCGTCAACGTGAACAACAACTGCTCGACGGGCAGCTCGGCGCTCTTTCTGGCGCGCCAGGCGGTCGAGGGCGGCCTCGCCGAGTGTGTGCTGGCCGTCGGCTTCGAGCAGATGGAAAAAGGCGCCCTCGGCAGCAAGTTCACCGACCGCACCAACCCGCTCGACAAGCACGTCGACGTGATGAGCAAGGTGCAGGGCTTCAACCAGGCTCCGCCGGCGGCGCAGATGTTCGGCGGCGCGGGTCGCGAGTACCGGTGGAAGTACGGCACGAAGCGCGAGACGTTCGCGAAGATCGCCGAGAAGGCGCGCAAGCACGCGTCGAAGAACCCGCTCGCCGTCTTTCGCGAGGTGCTCAGCGTCGAGCAGATTCTCGCGAGCGACGAGGTCTTCGACCCGCTGACCCGGTTTCAGTGCTGCCCGCCGACGTGCGGCGCCGCAGCAGCGATCGTCTGCTCGAACGAGTTCGCGAAGAAGAAGGGCATCACGAAGGTGGTGCAGATCGCGGCGCAGACGATGCGCACCGACTACGCGACCACGTTCGAGAACGAGTCGATGATCAAGATGTGCGGCTTCGACATGGCGGCCGCCGCGGCGAAAGACGTCTACGAGAAGTCGGGCGTCTCACCGAAAGACGTCGACGTCGTCGAGCTGCACGACTGCTTCACCGCGAACGAGCTGCTCACGTACGAGGCGCTCGGCCTGTGCCCCGAGGGCGGCGCCGAGAAGTTCATCTGGGACGGTGACAACACCTACGGCGGGGCGTTCGTCACGAACCCGTCGGGTGGCTTGCTCTCGAAGGGCCACCCGCTCGGTGCGACCGGCCTCGCGCAGTGCGCCGAGCTGGTGTGGCAGCTGCGCGGGCAGGCGGGTGAGCGTCAGGTCGCCGACGCCGAGGTGGGTCTGCAGCACAACCTGGGCCTCGGCGGTGCGGCGGTCGTGACGATGTACAAGCGCGCGACCGTCTGAGTCGTTTCGCGAGGGTCGTCGGTGCGGCAGACTGAGGGCAACACCCATGTCGAAGCCCACCGACGACCGCATGCGGCAGGCGTTCAACACGCTCGAGCCGTTCATCGAGAACAGGTACGGCATACCGGTTCGCATTCGCGACGTGCCGAACCCGTTCACGGGCGACCTCGACGGCGCCGAAATTCACGTCGACTACGACGAAGAGATCGAAGCCGCGCTGTTCATCATCGCGCACCTCTTCGGCCATACGGTGCAGTGGAACACCGACGAGAAGGCGCGCGAGATCGGCTATCAGATCACGCCGAACCCGCCCGAAGAGCTGCTCAAGCGCCTGCGCGACTACGAGGCCGAGGCCTGCCAGTACTCGATGCAGCTGTTTCACGAGGCGGGTGTCAGAGACATGGATCAGTGGCTCAGCGACTACGCGGCCTGCGACTGCGACTACGTCGAGCACTTCTACCGAACGGGTGAGAAGCGGCCGTTCAAGAGCTTCTGGCGCGACCACTCGCCGCTGGTGAAGCCGAAGCCGATACCGCACTTCAGGCCGCACCAGTGGGTGACGCGGTGGTCGGGAATCGTGGTGTAGACCCGAACCCCCGTCGACGAACACGTCGGCGTTCTCGGTGGTCGGTCTGGTCGTCAACGCACCCGCACCCGGCACCCGCACCCGGCACCCGGCCCCCGCCCCCGGCACCCGCACCCGCACCCGCACCCGCACCCGCACGCGTCGACGTGCACGTCGTCGTACCCGTCGACGGTGCACGTTCACGTAGGAAACCGCAGCGAGAGTGCTAAGCCGGGCCCCGCATCGTGCTCTGGCTCGCGCTGGCCTTAAGCCTCACTGGTCTCACCCGGCCACCCGAGCTGCTGGCCCAGCCCGATGCAGTCTACCCAGCCGACGCGGCCGACGCGGGCGTGCAGGGCACGGTCGTGCTCGAGATCGACATCGGCCCCGACGGCAAGGTGATCGAAGCGCGCGTCACCGGCAAGAGCGGCACCGACTCGTTCGACC
>JAEUJP010000515.1 GCA_016793725.1 Myxococcaceae bacterium | reverse complement strand
GGCGCCGCCGCCGGTCGCGCCGGGTCAGCCGCGGGTCGCCGAGGGCGCGCCGCCGCCGCCGCCGGTCGACGACGCGAAGGCTGCGCCGAAGCGCGAGCCGATGAAGCCGTTCAACGCGGTGCCGGTGACGGGCGCGACGTGGGCGCTCACGCGGCGCGACGACAGCCTGTTTGCGTCGCTGTCGGGGGCCGACCTCGCGGTGGGCACGGCGCTCAAGGTGGTGGGGCCGGCGAAGGGCGGCTCGAAGGAGCGCGACTTCTACGGGGTCGCGTCGGTGGTCGAGGTGAAGGCGGGCGAGGCGCGCATCTTGTTCGACGAGCCCGATCTGCTGCCCGATGGGCTGTTCGTCACGGCCGAAGACGAGAGGGCACGCGACAAAGAGAAGGGCCCGTACGGCAAGGGCGCGCACGGGCTCACGCTGGTGGGCAGCCTGCAGCAGCGGGCGGGTGACTCGAGCGCCGACGTGGCGCTGAAGAACGCGACCGACTTCGACTGGTCGCACTGCGAGGTGAAGTTGCCCGACAACCGCGCGCTGAAGCTGGGCGCGTCGGTGGTGGTGAAGTCGGGGGCGACGCAGTGGATCTCGGGCAGCGCCTTCAAGGCCACGCGCGGCGGGCACCCCGACGCGAAGCAGCAAGAGGGCTTCGCGTACGTGCGGTGCAGCGAAGGTGACGGGTACCTCAAAGCGGCGCAGCTTCCGTAGTCTGGCACCGTGAGGCGCGGCACCCAGTGCGTGAAACTTGCGCCGGCTCGCGGGCGTGCGACCGTGGCGCACATGCGAAAGCGTCGCGAGCAGAGAGCTTCGGTGCGGTTGCCGGTGTCGATCGAGCGGAGCAGCGCGGCGCTGACGGCAGACCTGTCGAACAACGGCTTCTGTCTCGAGGTGCCGTTCGCGTCGTTCAACCCGGGCAGAGAGATTCAGGGCTACGTCTTGCTCGGCGAGAAGGAGCTCACCTTCAGGGGCAAGGTCGCCTGGTTTCAGCCGGGCAACCCGATGGCCACGATGTGGGGCAGGGCGGGCATCACGCTGACCCAGGTGTCGCCAGGCCTGCGCGCGCTGATCTCGATGCGCCTACGCGGGCGCTGAAAGCACCAGCGACGTATTCACGCCGCCGAAGGCGAAGTTGTTCGAGAGCACGCGCGTGACGCGCTGCTCGAGCGGCTCGCGCAAGAGGTTCGGGCCGCGGCAGTCGTCGGCGACGTCGCTCAGGTTCAGCGTGGGCGCGAGAAAGCCGCGCTGCATCATCAGCAGGCTGAAGATCACCTCGATCGCGCCACACGCCGCGAGGGTGTGGCCGGTGTGGCCCTTGGTCGAGCTGACCGGCACGCCTGCGCCGAGCACGTCGAGCGTGGCCTGCGCTTCGACGCCGTCGCCCGTGGGGGTCGCGGTGGCGTGCGCGTTCACGTAGCCGATGTCGCGGGCGGCGAGGCCCGCGCCCTCGAGGGCGAGCGCCATCGTCTTCGCCATGCCGGCCTTCGAGGGCTGCGACATGTGCTCGCCGTCGCAGGTGGTGGCGAAGCCGAGCACTTCGCCGAGCACGGGGGCCCCGCGCTTCACGGCGTGGTCGAGCGCTTCGAGCACGACGACGCCGGCGCCCTCGGCGACCACGAGGCCGTCGCGCGCCCTGTCGAACGGCCGCGGGGTCTGGGTGGGCGAGGCGTTGAACGCGCGCGACGTGCCCTGCACGATGTCGAAGGTGATGGCGGTGGTGGCGTGCAGCTCTTCGCTGCCGCCGCAGAGCATGACGTCTTGCTGGCCCGCTGCGATGGTCTCGAAGCCCTGGCCGATGGCCTGCGACGACGAGGCGCACGCGGCGTTCGGCGCCCAGACGCGGCCCTTGCAGCCGAACATCAGCGCGGTGTTCGCGGCGGCCGAGTGCCCCATCATCTGGAAGAAGGTGGTCGACTTGAGCGCGCGCACGCCCTCGGCGCGCAGCGTGTCGAAGTACACCTGCGTCGGCGAGGGCGCGGCGACGGTCTGGCCGAGCGAGATGCCGGCGCGGCCGCTGCTCAGCGTCTCGGCCGGGAGTCGCGACGACTCGAGGGCGCGGCGCGTCGCCTCGGCCGCGAGGCAGGCCATGCGGCTCATCGAGCGGCGAAACTCGCGGGGTATCGACTTCTCGTCGAAGCCGTCGACGACGCCGCCGACCCTGGTGTGCAGATCTTTCCACTCGGCCCATTGGGGCATCGCGCGAATGCCCGAGCGGCCGCCGCGCAGCGAGGCGACGATGCCGTCGGCGTCGTTGCCGATGGGGGTCAGCGCGCCGAAGCCGGTGATGACGACGCGTCGCTTCGGGCTCATGCTCGGGCCACCCTATCGAAGATCTCTTCGAAGCCCAGCAGGTAGCTGCAGGTGATGAACGCGCCGATGGTGACGCCGACCACGCCGGGCATGAGCACGCTGTGCCCGGTGAGCAGCAGGTTGGGAATTTTGGTGCGCGTGCCGAGCGCGTATTTGCCCCAGCGGTCGACGCTGTGCTCGAGGCCGTACATCGCGCCCTGCGCCGTGCGCGTGTAGTCGCGGTTCGTGAGCGGGGTCGAGATCTCGGCGACCTTCAGGTGGCCGGCATGGTCGGGCAGGTACGCTTCGATGGCGCGCTGCAGCGACTGGCCGTGCCGCTCTTTCAGCGCCTGGTACTCGTCGCCGCGCTCGCCGGTGCGGCTGTTCTCGAACGCGGCGACCTCGGCCCACGGCATGATGCCGAGCGACAGCACCATGCGCGGAAACGGCCAGGTCTTCTCGCGGTCAGACGGGAAGGTGACGAACACGGCCTTCTCGTCGGTGTGCCCGGCGCCGAACGCGTTCGCCCGGTAGGTGTGATCGATGTCGAACGACGGGTTGATGTAGATGTTGTGGTTGCGCTTCGGCGCGTCGGGCGCGGTCGACAAGAAGTAGCCGGCGATGCACGCGATGCCGTTCTTCATGTCGCGCACGCGGTTCACGTACGCGGGCTTGAACGCGCCCTGCGGCAAGAGGTCGAGCGTGTGGTGCGGGTGCGCGTTCGAGATGAACATGCGCGCGCGAATCGGCTCGCCCTTCGGCACATGGGCGGCGACGACCTTGCCGTCGGCCATCTCGAGGTGGGTGACGGGCGTGCGGGTTCGCACGACGCCCCCGTGCTCTTTGATGGCCTTCACCATCACCTGGGCGAGCGCTTCGCCGCCGCCGTCGATGCCGGCGGGCCCCTGCAGCATCGAGTCGACGACGTGGGCGTGCAGTTCGAGCGGGGTGCGCTCGGGCGGCACGCCGTAGAGAAACGACTGGCCACACAGCACGGCCTTCAGCCGGTCAGACGCCTCGAGCGATCTCAAGAAGCCGCCGAGGGTGACGGCGCCGTAGCGGCCGACCTCGTCTTCTTTGGGTCGGGTGAACGAGTAGGCGAAGCTCTCGCGGCACACCTCGAGGCAGGCGTCGGCGAACTTCGCGATGGCGGCCTTCTCGGAGGGGAACTCTTCTTCGAGACGCTGCACGAAGGGGCCCCAGCCGGCGGGAATGCGAAACTCGTAGCCGGGGAACCGCAAGACGTCGAAGCCGTCTTTGTCGAGGTGGTGAATCGACAGGCGGTCACGCACGCCGAGAAACTTGAGGTACTGGTTGAGGGTGCCGCCCTCGTCGAGACCGCCGAGGTAGTGGAAGCCGGTGTCGAAGGGTATCCGTCTGCGGAAGAAGCGGTGCAGGCAGCCGCCGGGGCGGTAGTGCTGCTCGACGACGCAGACCTTGAAGCCCTCACGGAGCAGCAGGAGCGCGGCGGTGAGGCCGCCCATGCCCGAGCCGATGACGAGCACGTCGAACTGACCCTCGGGCAGCGAAGGGTCGGGTCTGAACGGCTCGCCCTTCACCCGATGATGCCGCCCGGCTCGCCCGCGTAGCCGCGCACGTCGGCGTCGGCGAGCCGGCGCGTGCCGGCGGCGACCTTGCCCTTGCCTTCGAGCGTGCCGAAGCGCTCTTCGCCGACGTCGACGGTGTACGTGACCTCGACGCCGGGCTCGACGAAGCCGCGAAACCGCGCGCGGTCGATGCCGACGAGAAACACGCGCGAGGCCTTGCGGTGCTGCAGCGCGTAGTAGGCCATCGTCTGCGCGAGGCCTTCGATGAGAATGACACCGGGCACGATCGGCTGGCCGGGGAAGTGGCCCCTGAAGAAGTCTTCTTCGGGCCGAAACGTGCGCACGCCGACGACCCGCGTAGGGGTCATCTCGACGATGCGATCGAGGAACAAGAACGGCGGCCGGTGGGGCAGCACCGTCTCGGGGAGGGGGAACTGGCCCGGCTCGCTCACGGTCACGACACCGCGCGCAAGACGACCGACCCGTTCGTGCCGCCGAAGCCGAACGAGTTCTTCAAGATGGTGCGGGGGCGACGGTCGAGCGAGCCCTTCGGCAGGTTGATGCCGCGGCAGCGCTCGTCGGGCTCGCCGAGCGTGTGGTTGCCGGCGATGAAGCCGTCGCGCATCATCAGCAGGCTGTAGACGAGCTCGGAGGCCCCCGCCATCCAACACTCGTGGCCGGTGAGCGCCTTCGTCGAAGAGACCGGCGCGTCGTGACCCTCGAGCACCGCTGCGATCGCCTCGGCCTCGACCGCGTCGCCGATGGGCGTCGAGGTCGCATGCGCGTTCACGTAGTCGAGCTCTTTCGGGTGCACGTGCGCGTTCTTGAGCGCGGCTTGCATCGCCCGCTTCGCGCCGTCGCCGTCGGGGTTCGTGAGGTGGCCGCCGTCGCACGAGAAGCCGTAGCCGAGAATTTCGGCGTAGATGTGTGCGCCGCGCGCGCGCGCGTGCTCGATCGACTCGACGACCAGCGCCGCGCCGCCGCCCGAAGGCACGAGGCCGTCGCGCGTCTTGTCGAACGGCCGCGACGCGGTGGCCGGCTCGTCTTCGCGAACCGAGAGCGCGCCCAGCGCGTCGAACGCGGCCATGCCCTGCCAGCCGGTCTCTTGGGCGCCGCCGCAGATGACGAGCTCTTGCATGCCCTGCGAGATGAGCATGGCGGCCTGGCCGAGCGCGTGGAGCCCGCTCGCGCAGGCGGCCGACAAGGTCCACGCGGCGCCCTTCACGCCCAGCAGGTTCGACAGGTTCATCGTCACCGTCGAGTTCATCACGCGAATGATGTGGCCCGTGCCGAGCGCATTCGTGCGACCCGTTGACCGGAGTTGGCCGAACAGATCGTCGGCAGCGTCGCAGGTCGAGTCATTGCCGAAGATCACGCCCACGTCGGGGCGCGAGAGCGCGTCGCGCTGCAGGCCGGCGTCAGCCACGGCGTCGAGCGCGGCGGTGCAGCCATAGAGTGCGGGCGTGCTCATGGTCTTGCGGTGCTTGCGATCGAAGTGTTTGGCGGCGTCGAAGCCCTTGATCACACCGGCGATCGACGACCGAAACCCGCGCTCTTTACGTTCGGGATCGATCGAGACGCCGCTGGCACCCATCTTCAGTGCGTTCGAGATCGAATCGAGCGTGAGACCCAGACTGGAGACTGCCCCTAGACCTGTGATGACGGCGCGACGCATCGTGTCGGTGGAGTGGGATAGCACGGCACTTTTTCAAAGGGAATTGACGGGTTGTTCGGTCAACTGCTACGGGAGACGCGGCATGAGTCTGGCTGAAAAAGTTCGAACGGTCGTGACGGAGACGCTGGTCTCCGAATTCGAGCTCGAGAAAGAGAAGATCGTGCCAGGGGCCCGGTTGCGTGAGGATCTGGGGCTCGATAGCCTCGATGGCGTCGACCTGATCGTGGCCCTGGAGAAGTCGTTGAACGTTCGAATTCCCGAAAATGATGCGCGGCAGATGCGCACGGTCGGTGACATTCACGCGTTCATCGACAAAGCGATTGCCGCGGGTTCGGTCGATGGAGCATCGTCGGCCTCGAACCCCTCATGACCTTTACGCTACTGGCGCTCGCGCTCGCCCAGGCTCCCGAAGTTTTCGTCGATCGCGGCGAGACGTACGTGCGCATGGGGTCGGCGCAGGGGCTCCAGAAGGGCACGACGCTCGAGATTCTGTCGGCCCAAGACAACAAGGGCGTGGGCACGGGTGTGGTGATGGAGGTCTGGGAGGGGCTCGCGCGCGTGAGCCTCGACACCGCGGCGTCGAGCTTCAAGGGCGCGCGGCTCGCGAAGACGCGCACGTCGCCTTCGGTGTCGGGCAGCCCGTCGCTGCCGCCGAATGTCGCGCCGCCGCCGCCGGCCCCAGGCGGCGGAGGGGGCGCGCCGCCGACCCTCGCGGTGAACCCGCCGTCGCCGCAGCTGGCGCAGCAGCGGGCGCTGCACGCGCGGGTTCAGATCTCGGGCGGCCTCGTCGATGCGCGCCGCTTCATCGTCTACAACCTCGACAACTTCGACTGGCACAACTGCAAGATTCGCCTGCCCGACGGTCGGGGCTACGACAAGATGGAGGAGCTGAAGGCGAACTCCGACGAAGGCATCATGATGTTTCGCTTCGAGCCCGGCATGGCGCTGCGTGACGCGAGCGGGCTCGTGACGATCTACTGCTCCGAAGGTGCGGGCAGGTTCGCGCCGCAGTTCTGAACGGGCGAAGGGACAGGCAGTTTTTCTGCACGAGCTTGTCTGGCGATGCCGAACCGTCTCGGCGGCAGAAAATCAGCCTGTCCCTACTTCCGAGTCGGGCTCGCGAGCGCGTCGGCCTGCGGCCTCTACGCCTGATGGCTACGCCCGCTCCTCGGCCTCCCTACTTCTGCGCGATGTCCCACTTCATGCGCTGCCATGACTTTCGAAACTCGTCGACGGTGCCGGCGCTGCAGAGGCCCTGCTTCTCGTTGCCGTCCATGAAGAGCACGAAGTCGAGCTGCTGCTCGGGCTTGCCGAGCTGCTGATCGAACAGCTTCACGATCTCGTTGGCGGGCAGGGTGCGGCGGCCGGCGACGTCGACGAGGCTCATGGAGATGCCCTTCTGATCGGCGGCGGGCGCGTACGACTTGTAGACGAGCTCGGTGCAGACGAGCGTCGAGTCCGAGAAGAAGTCGAAGTCGAAGTCGTAGGGGCGGCCGACGTACCTGAAGGCGTGCTCGACGGCGCGCGCCTTCTCGAGCGGGGGCAGGCGGGGGCGCATGATGCCGAGGTAGTCGACTCCGAAGGCGTGCTCGAAGGCGGTGAAGCTGACGCCCTCGCTGATCGACTCGATGACGCGAATCGGGCCGTGGCCCTGAAAGTCTCTGCCGAGGTACGCCTTCCACTTCTCGGGGTAGCGCTTCTCGAGCAGCTTCGTGAACGTCTCGACCTTCTCGGGCTGCGCAGCGACCCACTTCTTCACGTCGGGGTCGGTGTCGAACGCGGTGACGAGCTCGGCGGCGGTGCCGACGTAGAGCAGCGCGTGGGGCCAGAAGCCGGGCAGCGCGATGTTCGAGAGAAACCAGTTCTGGCGCGAGACGGCGATGTCGCCCGGCTGCAGCTTCGAGGCGAACGCGTTGCACTGCTCGAGCGTGAGCAGCGGCTTGCCGATGCGCGCGACGCGGGTGTCGCCCGCCCACTCGGCGAACGTCTTCTGCGCGGGGAACACCGACTGCGCGGCGCCGTCGGTCACGATGTCGACCGCGTTCTTCAAGAACATCGGCAGGCCGCGCTTGCCGAGCTTGTCTTTGGCGACCCTGGTGTCTCGGCCGATCTCGTCGAAGGCCCAGGCGACGTTCTTCTCGGCGGCGACCTTCTGCGCCTCGAGGGCCTTCTTCGCGGTGCTGAACCAGGTCTCGCCGGTGAGCAGCTGGGTGCTGGTGCTGACGTGAATCGCCTTGGCCTTGAACTCGGCGTACGAGCCGGCGGGCACGCCGAACTCCGAGCTCGGCTCGTCGAACAGCGTCTCGAGCTGCTTGTTGCCCTGGGTCATGTCGGCGAAGACGAGGCCGGGGCCGAGCTCGGCGGTGAGCGCGGTGTGCGTGAGCAGGTAGCCCCACGCGTGGCGCTTGTCGGTCGGGGTGAGCTTGACGAAGTCCCAGTAGCGTTGGCGAATGCCTTCGATCGAGCTGAAGTACGAGAACAGGGCGCCCCACGTGCTGAGGAGCAGCGCCTTCTGCTCGGCGGTGTAGGTGGTCTTGGCGGCGGTGCCGAAGAGCGCCTTGTTGTCGGTGGCGAGCCTGGTCTGGCGCTGAAGGCCTTCGGTGAACATCTTGAGCGTCTCGAGATCGCGGCGGGCGGCGGCGAAGAAGCGGGGCTCGTCGAGGTCGTAGACGTTCTTCACCGAGGGCGAGGCGGCCGGCGGCGGGGCGGCGGCGAGCGCGAGCGCGGTCAGCAGTGCGATCATGGCGCGCGACTGTACTCCACGGGTTAGGTGTTCCCCATGGCTCGGATCATCGACGACGAAGACGGCATCGCAGCGGTGGTGAAGCAGTCGAAGCGGGTGGCGGTGCTCGGCATCAAGCCCGAGTCGCAGTCGGGGCAGCCGGCGTTCTACGTGGCCGACTACCTGAAGAAGGCCGGGGTCGAGGTGGTGCCGGTGCCGGTGTACTTCCCCGAGCTGACCGAAATTCTCGGCGCGAAGGTGTACCGCAAGCTCACCGACGTGCCGGGCGAGCTCGATCTCGTCGACGTGTTTCGCAGGCCCGCCGACGTGACGGGGCACCTCGATGACCTGCTGGCGAAGAAACCGAAGGCCGTGTGGATGCAGCTGGGCATTCGCAACGACGAGGTCGCCGAGAAGCTGGTGGCGGCGGGCATCGACGTGGTGATGGATCGCTGCCTGATGGTCGACCACCGGCGCTACGCGCGCTGATCAGTCTGACGGCTGCCACGGCTCGGGCGGGCGGCTCAGCGCCTCTTCGGCAGAGCGGCGGCCGGCCTCGAGCGCTCGCGGGCCTTCGTGCAGCGCGTTCGGCGAGACGGGGGGCAGGTGGGAGGTGACGACGTGCACTTCGACGCCGCGGGCCTGCAAGACCTCGAGCTGCAGGCGAAAGTGATCTTTGCGCAGCGTGCCCATGCCGGCCATGACGCCCTTCAGGTAGGCGAGCGGGCCGGCGGGCTCTTCGAGGCCGCCGCGGCTGGGCAAGAAGTGCACGAGCAGGGCGTCGAGCTCGAGGCCGGCCTCTGACAGCAGCAGGGCGGGCGCCTTGTCGATGATGCCGCCGTCCCACAACAAGAGGCCGTCGCGGCGCACGGCCTGGAACATGCCGGGGTACGCGCAGGTCGCGTGAATGGCGCTGGCGAGCTCGCCGTCGCGCATGACGTGGGCCGACTGCGTCGAGAGGCTGGCGCCGACGAGCAGCACGGGCTCGAGGCACTGCTCGATGCGCTTCACCGGCAGGTTGTCGGCGAGCAGCTTTCGAAACAGCTCGCCCTTGAGCAGGCCGGTGGCGCGCGAGCCGCCCTTGAGGGCGTCGACGGCAGCGCCCAATGGGTCGGGGTCCCAGAAGTGTTTGCGCTCGAGGGTGGTGAGCAGCTCGGCGATGCGCGGCGGCGGCATGCCGGCGGCGTGCAGCGAGGCGACGAGACCGCCGGCCGAGGTGCCGGCCCAGGCGGCGGGGCGGAGCTTCGCGTGCAGCAGGGCCTCGACGAAGCCGGCGTGGCCGAAGAAGCCGAAGTAGCCGGCCGAGAGCACGAGGCCGTAGCGCTTGCCGGCGAGGCGATCTCTCAGCGTCGAGCTCATGTTCGGTCGAGGTTCTCGCGGTGCCAGGCCCAGCCGAGGCGCTCGTAGACGGCGGCGAGCTGCGCGCGCGCCGTGTCGTCTTCGGGATCATCGACGAGCCGGCCGACGAGCGCGCGCTCGGCCTTTTCGTCGGCGGTGCCGTGCGACGTCGCGAGCCAATCGGGTGCGACGGCCTCGACGGCGCGGGGGAAGTCGGCGGCGAGGCCGAGGCGCTCGAGCAGCAGGGTGACCACTTCGGGGGAGCCCTTGCGCTCTTCGTTCAGCTTCGCGCGCCACCAGGCCTCGAAGCCCGAAGCGAGCCAGGTCACCTCGTTCGTCTCGTGCCACCAGTCGACGACGGGCAGCTCGGCGCCGGGCGGGTGCGCTGGTGGGTAGACGTAGAGTGAGACGACGTCGCCGCCGCCGTTGCCGGCGAGGCCGAGCAGACAGGGGTCTGACCCTTCCCACGCCGTGGTGAAGCCGGTGACCTCGACGAAGAGCGAGAGCTGCTCGAGCCAGCGGCGAACCGTCGGGTCTTTGTCGTACTCGGCGAGGAGCTTCTCGAGGAGCGGGGGGATCGTGAACCCGAGGCGCGCCGCCGCATCGCGCAGGCGCGGCAGGTTGTCGCGCGGTTGGGCGCTGGGGGCGTGGAAGAGCGGAGGGAGCTGCGAGGCCGAGAGCGTGAGCGGGCCGGTCGACGGGGCGGGCGCCGGGTCGCCCTGGCGGTGCCAGGCGTCGACCGACCACACGCCGGGCATCGACTCGGTGATCGCGTCGAGCACGACCCGATCGTTCGCAGCGAGCGCGGGCGTCGGCGAGGTGCGCTTCAGGTTCAGGCGCCCGAGGCGGGGGTGATCGACCGAGACGAGTGAGGCGCCATCGAAGACGACGGTGGCGGGCACGGGGTCGCCGGTCGAAGGCGGCACGAGCGGTGCGGCGTCGAGCCCGCTCGCGCTGACGCCCGGCGTGAACGTCAGCGCCGCGGTGTCGAGCACGATGAGCTGCTGCGAGACGACGGCGACGGCGCGGCCTTCGCCCAGGCCCACCGAGGGCGCCGAACCTTCGGGCAGCGGGAGCCTCAGGCAGCAGACGCGCCCGTCTCGCACCGCGAACAGCGCGAGCGCCGTGCCTTGATCGATGGCGGCGAGCGGGCCATGCGCGGTGGCCCACGGCTGCCGCGGCGTGGTGAATCGCACGGGCTCGGTGGGGGCGTCGAGCGCGTAGGCGAGACACTGCGATGGGCCGTCGTCTTCGCCGGGGGTGACGGCGACGAGCGTGCCGGCGCTGGCAGCGCTGCGGGCGGCGAAAATTTCTGCGGGCACGGTGAAGAGCTCGCGCAGGCGTGGCGCGCCGCTCTCGACGGCGAGCACGCGGGTTCGGGGGCCGGCGGTCTCTTCGACGGTGGCGAGCACGAGCAGGCGATCGCCACCGGCGAGCAGCTCGGGTGATTTGGCGTCGTGGGTGAGCTCGATGGGGGCGCCGGCGGGCGTGACGCCCACGAGCTTCTTGCCGGCGATGGCCCAGACGCGGCCTGCGGCGAAGACGGCGGCGGCGTGGCCGGTGCGCCGGCCGGGCAGCGTGAGGAGCTTGCGCGGCTGGCCGGCAGGTGAGAGCTCGACGA
>JAEUJP010000507.1 GCA_016793725.1 Myxococcaceae bacterium | reverse complement strand
CGGCCGTTCTACCTCGACCCCGACGGCAACCCCGACACGCCCGAGCAACAGATCTGGACGACGGGCTTCGTGAACCTCGACATTCAGCTCACCTGGAGGCCGTTCACCTGGGGCTCGGTGTTCGCGGGCGTCACGAACCTGCTGAATGCGGGCGACGCGGTGTACGTGCCCCAGCCTCCGCGGCGGTTCATCGCGGGTGTACAGTTGGAATACTGACGATGCGACGCGTTGCCCTCACCTTCGGTCTGCTCTTTTCGTGCGCGCCCGACCTGCGAGACGACTACCCTTTCGACGGCGTGGTGGCTGGCGACTTTCTCGAGAACAAGCCTGACGGCGAGCTGACCTTGTCGGTCGTCGATGCGACCAACAAAGAGGCGAGCATCTACATCGATCTCGGCACCGCCTCGGTGG
The DNA here is from genome assembly GCA_016793725.1 of Myxococcaceae bacterium. Taxonomy (GTDB): domain Bacteria; phylum Myxococcota; class Myxococcia; order Myxococcales; family Myxococcaceae; genus Xiheicaenimonas; species Xiheicaenimonas phototrophica. The sequence goes on along the minus strand of JAEUJP010000507.1, from coordinate 10,511 downwards.
TCGGCGTCGGCGAGGGTTGGGACATCGCGTTTCAGCGCTTCAACGTCGCGACGAACGGTGGCTCGAGCGGGGTCGGGCCCGTGCGCGTCGCCGTCATCAAAGACGGCGACTTCATCGGGCTGAAGCAGGCTCCGGCCGAGGGGTATCAGCAAGACGGCACGGGCACGGTGATCAACACGGCCGAGGGCGGCTGGTACACGTACGATCTCGGCGTGCACAAGCTCGTCACGCGCGAAGATCTCTTCTACGTGATCGACACCGGCGAGGGCTTCTTCAAGCTGAAGATGAAGAGCTACTACGACGATGCGGGCACCTCGGCGCGGCTGCAGTTCTGGTGGGGCCCCGTTCAGTCGCCGTGAGCGCTGGGCTATAGAGCCCCCTCATGTCATCGACCCTCATTCGTGGCGGTACCGTCGTAACTGCCGAGCAGACCGTTCGCGCCGACGTGCTCTGCGCCGACGGCGTCATCAAGGCGGTGGGCGAGAAGCTCGACGCGCCGGCCGGCGCCAAGACGATCGACGCCGGTGACCTGCTGGTGATGCCGGGCGGCATCGACCCGCACACGCACATGCAGCTGCCGTTCATGGGCACCGTGGCGAGCGACGACTTCTTCACCGGCACGGCCGCGGGGCTCGCGGGCGGCACGACGATGATCATCGACTTCGTGATCGGCGACCCGAACGTGCCGCTGCTCGATGCGTACAAGCAGTGGCGTGAGTGGGCGAAGAAGTCGTGCGCCGACTACTCGTTGCACGTCGCGATCACCTGGTGGGCCGACAGCGTGCGCGAAGAGATGGGCGTGCTCACGCGCGAGCACGGCGTGAACTCGTTCAAACACTTCATGGCGTACAAGAACGCCATCATGGTGCCCGACGAGAACCTGGTGAAGAGCTTCACCCGGTGCCTCGAGCTCGGCGCGATACCGACCGTGCACGCCGAGAACGGCGAGCTCGTGTTCTGGCTGCAGCAAGAGATCTTGAAGCGCGGCATCACCGGCCCCGAAGGCCACCCGCTGTCGCGCCCGCCCGACGTCGAGGGTGAGGCGGCGAACCGGGCGATTCAGGTGGCGAAGGTGATCGGCACGCCGCTCTACATCGTTCACAACTCGTGCATTCAGTCGCTCGAGGCGATCACGCGGGCGCGGCTCGCGGGGCAGCGCGTCTACGGCGAGGTGCTCGCGGGGCACCTGCTCGTCGACGACTCGGTGTACCGCAACCCCGACTGGAGCTTCGCGGCCGCTCACGTGATGAGCCCGCCGTTTCGCTCGAAGGAGCACCAGGAGGCGCTGTGGAAGGGGCTCCAGTCGGGCAACCTGCAGACGACGGCGACCGACCACTGCTGCTTCTGCGCGCCGCAGAAGGCGATGGGCAAAGAGAGCTTCACGAAGATTCCCAACGGCACGGGCGGGGTGGAAGATCGCATGAGCGTGCTGTGGCACCACGGCGTGGGCACGGGGCGGCTGACGCCGAACGAGTTCGTGAAGGTGACGTCGACGAACACGGCGCAGATCTTCAACATCTACCCGCGCAAGGGCAGCGTGTCGGTCGGCGCCGATGCGGACCTGGTGCTGTGGGACCCGAAGGGCACGCGCACCATCTCGGCGAAGACGCACCACCAGAAGGTCGACTTCAACATCTTCGAAGGCATGCAGGTCACGGGCGTGCCGCGCTACACGCTGAGCGCGGGCCGCGTGAGCTGGGCCGACGGCAAGCTCGACGTCGCGGCTGGCACCGGGCGCTACGTGAACCGGCCGACGTTCGCGCCGGTGTACGAGGCCGTGAAGCGCGCGAACACGCTGCGCGAGCCGACGAAGGTCGCGCGGTAGCGCAAAGAGCGTAGAAAGAGCGTTTCGACGAAGCCAAAGCGCCCGAGTCGCGCCGGCGCAAACGTTCACGTTCAGGTTCACGTTTGCGCAGCGGGTGGTTTCGCAGCGCGCTGAAAATAAATCTTCGCCGCCACCCGTGCGTTGAACGGTTCCATGAGCGCCGTCCCGCCCCGTCTCATGCTCCACCAGAGCTTCCACTACCGAAAGGCGCGCCGCTGCACGCGCGCCGACGCCTACAACGTGGCGTGCCACCTGCGCCAACGTGCCGAACTCACGACGGTTCAGCAGGCCTCGGTCGAGGAGCTGCTCTTCACGATGTGCACCGAAGCCCGCGGCACCGTCGAGATCGACGTGCTTTGCGCTTGAGCCCCGTGCCGGGGTTCAACCCCGGCATGAAGTGGTTCGCGCCCTCGGCCGGTCTGTTCCTCGCGCTCGCGTGGGTGCACTTCGCGTTCGTCGCCTCGCTGGGCGGCAACCCCGCATGGGTGGTCGGCTGGCTCGTGCTCTTCGTCGCCACGGGCGGCGTGGCGCTCGCGCACACGCTCACCGGCGCGCTGCCGGCGAGAGACTTCGGCGAGACGATGTTGATTCGCAGCGCCGATCTGAAGCGCCGCCTGCTCGCCGCCTACCGCGGCCCGCTGCTCGTGCCGCTGCCGCGCCTCAAGGCAGCAGGCGCGCGAGGTCTTGATACGTCTCAGGTCTACGGTCGCGATAGAACTGCCACACGCGCCGAACCTCTTCGATCGTATCGAGGTTGAGGTCGGCGACGATCAGCTCGTCGTCGTCTTCGCTGCCCGTCGCCAGGAAGTTGCCCCGCGGGTCGACGAAGTACGACGTGCCGTAGAACTTGCCGATGTTCCACGGCGCCTCGGTGCCGACGCGGTTGATCGCACCCACGAAGTAGCCGTTCGCCACCGCGTGCGCCGGCTGCTCGAGCTTCCACAGGTACTGCGAGAGGCCCGCGACCGTCGCCGACGGGTTGAACACCACCTCGGCGCCGTTCAGGCCGAGCAGCCGCGCCCCCTCGGGGAAGTGCCGGTCGTAGCAGATGTACACGCCGACCTTGCCGTACTGCGTCTGGAAGACCGGGTACCCGAGGTTCCCGGGCTTGAAGTAGTACTTTTCCCAGAAGCCGCTCGTCTGGGGGATGTGCTGCTTGCGGTACTTGCCGAGGTACTTGCCGTCGGCGTCGATGACCGCGGCGGTGTTGTAATAGACGCCCGCCATCTCGCGCTCGTAGAGCGGGATCACGATCACCATCGCGTACTTCTTCGCGTACTCGCTGAAGAGGTTCGTCAGCGGGCCCGGGCACGCCTCGGCCGCGTCGTACCAGTTCGGCGTCTGCGCCGGGCAGAAGTAGGGCGTGTTGAAGACCTCTTGCATGCACAACATCTGCACGCCCGCCTTGCCGGCCTTGTCGACGTACGGCAGCGTCTTGTCGAGCATCGCCTTGCAGATCTCTTGCACGCTGCCGTCAGACTTCGCGTTGCCGACTTGAATCAGACCACCTTTGACGATTCGGGCCATGGTGGCTGGGCGACATAGCACGGCGAACCGGTTAAAAACGCAGGCGCAAGTGACTGCACTGCCTCCGCGCGAGCCCACCGTCGACGACGTCGAGTTTCGGGCGCTCTACAAGAAGACGAAGTACGTCGTCGAGACCGCCGACGGCTGGAGCCTCGTCATCACGCGGTACAAGCCCAACCCGCAGACGACGTGGAACCAGCCGCTCTACGGCGAGCCGATGTTGCTCGTGCACGGCTTCTCGCAGAACCGCCACGCGTGGACGAGCGGTGAGTTCGTCAAGAACCTGCTCTTCTTCGGCCTCGACATTCACATTCTCGAGCTGCGCGGCCACGGCAAGAGCTCGGTCGCGCTGCAGCACGAGCGCGCCGCGAAGTTCAGCCGCAGCCCGCCCGCCGACATCGCGTGGGACTGGGACATCGACTCGTACTTCCTCTACGACATTCCCGCGGCAGTCGCGGGCGTGCGCCGCATCACCCGGCGCGACCGCATCTTCTACTGCGGCCACTCGATGGGCGGCATTCTCGGCTACGGCTACGCCGGCATTCACGACGATCACTTCGAGGGCATCGTCACCATCGGCGCGCCGGCCGAGCTGGGCAAGGGCTCACTGCCGCTCAAGCTGCTCGCCATGGCGGGCCCCGGCCTGGGCGCCGCCGTCGACTCGACCCTCGGAGCGCTCAACGCCCAGCGCGGCCTCTCGCACCTGACGCAGTCGCTGCTCGCGCGCTTGCAGAAGCGCGACGCGCCGACGTCGCCCAAAGATCTCGAGTTCCGCTACCTGCCCATCGACTCGTGGCTCAAGACGCTCGCCTCGACGCTCGACTACGCCGAGCAGAACCCGATGCTGTCGATGGTCGCCTCGCGCGTGAACTGGCTCGCGCGTCAAGATCGCATGGCGTCGTCAGACCTGCGCTGGCTCTTGCGCGAGGCCGGCGCGAAAGAGCCGCGCAAGGTCGCCGAGCAGTTCCTCAAGTGGATCCGCAACAACGAGATCTATTGCTACCGCACGGGCTACGACTTCAAGCGCGGCTTCCAGAAGATCAAGGTGCCGATGGCGATCATCTTCGGCGACGCCGACCCGCTCGCCTCGGTCGAGTCGACGCGCAGCGTCTACCGCTCGGCGAAGAGCGAGTACCTCTTGTGGCGGCCGGTCAAAGGCAACAGCCACATCGAAGTCACGATGGGCCACGACGTCAGGCAGATCTGTTACGACATCAAGAACCTGGTCGAGTACGCGAGAACGCACCGCAACCGGGCCCCGTCGCTGCCCAGAATCCGCTGAAGCAGACCCCGTCTTTCACGGGCTCGGCGAAGCCGAAGCCGCTGGCACCACGGGAGCCGAAGCCTCGCCGGGCACCACCCGCAACACATACCCCTTGGCGGTGTCGATGCTGTCTTTCCTCGGCCCGAACGTCACCACGCCGAGGTTGCCGCCGGCGCTGTCGACGATCTGTTTCACCCACGCGACCCAGTGCTCGCGGTCGGTCGGCGTCTTGCCGTAGCAGAAGTATGACGTCGGTATGACCAGCCAGATGCCGACGGTCAGCCACGCGAGCGGCACCTGGGGCCAGCAGAAGATCTTTCGCCCGACGCCCAGATAGTCAGACGGGTAGAACGGCCCGTGCAGCTCGCCGCGCATCTCGAACGTGCCGACCACCTCGATGTTCTGCCCGCGAAACTGCTTCAGCGTGCCGTCGACCACGTCGAGCCCGGCCTTCTCGTCGTTCTCGACCACCGTCACCTCGCCGTAGACCGGGTTCGTGCGGTGGTTCTCGAAGTCGTCGACGACGCGCTCGTCGTCCATCGGCTTCGTCTCGTTCGAGCGGAACTTCGCGCCCGGCGCCACCGCCGCGCACGCGCTCGCCAGCACCGCCACCCCCACCAGCCCGAGCCGCATACCTCGGTGGGTTCGCGGTCGCGCGAGCCTCATGATTCGGTGGGTCGGCTCGCGCTGCTCATCAGGCCGCCGCACGGTACTGCTGTGCGTCAGCCACATTCGCGGTCGCGCGAGCCTCATGGTTCGCCCTTGGCCTGCTCTTTCGCCCACGCGTCTTTCAGCGTCACCGTGCGGTTGAACACCAGCTTGCCCGGCTTCGAGTCGAGGTCGACGTTGAAGTAGCCCAGCCGCTCGAACTGAAACACGCGCCCGACGTCGGCCGTCGCCAGCGAGGGCTCGAGCTTCGCGTCGCTCACGAGCTCGAGCGACTTCGGGTTCAGGTTCTTCAGGTAGTCGTCGCCTTCGGGGCTCTCGACGTTGAACAGCCGGTCGACCAGGCGCACCTCGGCTGTGGCCGCGGTCTCGGCCGCCACCCAGTGCAGCGTCGCCTTCACCTTGCGGCCGTCGGGCGAGTCGCCTCCCTTCGTCGCCGGGTCGTACGTGCAGACCACCTCGGTCACGTTGCCGGCCGCGTCTTTTTTCACCTCTTTGCAGGTCACGAAGTACGCGTAGCGCAGCCGCACCTCGCGCCCCGGCGACAGGCGGAAGAACTTCTTGGGCGGGTTTTCCATGAAGTCGTCGCGCTCGATGTAGAGCACCTTGCCGAACGGCACCTTGCGCTTGCCGGCGGCCTCGTCTTCAGGGTTGTTCACGGCGTCGAGCGCTTCGGTCGTGCCGTCGGGCCAGTTCTCGATGACCACCTTCAGCGGCTTCAAGACCGCCATGCGGCGCTCGGCCGTGCGGTTCAGGTCGCCGCGCACCGCGTTCTCGAGCCGGCCCACGTCGATCACGCTGTCGACGCGCGTGACGCCGATCTCGTCGCAGAACGCGCGCACCGCCGCCGCCGGGTAGCCGCGCCGCCGCAGCGCCGAGATGGTCGGCATTCTCGGGTCGTCCCACCCGCGCACGTGTCTGCCGCTCACCAGCTCGAGCAGCTTGCGCTTCGACAGCACCGTGTACGTGAGGTTGAGGCGCGCGAACTCGATCTGCTGCGGGTGATAGAGGCCCAGCTCATTCAAGAACCAGTCGTACAGCGGGCGGTGGTTCTCGAACTCGAGCGTGCAGATCGAGTGTGTGATCTTTTCGAGCGAGTCTTCGAGCCCGTGCGCCCAGTCGTACGACGGGTAGATCGCCCAGGTGTCGCCCGTGCGGTGATGGTGCGCCTTCACGATGCGGTACATCACCGGGTCGCGCAGGTTGAAGTTGCCCGACGCCATGTCGATCTTCGCCCGTACCGTGTACGTGCCCTCTTCGAACTCGCCCGCCTTCATGCGGCGGAGCAGCTCGAGGTTCTCGTCGGGCGTGCGCTTGCGGCCGGGGCTCTCTTTGCCGGGCTCTTTCATCGTGCCGCGGTACTCGCGCATCTGCTCGGGCGTCAGATCGCACACGTAGGCCTTGCCGGCCTTCACCAGCGTCTCGGCGTACTCGTACATCTTCCCGAAGTAGTCGGAGGCGAAGAAGACCCGGTCTTTGGCCACGTCGCCGGCGAGCCACGCCACATCGCGCAAGATGGAGTCGACGTATTCCTGCTCTTCCTTCGCGGGGTTGGTGTCGTCGAACCTGACGTTGAAGGTGCCGTTGTACTTACGCGCCAGGCCTGCGTTCAGGCAGATGCTCTTCGCGTGCCCGATGTGGAGGTACCCGTTCGGCTCGGGGGGAAACCGCGTGTGTACCCGGCCCTCCCACTTGCCCGTGCGGTTGTCTTCTTCGACGATCTCTTCGATGAAGTTCAGACTCATTTAAGTGGGCCGACCTTAGCGGAATCAGCCAGAAAGTTGGCTCGTTGATCCCTTGAGGTAGCGTCCTGTAGCAATGATCCGGCGGCTAATGCTCGTGGCTGCGTTGTCGAGTGTCGCTCACGCTCAGGATCGCGTGTCCCTGAACGCCATCACGCGCATCGAGGTGCGCGGCAACGTGCTCGAGATCACCGGCTCGAAGAAGCCGAGCTTCACGACCTTCACGTTGCCCGAGCCCCCGCGCCTCGTCATCGACTTCTCGGAGGCCGTCTTTCAGGGCGTGCCCGCCGATCTCAAGGTCAACGACGGCACCGTCACCTCGATCAAGACCGCCGGCTACGGCTCGGCGTCTGCCGCCATCGCCCGCATCGTCATCGGCTTCGAGCGCGACCTCGAGACCGACATCTCGACCGACGGCAACGTGCTGCGCGTGAAGCTGCCTCCGAGCCCGACCGTGCTCGCCAAGGCCGAGGCCGAGAAGGCCGCGAAGCTCGAGGCCGAGAAGGCCGCGCGCGAAGACGCCGCGAAGAAGGCTGCCGAAGAGAGGGCCGCGAAGCTCGAGGCCGAGCGGGTCGCGAAGGAAGACGCCGCCAAGAAGGCCGCCGAAGAGAAGGCCGCGAAGCTCGAGGCCGAGCGCCTCGCCCGGGCCGAGGCCGAGCGCCTCGCGAAAGAGAAGGCCGACCAGCTCGAGGCCGAGCGGCTCGCGAAGCTCGAGAGCGAGCGCCTCGCCCGCGAAGAGGCGGCGAAGAAGGCGGCCGAAGAGAAGGCTGCGAAGCTCGAGGCCGAGCGGCTCGCCAGGGCCGAGCGCGAGCGCCTCGCACAAGAGAAGGCCGCGAAGCTCGAAGCCGAGCGCCTCGCGAAGGAAGACGCCGCGCGGAAGGCGGCCGAAGAGAAGGCCGCCCGCGCCGAAGCCGAGCGCCTGGCGAAGGCCGAAGCCGCGAAGAAGGCCGCCGAAGAGAAGGCCGCGCGCGCCGAAGCCGAGCGCCTCGCGCGCGAGGCCGCTGCCGCCGAGAAGGCCGCGCAGGTCGAGGCCGAGCGCGCGGCCAGGGCCGAGAAGGAGCGTCAGGCGAAAGAGGCAGCCGCGCAGCTCGAAGCCGAGCGCCTCGCGAAGCTCGAAGACGAGCGCCTCGCCCGCGAAGCCGCCGCCGCCGCGAAGGCCGCGAAGCTCGAGGCCGAGCGGGCCGCCCGGGCCGAGGCTGCCAAGAAGCTCGCCGACGAGAAAGCAGCCCGCGCCGAAGCCGAGCGCCTCGCCCGCGAAGAGGCCGCGCAGAAGCTCGCCGCCGAGAAGGCTGCGAGGGCCGAGGCCGAGCGGGTCGCGAAGCTCGATCGAGACCGTCAGGCGCAAGAGAAGGCCGCGAAGCTCGAGGCCGAGCGCGCAGCGAAGCTCGAGGCCGAGCGCGCCGCCCGCGACGCCGCCGAGCAGCAGGCGCGCAATGAGGCGGCCCGCAAGGCCGAGGTCGCGCGCCTCGCGAAAGAGCAGAAAGCGAGGCTCGAGGCCGAACGGCTCGCGAAGCAGGAAGATGAGCGTGCCGCCAGAGACCAGGAGGCCCGCAACGAGGCCGCGCGCAAGGCCGAGCTCGCCCGCCTCGCGAAAGAGAGGGCCGAGACCGAGAAGCGCGAGCGCGAAGAGGCGAAGGCCCAGGCGCTCGCCGACGCGAAGGCGGCGAAAGAGGCGAAAGAGGCGAAGGCGCGAGAGGCCCGCGAGGCGAAAGAGGCGGCGAAGGTGGCCCAGGCGCCTGCTCCTGCTCCTGCCGAGACGCAGCCCATGGCGACGTCGGGCCGGCCCGCCTCGATGAAGGCCATCGGCTTCCGCCAGGAGCGCGGCTTCGGCAAGGTCTCGATCAAGATGAGCGGCCCCGTGCAGATCGGCGTGAAAGAAGACGTCGACCGCAACGTGGTGGTGAACCTCGAGAACACGAAGATCGGCCTGCCGAACAACGAGCGCTACCTCGACACCTCGTTCTTCGACACGGCGGTCGCGATGGTGCGGCCCGAGCCGGCGCCGCAGGGCGGAGTGAACGTGCTGGTCGTGCTGAAGCAGCCGGTGCCGTACCGGGTCAGCCAGAGCGGCAACGAAGTCACGGTCGAGTTCGAGCCGCCCAGACAGTAAGACGCGGGCCCTTCAATGACGGCCCTGTCGCTCATCGTGGCACTGTGCGGCGGCGCGTCGGTCGAGCTGACGGCCGAGCGGCTCGTTCACGACGACGCGCGCAAGTTGACCACCGCCGAGGGTGACGCCGACCTCGTCGCCACGAACGCGCGCCTCAGCGCTGACCGCATCACGTGGGACGAAGCCGCCGGAGCCGCCACCGCCAGCGGCAACGTCACCCTGCGCATGACGAACAAGGGCCTGCTCGCCGTCATCGCCGACGTCGTCACCGTGCGCATGAACGGCGACGAGGTCGACGAGGCCTTCATCTATGACGGCGTCGCGCTGCGAAAGAAGAACGTCACGCCCGACGCGCTGATGGCCGCGCGCACGCCCGACCAGGTGCGCAGCGCCGGCAACACCGTGATGTCGATGAACGCGACGCACCTCGTGAAGAACGACGACGACACGTGGACGATCGACGAGCTCGCGTTCACCCCGTGCGAGTGCAACTTCGACAAGCCGTCGTGGCACATCGGCACCTCGCGCACGACGCTCGACCTCGAGGCCGAGCGCGCGTCGCTGCTGTTCCCCACGATCTGGGTGTGGAAGATTCCCGTGCTCTGGTTCCCCTGGCTGTCGCTGCCGCTGTCAGACCGGCAGACCGGCCTGCTCGTGCCCAAGCCCGGCTTCACCGCGCTCAACGGCTTCAGCCTCGAGCAGCCCGTGTTCGTCACCCTCGGCCGTAGCGCCGACCTCACGTTCACGCCCGGCTACTTCTTCGGCGGCAACCCGAACAACCCGTACGGCATCGAGGGCCCGCGGCTGCACACCGAGTTTCGCTACACGCCATCGCCGGGCACGACCGGGCGCGCGACGCTCGGGCTCATCATCGATCGCCGCTGGGCGCGCGACCCCGTGAACCCGGCGCTGCTGCCCGAGCCGCTCAAGCGCCGCGGCCTGCGCGCCGAGGGCTCGTGGGTGCACCTGCAAGATCTCGGCAAGGGCTTTCACGATCGCGTGAACCTCTCGTTCTTGTCCGACGGGTATCTGCAGCGCGACAGCACGCCCGACGTGCTCGCGCGCGACCTGGGCTACCTGCGCTCGACGGCGACGATCTTTCACCGCGGCGAAGATCACTTCGCCGGCCTCGACGCCGTCATGCGGCAAGATCTGTCGACCGGCGACACGATCTTCGCGAACCGGCCGGGCTCGCCGAACCCGGTGCAGCGCCTGCCCGGCTTCACGTTCGCGATACCGGCGCTGCAGCTCGCGGGCCCCTTGTTCGCTTCGGGGCGCGCCGACTTCGCGCGCCTGGGCCCCGTGTCGAACCGCGAGGGCTCGCTGACACCCTATGATCGTGTCGATCTGATGCCGCGCCTCGAGGCGGGCGGGGTG
>JAEUJP010000498.1 GCA_016793725.1 Myxococcaceae bacterium | reverse complement strand
CACGCTGACGGTGGCGCCGGCCGCTCGGGCCAGCCCGAAGTCGCCCAACTTCGCGACCCCGCTCTTCGTCAGCAGCACGTTCGCGGGGCAGACGTCGCGGTGCACGATCGGCGCGGCGGCCCCGGTCTCGAGGTCGAGCTGCGCGTGCGCGTAGGCGAGCGCGTCACACAGCTGCCCGGCCCAGTGCAGCGCGAGCGCCGGCGGCACGGCCCGCCCGCGCGCGAGCAGCTGGTCGAGCGAGGGGCCGTCGACGAGCTCCATCGTGAGCCAGTGTTCGCCCGCGTCGGAGCCCGCGTCGAACACCTGCACCACGTTCGGGTGATCGAGCCGCGCTGCGGTGCGCGCCTCGGCGAGAAAGCGCTCGACGTACCTCGGGTCGGCGGCGTTCGCGCCCACCACCCGCTTGAGCGCGAGCAGCTTCTCGAAGTCGCCCGGCCCGGTGACGCGCGCGAGAAACACCTCAGACGCTTCACCCGCGCCCAGCTTGCGAACGAGCTCGTACCGGCCGACGGTCGCCATGGCGCCACCGACTATAGGCGTGCGAGCCGGCTCAGCCGAGCTGCGGCTTCACGTCGGCCACCCAGTACGACCGCCGCGCCGGGTCGACGGGGCGGGTCAGCGCGGCGCGCTCAGAGGCGTTCTCACCGCCGCGCGCGAGCACGACGCGGCGGGGCGAGCCCGGCCGAACCACGCTCACGCGGCCGGGCCGCTCGTAGTGTGGCTGCTGGTCGATCACGAGCGCCGGGTGGCCCTTCGCGGCGGCGAGGGCGGTGTCTTGCGCGACGACGCGGCGAAAGCCCCACGCCGCGCCTTCGCGCTCGAGCCACCCGAGCAGCTCGTTCGCGCCCGAGCAGCGCGGCACCTCGATGCCCATCGCCTTCAGCACGTCGCACGCGAACACCGCGTCGCCTGCCCGGCTCGTGTAACGCTCGTTCAGCGCGACGCCGAACTGGTTGATGACCGCTTCGTACGTGACGGCGTTTCGGCGTGAAGCCGAGCCGCGAATCGGGGCCTGCAGCGGCTGGCTGGCCGGCGCCGACGTGCCTTCGAGCGGCAGGTGCCCGTTCGGCACGGTCGGGGTCACGTCGATGAAGTCAGCGGAGCTGCCGGAGCTGTCGAGGTTCATGGCGGGTTCCTTGAAGACGAGACGAGGGGAGCCGCAGAAAGTCGCAGGCCCCGCGGCGCCTCACGCATGCGCCCAGAACTCGGTGCCGTTTCTGGGGAAGATGTCGTAAACGTGAGCGTCGTTGACGTTCTGGGCGCCGGCCTGGGCGAGCGCCGGGCCGTTCTGCATGTCGCCCGGGCGCACCACGCCGATGTGCCCGATGCCGCCCCAGTTCGCCCACGACGCGACGACCGGGTGCCCCTCGTTCGCCATCGCCTGGGCCTCTTCGGCGCTGACCTGCCGCCACCCGTACTCGCTGCCGTGCTGGTTCAGCCAGGCGTTCGTGGCGTTCGCGTCGAGCTCGGTGCCCATGCCCTGGCCGACCGGCTTGCCCGAGGCGTCGACCCAGTGCGGTATCTCGGCGCCCATCGCGCGCGTGACGTCGCTCGCGAAGATGTTGCAGTAGGTGTTGCCGTTGCGCTGCGCGTAGCGCGGGTTCGTCTCGACCGCGAACTGGTCGATGACGGCGTCGTACTCTTCGGCGCTGCGGTCGGCCGACGTGCTGGTGAGCGGCGCGTCGATCAGCGACGCCGCGTCGGTGTCGTAGAGGTCGGTCGACGAGCCCGGCGCGATGGGGTCGGGCCGGTCGCCCGAGTCGACGGGCGTGACCGGAGCCGTCGTGACCGGAGGCGGCGTCACCGGCGACAGGTTGACCGGCGGCGGGCGGCGCGACGCGGGCGTGAAGGCGTCGGCGAGCAGCTGGTCGACCTGCGCGCGAATCTGGTCGCCGAGCGCAGAGGCGCCGCGTGACGACGGCATCGCGGGGCTGCGCAGGCGGTTCGAAGCCGGCGTCGGGAAGTGGGGCTGCGTGCGGCGGGAGCGGGGGGCGGTCTGGAGTCGGGTCATGCCCGGCCGTCACTTCACCGCGCGTGCCTGCCTGGCAGGTCAGAGGTTCGCGCAGTTGCAGCGCAGGGCAGCGCGTCGCGAGGTCAGCGCTGCACAATTCGTGTTGCGCATCGAGCGCGCGCTAGAGCCGCGCCGGCTTCGGGGGCGGCTTGGGCCACGCGCCCGTGCGCACCGCGAGCTTCGAGGCGAGGGCGGCGCAGAGCGCGGCCATCCACGAAGGTGTCCACGAGAGCGTGCCCATGTCGCCGAACACCTGGTTGAAGAACGCGGCCACGATCGCGATGCCGGTGAGGCACCACACGCGCACCCAGAAGTCGGTCGCCACGCGGTACGTGCGCGCGAACAGGTAGATGGTCACGAGCTGCGGCAACATGATGAGCGTGAAGCCGACGGGCCCGCCGATGGTCAGCAGCCACAGGTACTGGTTGTGCGGGTGGTACAGCCACGTCGGCATCGCGCTCGAGATGTCGGGCAGCGGGAAGAACTGCTTCATCTCGTGCCCGAACCCCCAGGGTATGACCTTGCCGTGCGTGAACCAGGTGAACAGCACGTTCGCGTTCTCGAGGTCGCGGTAGTCGGGCTGCGCGCCCTGGTCGGGGTCGCCGACGACCAGCGACTTGAGCAGCTTCGCGCCGAAGAAGATGCCCGAGTCAGAGCCCCAGCCGATCAGCAGGTACGGCGGCACGAACGGCGCCGAGATGACCGCGCCGCGCATCAACAGCCGTTTGAACGCCGTCGGCGGCGACATCAACATCGTGATGATGACCGCGACCCCGAGGCACACGTAGGCGAGGCGGCGGTCGTTCAGAATCATGCCGTACGTCACGATGGGCACCCAGATGAGCCCCTCGACCAGCATGCGCCCGCGCACCCGCTCGACCAGCATGTTGAAGAAGATGGCCAAGAGCGGCACGAACAGCAGCGTGTCGGTGTGCGAGGTCGTGAACTCGATCTCGCGGCCGTACGGCTTGATCCACGTGTAGACGTAGAAGATGCCGACCATGGCCTTCAGCACGCCGGCCACGATGATGAGCCGCACCAGGTTCTTCAGCTCCCGGTCGGTGCCATCGAACGCCCGAATCAGAATCAGCGCCCTCAGGGGGAACAAGAGCGAGTGCCGCATCTGCCACAGCGACTCGTTCATGTTGCCGCCCTGCACGCCGCCCAGCACGTCGAGCCCGATCACCGTCAGCGCGCTCACCAGCAGCGCCGCGTTCAGCGGCCGCACCCCCGGCGTCTGAGACACGAACGTCGGGTCGCGCCGCTTCACCACCGCCGCGAGCGCCAGCACCACCACCAGCATGTCGATCATCGGCAGGCGCAGCGGCCCGATGCCCGTGATCGCGTTCAGGTTGATGAGCATCAGCCGCGCCAGCGGCATCAGCGGGCTCGCCCACTTGTGCTCGAGCGTCGTCTGCAGCCCCTCGAACAGCAGCGACGAGAAGAGCAGAAAGCTGGCCGTGTACTTGAGGTGAATCTTCAAGACCGCCCACGCACCGACGCCGACGAGCGGCACCACCATCGCCACCAGCGGCGGGTCGAGCGTCAGGCCCACCAGCGTGCCGGCCACCGTGCCGATGAACCCCAGCACCAGCCACAGCGGCACGCGACGCTGAGCCGCCGGCCTCGGCAGCGCGCCCGCCGGCGTCAAGACTGCACCTCTTTCACTTCCTTCAGCTCGACGAGCACCGCGATCTTGAGCTGGCGCCGCACCTGCCACGGCTCACACAGCGTGCGGCGAAACAGGTCGAGCCCCGCCGTGAAGAAGAACGCGAGAATGATCGCGAGAAACAGCCCGGCCCCGAGCAGGGCCGGCACGTTCGGCGACAGCGGCTTCTTCGGCGTCTGCGCGGGCTTCAGCGTCTGGAAGCGGTGCTTGAACGCGGCGCGCGTGGTGTCGAGCGCGAGGCGCGCCGCTTCGGTGCGCATGAGCAGCTCCTGATAGCGGTCGAGCGACACGCGCACCTGCTCTTGCGCGACGGTGATCGACGGGTCGCGCTCGAGCTCGGGCGGCAGGTTCGCGAGCGTCGCGCCCGAGACCAGGCCCGTCGGCAGCTGCGGCTGCACCGGCACGACCGCGAGCTGGCTCGACAGGCGCTTGCCGCCCTTGTCTTCGAGGTCGCCCTGCAGCTCTTCGACGTCGCGCTTCAGCGCCTGGAGCTGCGGCGAGTCGAGCTCGAGGTACTTCACCTTGCGCTCGAGGTCGGTGACCGCCGGGTGCAGGCGGTTGTAGCGCACGGCCGCGGCCTGCAGCGCAGCCTTGGCCTCTTTCACGGCGCGGCGCTTCTGCTCGTTCAGCTCGGCGACGGCCTGCTGCTTGTTGCGCAGCGTGAACTCGAGCTGGGCGAGCTCCTGCGGGCTGGTGACGCGGGCCCGCGCGGCGCGCTTCTTCGCGGCCCGGGCCACCGCGCGCGACTCGCCGCGGCTGCGCTCTTTGATGGTCTCGCTCAGGTTCGCGAGCGAGGCATTCACCATCTCTTGCATCTGTGAGGTGTGCATCTCGAGAATCGAGATGGCCTCGTTGATGGCGTCGACCTGCCGCACGTGGCGGGTCTCGAGAAACGAGCTCGTCGCGACGTCGACGATGCGGTGGGCCATCTCGGGGTCGGGCCAGTCGCAGCTGATCTCGACCGTCTGCGCGTCGGCCGACACCATCAGCCGCTTCTCGAGCGTGCCGACGACGATGTCCTTCCACACCTCGTCGCCCCACGCACCGAAGACCAGCTGCTGCAGCTGGTCTTTCATCTTCATCAGCGGGTGCCGCCTCAGGCGCCACTGCACGACGAGGTCGCTCTGCGCCGCGATCTTCTCGATGCTGTCGTGCGCGAGAATGTGCTCGCGCGCCGCGCGCGTCGGCTGGTCTTCAGACACCGGCACGTTCGGGTTCACGAGCAGCGCCATCGACGCCACCGGCCGCGCGAGCAGCTTCGTGCTCGCCACGTACCGCCGCGGCAGGGCCGCGGCGACGATCGCCGTCAACAGCAGCGTGACGCCGATGACGGTGAAGCCGAGCTTCGGGTGGCGACCGAACGACCTCCACACGAAGCGCACCCAGTCGGCGAGCGCCGGCCAGTCGAACAGCGGCGGAGGCCGCTTGCCCTTCACTTCTTGAGGCTCCACTCCACGACGTTGATGCTGAACGGCTCGAGCGCGACGGGCGCCTTCGGCTCGCCCTTCTTCGGCTCGAGCGCCCTGGCGCCTTCGACGTACGAGAAGACACGGCGGGCGGTCGCCTCGCCGCAGCCGTCGAGGGCGACCTCGGTCTCGTAGGCGGCCTTGGGGTCCAGGTTCAGCAGCACGGCGGTGAGCTTTGCTCCATCGGGCGACACCGACGCAAACGCCGAGGCGCCGTTGAACGCCTTGGTGGGCAGGTAGACGTCTTGAAAGCGCGAGCCGGCGCCGTCGTAGTCGCGGTAGGCGCGAAACGCCCAGTACGAGGGGGTGTTGTCGGGCGGGTACGACCAGTACCAGGCCGAGGTCAGGTCTTGCTGGCCGAAGCGGCCGAGCGCCTCGGCGGTGGCGAGGCCGCCGCTGATGTGGCCCTCGGCGCCGAAGTTCCACTCGCCGATGCTGGTGCCGAGGCCGGGCGCGTAGTCGGCGACCCACTTCTTCATGCGGGGTATGAGCATGACCTCGTCGTCGATCCAGCTCTCGTCGTGATACGTCGGGTCCCACAGGCCGCGCGTCGAGCGAATTCTGCGCAGCGAGGCCTCGGGCGACGTGTCACCGGTCTCGGCGATGCCGACGCCCTCGGCCTGCGGGTAGAAGTGCAGGTCGAGCGTGTCGACGAGCCGCACCTTCGTCTGCTTCTCGTGCTCGGCGATCTTCTTCAGGTACCACGCGATGATCGGCAGGTCGCCGTGCATGCGCCGGTCGGGCCGCAGCGACGGGCCGCCCATCTTCAGGTCTTTCTGCGAGTAGAGGTAGTTCGACCAGCCCCACTCGGCCGGGCCCGC
Source organism: Myxococcaceae bacterium (assembly GCA_016793725.1). GTDB lineage: Bacteria > Myxococcota > Myxococcia > Myxococcales > Myxococcaceae > Xiheicaenimonas > Xiheicaenimonas phototrophica. The sequence continues at coordinate 4,802 of JAEUJP010000498.1, read as the reverse complement.
AATCTTCGCCTGCGGGTCGACCTTCTTGATGGCCGTGGCGTAGTTCTTCGTCCGCTCCCACAGCTCGTCGTAGCCGACCGGCTCGGGGTGAATGTCGTGGTGCGTCGAGTCCCACAGGGCGGGCTCGTTGTCCAAAATGTACGAGACCGGCGTGTTCAGCTTCGCCGCCTTGTCTTTGATGAGCTTCACCCACGTCGCCACGAACTCAGGGTTCGCCGGCACGCTCGTCTTCGTCGGCGAGCCCGCGTTGAGCCACTTGCCGTTCTTGTCGCGCCCGTTGCCCGCGCCGCTCGACTGCTCGAAGTCCTGCTGGTTGGGAAAGTCTTTGATGGGGTACGAGAACGACGTCGTGTCTTTCGCGACCCAGCCCATCATCGGCACCGTGATGGTGCTGTGCACGCCGGCCTTCGCGTTCGCCTCGAGGAAGGTCTCCCACGACCAGCCGGGGCGGCCGGTGTAGTCGAGGTTTCGAAAGTACCAGTCCATACCCGCGTTCCACGCTTCGCCGAGCAGGTAGTTGTAGCGCGTCGAGTGGTTGCCGCCCCACCGCCGGCCCGCCGGCTTCATCGCCCAGTGGTGCTGATCGCGGTACTCCCACATCGGGTAGAACGCGATGCCGTAGATGAGCGGGCTGATGGTGTGCCCCTTCTTCTTGCAGTCGATGCTGATGCGCTGCTTCGTCGCCGCCGCCTTGCCGTCGGGGCCGGGCTGAACCACGGGCGCGGGGTCGCTCGCGCCGGCGCCCGGCACGGTGAGCGCGACGTCGTCGATCGCGACCCAGTCTTTCGGCACCTCTTTGAACGCGAAGAGCACGATGCGATCGAACGCCAGGCGCTTCGGGTTCAGGTCGGCCATGGGCACGAAGACCTCGAACGCGCCGCCCTGCAGCGCGCGCTTGTGCGCGGCGCCGATGCGAACCTTTTCCCAGTCGCGGCCCGAGGTGCCGGGCTTGTCGAGGCGCACCTCGAAGAACTCGCCGTACTCGGGCGGCGCCTTGTACGTGAACGTGAGGCCGCCGGCCTGCTGCGCGGTCATGGGCTGCTCGCGTGTCAGAATCCACCCGCCGTAGCCCGAGAGGTCGTGCAGCTCGGGCCCCGACGGGTTCTTCTTTCGGGGCGACCAGCCGAAGTCCATCCACCCCTTCTTCAGGCCCTGCTGGTAGGCGACCTCGGCGGCCTGCGGCGCCGCGCTCGTGCGTGAGGCGCCCGGCTTCGGCTCGGCGGCCTTCGAAGAGCAGACGGCGAACAGGGCGACGGCGGTGGCGACGGCGAGTCTCATAGACCGAAAAAAATCTCTCGAATGAGCTCGAGCGGCGTGCCCGACTTCTCGTTGATCATGACGAGCACGCGCTCGGACGGCATCTCGGCTTTCATCTTGCGCAGGCCTTCGGCGCCCAGCGGCACCGTGCCCCAGTGGCAGTGCGCGAACAGGCGGTCGTCGCGGTACTGGTTCGCGCTCTCTTTCAAGAGGTCGTCGCAGAACGCGCCGTACAAGAAGTACTCGCTGAACGTGCGCTGCCGCACGATGGGCACCCGCCAGTCGGTGCCGTGCACGGCCTCGATGTGGTTCTGCAGCGCGCGCAGCACGTGCCGCCAGAAATAGACGACGAGGCTCACGTACGAGCGGTCGGGCTTGTCGAGGTGCGGCGTGCCGAGCAGCTTCTCTGACACGGCGTGCCAGGCCGAGACGTCTTTGGTGAGAAACTGCGGGCCCTGCTCGCGAAACAAGAGCAGCTTGCCGTCTCGGTAGTGCACCGCGAGCGGGTCGAACGGCTGCACGAAGAAGCAGCCCGAGTCGATGCACGCGAACGCGTCGGCGTCGATGGCGGCGCAGGCGTTGAGCTTCACGAGCTGTTGAATGATCCACCCGCGCACCGGCATGCTGCGCAGCGACAGCCAGAACTTCGGCGCCCGCTTCACGTGCTTCAGCCAGAACGGCAGCACGTCTTCTTGCAAGACCACGTGCGTGCGCGAGCTGTTGAGCGGCTTGAACAGCTTCTCGTCGCGCGCAGGCACCAGCACGTAGTGGTGGTACTGCCGCGGCACGTAGCGGTCGAAGCTCTCGACGAGCAGCTGGCAACGATCGAAGTCTTTGAAGTAGCTCGGCGTGATGAACGCCAGGCGGAGGAGTGGGGCCGGCACGGTGGGAACCGTGAATCTGTCGGCCTGCCTCACCGCTGGCAAGCGTTCTCAAGCGCTCTCGAGCGCTCTGCAACGTCACCGTCTGGTTCCAGCGGGGCTTCTGGTCGCTGCGCTCCCGTTTCCGCGCCAGAGGCGCGGGCTTCAGAAGTGGTGCGGCGTGCCCTTCAGCCGGTATTTCACCGCGTGCGCAGACACCCACAGCACCACCTGCCGGGAGCTCCACGTGCTGTCGACCGAAAATCTGGGCAGCACGGCGCCCGGCACCCGCTCGGCAGCGTCATAGGGCCGCCGCTCGGTCGACCACAGCTGCGTGCCGGGGCTGATGCGGCGCAACAGCTCGACGTGGCGCTGCTCGAACTCGAGCTGCGGCGTACCGAAGGGGAAGGCGAAGTGCCTGGGCGACACGCCGAACAGCCGGCGAAAGTCGGCCGTCGACGACTCGTACTCTTCGGCTGCCTGCGTGTCGTCGAGCAACATCTGCACGAGGTGCGAGCTGGTGTGATTGCCGAGCTCGACGTTGGGCACGCGCTGAAGCGCCCTGAGCGCCTCGACGCTGGCGAGCTCGCAGGGTGAGCCGGCATCCCACTGGTAGCCGAGGCGGTGCTCGGCCTTGGCCGGGCAGACGAACACGAGCCACTCGACGTCGGGGTGTCGCCGCGCGCGCGACGCCACGTAGTCGACCGCGTCGGCGTAGCCGTCGTCGAACGCGAGCGTCAGCCACCGGCTCGCGCCCGGCGGGCGTGAGCCCGTGAGGAGCTCGAGCATTCGGTCGAGCTCGGCCGGAGGCATCGTCCACTGCTTCGCCTCGACCCCGACGCGGTGAAAGCAGAGGGTCAGCTTCAGGTCGCCCAGCGCCGCGGCCAGCCCCGCCGACAGCACCGCGCGCGGTACCCACGGCGCTGCGCGCTTCAGCACGTGCTCGATGGGGTGCCGCGGCACCTTCTTCGGGGGCACGTCGGCGGCGGCAGGCGGCGACGCGACGACACGCGCGAACGCGGCGCTCACACCCGAACCCCCACCTTCAGCTTCGCGCTCGACACCTTCTCGCCGCGCTGGTTCGTGATGCGGCACTTGAGCTCGGCCTGCTTGAACGCCTCGTTGCGGTAGGCGACCTCGCCGCGCACCGTGAGCGTGTCGCCCACGTAGACCGGCTTGTGAAACGACGCCTCCACGCCGTGCAAGAGGCAGCGCTCACCAGGCAGGTACACGCCGGCGAGGGTCGAGAAGAACGACGCGGTCAGCATGCCGTACACGACCCGGTCGTCGAAGCCGGCCTGTCGCGCGTAGCCCGGGTCGAGGTGCAGCGGGTTCAGGTCGCCGGTGCTCGAGGTGAAGCGCTCCATCATGGCGGGGCTCACCTCGACGGCGAACTCGGCGGTGAGCCCGAGCTGGAGCTGCTCCCAGGTGTAGGCGTTCATGCGGCCCGCTTCTGCTTGCGCTCGACGAGCGCGACGAGGTCGGCGGTGTTCTGCAGGTCGAGAATGTCTTTCAGGTCGAAGCGCACCGAAAACTCCTGCTCGACCGCCGAGATGATGTTGATGTGCGCGAGCGAGTCGTAGCCCTCGATGCTCTCGGCGTTCGAGTGGGGCGTGAGCACGAGCTTCGGGTCGTCGAGCACGTCGCGAAACAGCTTCTGGAGCCTCTCAAGTACGGTGTCGTTCATGCCGCTTTCCTCTCGATGAAGGTGGGTGAGGGCGCAGGTGATTGGCCGAGCTCGTAGGCCCAGGTTCCGTCGGGCGCCTGGGTGAAGCCCAGGCCCGCATAGTGTGAGGCGACCATCGCGTTCTTCGCGGTCGGCACGTAGCGGCCGACGAGGCGCTTGAAGCCCCGCGCTGCCGCCTGCTCGCACAGCGCCGCGAACATCGCGTGCTCGAAGTCGCGCTTGAGCACGCGGCAGCTCATCAGCCACGTGTCGATGTGCAGCGCCTCGCCGTCGGCGCGGCCCATCACGACCGAGACCAGGCCGTTGTCACCGAAGCGATCGGCGAGCCGGCCGTAGAGCGTGACGTGGTCGGGGCTCGACGCCATCGCCGTCACCTCGGCGAGCGTGTGCCGCGACGCGGTCAGGTTGAACTGGTTCGTCTTGTTCACGAGCTGCGCGATGCGCTCGAGGTACGCCGGCTCGAACGGCGCGATGACCGCCTTCATCTCGAGCCACTCGAGGTACTGCGCGTAGCTCATGAACTCGCTCTGGGCCTGGGCGCGCGCGCGGTCGGCGACGTACTGCTCGCCGCGTGCGCCGTCGTCGGCGGTCAACGAAAACGGCTCGAAGTAGCCCTCGCGGTCGAGCACCTCGGCGAAGTGGGTGACGTCGCTCACCTTCGCGACACACACGTCGGGCAGCGTGCGGGCGACGAGCTCGCGCTCGAACGGGTTGTCGTCGACGAACACGAGGCTGTCGAGCCCGAGGTTGAGCTCGCGAGCGATGGCGGCGAGGTTTTCGGTCTTGGGCTCCCAGTTGGCCCTGAACGCGGCGAAGTCGTCGGGCTTCAGCACCGAGTCGGGGTGGGTGAAGCCGAGCTTCGCGGTGTCGGGGTCGTTCTTCGAGGCGACGGCCAGCAGCACGCCGCGGCGCTTGAGCTCGAGGCAGTAGCGCTGAAACGCGATGAACGCCTCGCCCTCGGCGGTGTCGTGGCCGAGCGTGAGGCCCGCGACGCCATC
>JAEUJP010000490.1 GCA_016793725.1 Myxococcaceae bacterium | reverse complement strand
CGACTCGAACGTCACCTTCGACGGGTCGTTCTCGACGGCCGACACCGTCTTCGGGAGCAGCCCGCCGCGCCGCGCGAGCTCGGCCTGCGTCAGCCCCTTCGCCTTGCGAAACCCCCGCAGCACCTGCGCGAGCTGACCCGGTGTCGACACCGAAAACCGCTGCGAACGGGCACTGGCCATGGTGCGCACAGCATACCCCATGGGGTAGAAATCTAGAATATACCCTGCAGGGTATTAAGTAGGCCGTGAAGCCCGCGGCGCGGCTCACCGCTCGTCTTCTTCGAGAATGTCGCCCGCGGTCTTCGCGCGCGGGGGCCGCAAGAACTCGCCCGCTTCGGCCGACCACCCCACGTACACGAACACCAGCGCGTTCAAGACGACGGGCCACCACACGACGAAGCCACCTCCGTCGGCGACCACGGCGGCGAGCATCGCGAGCGCGAGTCGAATGCCGAAGTACACGAGCAGGGCGGTGCGCGCCGCAGGGTGTCGCAGCGCCGCGAGCACGATGGCCGCCACGTTCCACAACATCAGCATGCCACCGACGGTGAGCGTGACGGCGGCGGCCCCTCGCAGGGCTTCGTCGCGCAACTGACCGAACGCTTCGCTCAGCTCCCACCACAAGACGAACGGGCTCAAGAGCACGCCGACGCTCACGAGCATGAAGAGCCGCGAGCGCGGCAGCTTCGTGACCGCGCCTCCGCCGTCGCCGCGCTTCTGACAGGCGGCGCACAGGCCCGGCCCCCAGCTCGGGGCGAGCTTCACGCACCAGTCGCAGCGAAACGCGCCGCAGCGAATGCACGGCGCCTCGGCGACGCGGCCGGGGTGCTCGACGCAGCGTGCGCTCGAAGTCGCCACCCCCCCGGGCTCGGCTCACTTCTCGAACGCGGTGAACTCGAACTTCTGACCGCCGACCGACGCCTCGGCCATCACGCCGCCGCGCACCATCGTCACGATCGCGACGCCCTTGTGGAACACGAGGTTCTTCGTGGTCTCGGTGTTGCCCGCGACGGCGCCGGTGCCGCCGGCCTCGAGCTCCTTCTCGGTCTCTTTGAAGTCTTTGAGCGCTTCGGCATCTTTGAAGATGACGAGCTCGCTGAACGACTGCCCGCCGACCTGCGCGCCGAACGTGAGCTGGCTCATCTTCACCGTGCCGGTGGCGACGCCCTTCTCGAAGAGCACCCCTTCACCGCCGCCGCCGGCGACGAGGAAGCCGCCCTTCTGCACCTTGGGAAGAACGAGGTACGCGACCGCGGCGTCGATGTGCTTCTTGAGGCTGGGGTCTTTCTCTTTGAAAGCGGCGAGCGTGTCTTTCGCCTCCTTCACGACCTCCTTCTTGTCTGCCGCGAACGCAACCGCCGAGAGAGACAGCGCAACCGTCAGGGTCTTGAGGGTCTGGTGCATGGGCCGGCGTTCTAGATCGCCTTTTCGGCCGTTGCTCGCGCGACATTCGCCGGCTCGAGGCCCTAGTCGCCAAAGGAGTCTCAACCATGCGAATCGCCTCGAAGCACGTCGCCGAAGCCCCGTCTGTCGCCCCGTCGCACGAACGCCGCCCCGTCGATGAAGGCGCGCTGCGCGAGGGCGAGTGGAGAATGAACAGCTACGCCGCCTTCGCCCCACGGCTGGTCGAGAAGCTCGGCCGCGGCAAAGACGCCGACGTGCAGGCGTACGTGCTCGCGAACCGGCTCAACCTGCAGGAGCAGCACCTCGGCGTCGCCGGCCAGCTGCTCGCGATGGGCGACCAGAAGGTGGCGACCCAGCTCGCCGCGCTGCACCCCGATGCGCTGGCCGAGCTGTTCGCGCGCGGAGGGCCGACGAGCTCCGAGCTCGAGAAGCTGCCTGCGCTGATCGAAGCGAGCTACGCCACGCGCGGCCGCTACGAGAGCTACTCCCGGGTCGCGCAGGTGTTCGGCGGGCCCGACCAGTTCAAAGCGGTGCAGGCCGCTGCCGCACAGATTGGTGCCGTCGCGCAAGCGGGCCCGGCGCAACACGCCCCGATCGCACCCGACGCCTTGTGGAAGTAGGCGTTCGTCCCCCGATGCGGACGGTCGCGGCGCACGGCGCGGCCTGACTCCGAGGGGTTGGCATGGCCCCGGCGCTGCGATGCCGGTGGATCATGACCCACCTCCGAGTCGTGCTCGTCGTGTCCCTCGGTCTGCTCAGCGGTTGCGGACCTCAACTCTCAACCTGCAACTTCAACAGCGACTGTCCCGGCGACGCCGAGTGTCGCAAGGGCGTCTGCTTCGACAAAGAAGACCCGAAGCCCAAGCCTGCCGGCGGCGCCGGCGGTGGCGACAACACCGCGGGAGGCAACACCGCAGGCGGCAGCACCGCCGGTGGCAACAGCGCAGGCGGCAACTCTGCGGGCGGCGGCAGCACGGCAGGTGGCAGCAGCGCAGGCGGCGGCGCCCAACCCGACGCCGGCATGATGATGATGCCCGACGGCGGCATGGAGCCCGTTCCCGACGCCGGCATGGCGCCCGACGCCGGCGTGGTGATGCCCTGCGTGCCGCGCACCTGCGCTTCGGTCGGCGCGAACTGCGGCTCGATTCCCGACGGCTGCGACGCGATGCTCAACTGCGGCTCGTGCATGTCACCGCAGACCTGCGGCGGCGGCATGATCTCGAACCAGTGCGGCTGCACCCCGCGAACCCAGGCCAGCTACCCCGGCTACCAGTGCGGCACCGCGCCCGACGCGTGTGGCGGCACCGTCACCTTCCCCACCTGCACCGGCCCGCGCGACGCGTGCCTCAACAACCAGTGCGTGTGTCAGCCCAAGACGGCCGCTGACTTCCCCGGCAAGAACTGCGGCTCGGTCGACAACGCCTGCATGGGCATGCTCAACCTCGGCAGCTGCACCGTGCCGCAGCACGTGTGCACGTCGAACGTCTGCGTCTGCGTGCCGAAGACGGCCGCCGACTACCCCGGCAAGAACTGCGGCACCCTACCCGATGGCTGCGGCGGCACCATCACGTTCGGCACCGGCACCTGCTCGCAGTTCTATACGTGCAGCACGAGCAACGTCTGCGTCTGCGCCTCGAGCGTCGACGACCCCGACGACGCCTTCCAAGACACGAACTGCGACGGCATCGACGGCAACGCGAGCCAGGCCGTGTTCCTCTCGGTCGACGGCACGGGCCCGCTGTTCGGCAGCGGCCTCACCCGGTCGAGCCCGGTGCGCACGCTCACCGACGCCGTCAACGTCGCCGCCTCTTCGGGCCGGTCGACCATCTTCATCGCCAGCGGCACGTACGACGACACGACCACGCCCCTCGTCGCGTTCAACAACCTCAAGCTCATCGGCGGCTACGACACCAACTGGGCCCGCTCGAGCTCGAACGCGCGCCCCGTCATTCGCGTTCGCGCGACGGGCTGGAGATTTTCGAACCCCACGGGCCTCATCGAGCGCGTCGTCATTCAGGCACTGCCGGCCACGGCGGCCGGTGAATCGTCGTTCGCGCTGCGGCTGATGGATGCGACGCCCAGCTTCGTGCTGCGCCACGTCGACCTCGTCTCGGGTGATGCACGCGACGGCTCGGCGGGCACCGCCGGCGCGAGCCCGAGCGCCGGTGCGAACGGCGTCGGCCCTTCAGGCGGCGGCGGCACGGGTCTGCAGGTGGGCGGTAACGGCGGCGCTGCAGGCACCATCACCGGGAACCCCAACGGCGCACAGGGCGGCAGCGCAGGCTCCACGACGGGCGGCGCGGGCGGCCTCTACATCGGGTGCAGTGGCCAGCCGGGCGGCGCAGGCAACCACGGCCCCGCCGCGACGACCGTCGGTGCGCCTGGCGCGAATGGCTCGGGGGTCGGCGCCATCAACAACGACGCCACGTGGGTCTTCAGCGCCACCGGGTATGGCTCGCCGGGCGGCAACGGTCAGAACGGCTACGGCGCCAGCGGCGGCGGCGGTGGCGGCGCGCTCCTCTGCCCGACCATGAGCCTCTTCCAGAACGGCGCCGCCGGCGGCGGCGGCGGCGCGGGCGGGTATGGCGGTGGCGGCGGCAGCGGCGGCGCCCCCGGTGGCACCTCCATCGCGCTCGTGCTGTTCTTCGGAGCACCTCCGACGATGCACAACGTGAAGTTCATCACGGGCCGGGCGGGCGCTGGCGGCAACGGCGGCAGCGGCGGCGTGGGCAGCGTCGGTGGCACGGGCGCCAACGGCGGTTCGGGTGTCACCATCAACGGTCAGTCGTCGGGCGCGGGTGGTCGCGGCGGCAACGGCGGTCGCGGCGCCGACGGCGGGCGCGGCGGCAACGGCGCGGCGGGCAACACGGTCGCCATCTGGTGCAGGGGTGTCACGGCGTCGCTGTTCACGAACAGCAACGGGCTGACGTTCACGCTCGGCGCGTCGGCCGGGGGGGTGCAGCAGCAGACCTACGGCTGCCCGCAGTAGTCACGTCACCATTCAGACAGCTGAAGCGGCGCGGCCCGAACGAAGTCGTTGTGGGCCGCGCCGTCGTGACAGAGGTTGCAGCTGCTCTCGCCCGGCGGGCCGTAACCTTCGCCGTCGGGAGCGCCGATGCCTCTCCAGCGAATGAACGGCTGCTCGACGGTGCCTTCGAGCTCGAGCCACTCCCAGTCGACGGCACCTTGCGCGTTGTACCCGCCGCCGCGCTTCGCCATCGCGAACACCTGCAGCGGCGTCACCTTCACGATGAGCGTGCCCACCGGGTACCGCGTCGCGCCGCGCGGCGGCCGGCGCTTGAGGTACAGCGTGCGGTCACCCGAGACGTGCGCGTCTTCCTGCTGGGCGCCGCCGGGAATCACGAACGACTCCCACGAGGTGTAGCGCGCGAAGTGGCTCGCGAACGGCACGAAGCTCTCGGGCTCGGGCTCGGGGGCCGGCCCACACGCCCACAGCGCCAGGGTGATGGCGTACGCTGCCGTCCTTCCGGTATGAGCCGTCACCATGGTTCAGTTTGCACTGTTTTTTTCACTGCTGCTCAGCCAGGCCGATGCGCCAGTCGCAAAAGAAATCACCCCCGACAAGGCGAGTGAGCCGGTCGACTTTGCCTACCACTACGCCGCCGGCTCCGCCGTGGCCATTCTCGCCGTGCCGGCCAGCCTCTACCTCGGGCAAGAGCTCGCCGGCCTCTCGAACGACATCTACCTCGGCGCCGCCCTGCCCGTGCTGCTGAGCATCGGCCTCATTCCCCCCGTGCTCATCACGGCCGTCACCGTGCTGGTCGGCAACTCGGGGGGCGGCGCACGCTACCGCTGGTGGCCCACGCTGCTCGCGACGCTGGTCATCAACGGCGCCTCGCTCGCCATCGCCGCGCCGCTCGGCCTCGCGACGCTGAGCTTCGGCAAGGTCGTCGTTTACACGCTCGCGCAGGCGGTGCTGCAGCCGGGCGCCGCGGTGCTGCTGCAGCGCGCGTGGCCGAAGAACGACCCCGTGGTGCTGAGCACGCCCAGTGACCCCGTCACGTCACGCACGTTCGTGGTGCCCACCGGCTCGTGGAGATTCTGAGATGACCTCACTGCTCGTGCTCGCGCTGCTCGCGCAACCGTGCCCCACGCGGCCATCGTGGCCCACCACCGACTGGCCCGTCGGCGACCTGCAGGCGGTGCGCACCAACCGCGCCGCGCAGGTGAAGGCGCTCGAAGACTACCTGCTGACGCTGACCGGCGAAGACTCCGAGCGAAAGGGTCTGCGCACCGACGCGCTGCTCATCGTGAAGAGCGGCACCATCATCTACGAGGCGTACGCGCGCGGGTGGCGGGCGAACCAGCGCCACATCAGCTGGAGCGTCGCCAAGAGCGTCACCACCGCGCTCACCGGCGTGGCGGTGCTGAAGGGCGCGCTCACCATCGACCAGTCGATCTGCGAGTACGTGCCCGCCCGCGAAGAGCTCTGCCCCATCACCATTCGCCACATGATGGAGTTCGGCAGCGGCATGCACTGGCAGGAGGCGTACGAGAATCAGACCTACCAGTACAGCTCGGTCATCTCGATGCTGTTCGGCGAGGGCCGCACCGACAACACCACGTTCGTGCTCTCGCACCGCAAGGCGCACGAGCCCGGCACGACGTTCAACTACTCGACCGGCGAGGCCGCGCTGCTGTCTGAAATCGTGCGGCAGGCGGGCATCAAGAAGGGCTTCGACAAAGACTGGTTCTGGGCCGACTTCTTCGACCGCATCGGCATGAAGAGCGCCGTGCTGTCGGGCGACATCAAGGGCGCGCCGGGCGGCGGCAGCTACGTCTTCGCGACCGCGCGCGACTTCGCCCGGTTCGGGTACCTGTACCTGAACGACGGCTGCTGGGAAGACCGGCGCGTGCTGCCCGAGGGCTGGGTGAAGTCGTCGACGACGATGAGCGAGACCTTTCGCGTCGGGGCGCCCGACAACGAAGACACGCCCAACGGGTGGATGATCTGGCTCAACGAGGTCGCCCCGAAGAAGAACGCCCGCCCGTGGAAAGACGCACCCCCCGACGCCTACTCGGGCATCGGCCACTGGGGCCAGTTCGTCGCCGTCGTGCCCAGCGAAGACCTCGTCATCGTGCGCCTCGGCGACGACCGCAACGAGAGCGTCGACCTGAACAAGCTCATCCCCATGGCCATCGAGGTGGCGAAATGAAACGGCGCGCTCTGCTCGGTGTGCTGCTGCTCGCCGCGTGCGCCGGCGAAAAAGACGGCGAGCGCACCTACGACAACAACGACGCCCAGCTCGCCGTCGGCAACGCCGCGTTCTCGACCTGCACCTGCCTCTTCGTGATGGAAATGCCCGAAGACTTCTGCAGCGCGTGGGTGAAGGCGTCGCCGGCCGTCGCCCGCGTCGGCATCGACACCGCGAACAAGGCCGTCGAGTCGAGCGCCTTCATCGTCTGGGGCGCCCGCGCCCACTGGGTCGACGACAAGCGCGGCTGCGTGCTCGAGTAGCCGTCATGTGGCGCGCAGCGCTCTTCTTCACGCTCTGTTCGTGCGGCGCCGTGTCGTTCGGCGTCGAGCAAGACCTGCCCAGGCAAGACATTCAGGGCAGCCTGCTCGGCGGCGTGCTGCCCAGCTTCCTGCCGACGTCGAGCAGGTTCACCATCGACCTCTCGGCCGAGGTGCAGAAGCGCGGCACCGGCCCCGCGCGCGCCGCCTACCTGAAGACGCTCACGCTCGTCATCGCGCCGAACACGCCGAGCGCGAGCTTCGACTTTCTCGACGACGTGCACCTCTTCGCCGAAGGGCCGGGGCTCGCGAAGGTCGAGATCGCGAAGCTGCAGCCGGTGCCGAAGGGGCTCACCACGCTGAAGTTCGAGATTGTCCCCGACGTCGACCTGCTCCCGTACATCAACGCCGGCGCCACGCTCTCGGCGAGCGCGTCGGCCACCCAGCCGCGCACCGACACCAGCTTCACCGGCAAGGTCGAGGTCGAGGTGCGCATCTGAAGCTGCGTCTCTCGCTGCTGCTGCTGCTCGCCGCGTGCCTGCCGCGCTGGGCCGTCGAGGTGTCGACGCCTGACCGCGAAGCGCAGGCCTCGGCCTCGCGCGGGCGCGCGCTCTTGCTCAACAAGAGCTACCTCAAGGCCGGGGTGCCGATTCGCCTCACCTCGGCGCTGTACCCGGTGCGCATCTCGACCGCCGACGACGCGGTGATGCTCGGGGGGCGCGACTGGCTGAACGACCTGCTGCCCACCGGCTACACGGGGCGCGTGCTGGGCCAGGGTGTGCCGGCCGCGACCGAGAACTGCCTGCTGTGCCACGCGGGCACGCTGCGCGGCCACGTCGTGCTCGGCCTCGGCAACTCGCACGTCGACGCGCAGCTGCCGGTCGACGCGACGCTCATCGACGAGAAGAAGCTCGACGCGCTCGAGCCGACGAACGAAGAGCGTGAGGTGTTCGAGGCGTGGAAGCAGTACCAGCTCGGCGTGCTGCCGTACTCGCGCGCCACCACGCCCGGCACCATCGCCGCCCTGTATTTCACCGGCTACTTCTTCGCGCACCGCCGCGCCGACACGCTCGAATGGGTCGACGAGCCGCTCTACCCGATGCTCGAGACGCCGCCGCCCGAGACCGACGTGCCCGCGTGGTGGCTGCTCAAGAAGAAGTCGTGCCTGTATTACGGCTGCGAGCTCACCGGTGACTTCACCCGCTCGCTGATGCAGTTCATGACCGTGCCGGGCAACTCGGGCGCCGACATTCGCGAGGCCGAGGCCGACTTCGCCGACGTGCTCGCGTACCTGAACACGCTCGAGCCGCCGCGCTACCCGGGCCGCATCAACGCGACGCTCGCGGCTCAAGGCCAGCAGGTGTTCGAAGACCACTGCGACGGCTGTCACGGCACCTACGGCGAGCGGCCGTCGTACCCGAACAAGGTCATCAGCCTGAAGAAGGTGGGCACCGACCCGGCGCGCAGCGAGTTCATGCACACGCTGCAGTTCGCGAAGCACTACGGCGAGACCTGGTACGGCGAGAAGTCGAAGCTCGAGGCGACCGATGGGTACCTCGCTCCGCCGCTCGACGGCATCTGGGCGACGGCGCCGTACCTGCACAACGGCTCGGTGCCGACGCTCGACGCGGTGCTCGACCCGAGCTTGCGGCCCACGTTCTTCGTGCGCTCGCGCGACTCGACGACGTACGACTTGGGGCGCGTGGGGTGGGAATACGAGGTGGTCTCGAACGGGCAGTCGCCCGACACGTACGACACCACGCGCTACGGCAAGGGCAACCAGGGCCACACGTTCGGCGCGGTGTTGACGCCGCTCGAGCGGCGGCAGGTGCTCGAGTACCTGAAGACGCTGTAGCCTCTCGCGCTCGATGCTGCTGGCCGCCCTGGTGTTGCTCGCGGTGGGTGACGTCGACGTCGACGTCGACCAGCTGTCGACCGACGAGCTCATCGTCGAAGAGACGCGGCTCTCGCACCCCGAGTCGCTGACGACGCCGGGCGTGATGATGGGCCTGGGTTTCGCCATCGGCGCGGCCGGCTTCGGCGCGATGGCGGTGAACCTGCAGGCTCCACCGCCCACGTTTTCGCTCGCGTGGGTGGGGCCCATCATCGCCGTGCTCGGCGGCATCACCGGCGTGCTCGGCTCGAGCCTCATGCTGACGGGCATGCTGCTGACGCCGTACCGCAGGGTCGATCGCGAAGAAGGCACGATTCGACTCGCGCAGGTGCGCGAGCGGCTCGCGATGACCGGGCGCATGCCGGTCGACGAAGAGGGCGTGCGGCGAAGGCAGATGGCGATTCTCGAGGCGGCGAAGCCGTCGTCGGGGCCGGCGACGGCGTTCATCGTCGGGGGCGTGCTCGCCATCATCGCGGGCGTCATCTCGGTGGCCTTCGTGAACAACCCGCCGCAATTGGCGTCGGCCGGCGTCGGCGAGCTGGGGGTGGGGTCGGCGACGCTGGGCGTCGGCATCTGGCAGCTCATCGTGCGCGAGCAAGAACGCGAGGCCATCGACGCCGAGCGGCGCGAGCTGCTCGGGCGCCTGCGCAGCGACTGGCGGTAGCGCTCAGCCCGGCTGGCAGAACTTCTCGAGCGCCGCGGCGAAGCCGTCGGGCTGAGGGGCGATTCGGTGAACCCACCCCGCGGCCGAGGCGACGTCGCGAAACGTCTCGTGCGGCGTCTTGTAACGAACGAGGAGCTGGTACGCGGCGAGGAAGGTGCGCGCGATGACCGCGGCAAAACCCTTCGTCGTGATGACGACGCCCGAGCAGAGCAGGTGGGGCTCGAAGTGCGCCTGCAGCTTCGCCGAGGCCTCGCGAAACTCGGCCTGCGCAGGCTCGAGGCGCTCTGACGCGATGACGGTGAGGCTCACCACCTTGCCCTTCGCGGCGACGAACCTGCCCTGGTGCTCTTCGAGGGCCTTCAGCATGTCGTACGAGGCACCGCCGTGAATGACGGTGATGAACACGTCGCCGAACGTGCCGATGCGCCAACCCTTCGTGCGGGCGAGCTCGGTGACCTCAGCCATCAGCCGACAATCTGTGTATCGGTGGCGCTGATGGGGCCGGGCGCGACGGGCGGCTCATTGGGCGGCGGCGGCGGGGCCATTGCGGTGCGGTTGCGACCCGCCTCTTTCGAGTTCTCGAGCGCGCGCTCGGCGTTGCGCAGCAGCTCTTTCATCACCATCGAGTCGCCGGGGTTCACGCTCACGATGCCCGCTGCGAACGACACCTTCAGCTGGTTGTCGCCGACCGTCATGGGCTTCGACGAGAAGCGGGCGCGCAGGCGGTCGAGCAGGGCGAGCGCGCTATGGCCCTCACACTCGTCGAGCACGAGCAGAAACTCGTCGCCGCCGTAGCGGCCGATGAAGTCGCTCGCGCGAATTTCAGCCTTGATGCCCGACACCAGCATCTCGAGCACCTCGTCGCCGGCCTGGCGGCCGTAGCTGTCGTTGATGTTCTTGAAGCGGTCGATGTCGAACATCACGAGCGCGACGGGCGCGAGGCTGCGCTGGCGCTGTGCGCACAGCGCGGTGAGCCGCTCTTCGAGAAACGGGCGCGACAGCGCGTTCGTGAGCCAGTCGTGCTGCGACAGGTCGGCCGCGCGCGTGCGCCAGTGCTCGATGACGAACGCGGCAGCGAGCGCCGCGCCGACGCTGAACGCGAGCAGCCCGGCGACGGCGCGGCCTTCGGGCGTGATGTGGCGACCGGCGATGACGAAGACGAGCGCGAAGTGGAGCAGAAGCCCGCCGAGCGCCGACGGGAGCGCGTTCTTGACGCCGCCGGGCATGACGAGGGGCCACGCGAAGACGACGGGCAACAGGCCGAACGCGAGCGGGCCGTTGAAGCCACCGGCGGCGGCGGCCGAGAGCGCGCCCGCGGCGGCGACGGCGAACGAGAGCAGCGTGGCGAGCGCCATCGGGCGCTGCACCTCGACCTTTCTGGCCATGGCGAGCGCGTAGAAGGCGACCGAGACGCCGGTGGCCATGAAGAGAGAGACGCGGCTGACCCACGCGGGGAGCACGGCGTGCTCGACGGAGCCGCGGCCGAGCAGCGCGTCGAGGGCGACGAGGAAGAGCGAGAGGAGCGCGGCGACGAGGGCGTAGCGGCGGAGGCCGTGAGCGGCGAGCTTGTGCAGCTCCCAGTCGGAGTAGACGCGGCCGTCGTGAATCGCGAAGGCGTGAGGGGGGAAGGCCACGGTCAGCCGGGGAATCTACACGTGAGCTTCGCCTTAAGCAGCTTCATCGCTCGCTGAAGCAGCATCTTGCCGGGCTCGGTCTGGTGCCACGTCGAGGCGCCCGACGGGTGCGGGAGCGCGAGCACCTCAGCGGTTACGCCGTGATACGTGGCCTCGACGCTCTTGCCGACGACGTCGACGAGCGGGCCCTTGTGGCCGAGCACCTGCTCGATGGCGAGCGTGCCGACGGGGATGATGAGCTCGGGCTTCAGAATCTTCACCTCGCGCTCGAGCCACGGGCGGCAGTTGGCCATCTCGGTGGGGTCGGGCTTGCGGTCACCGCCGCCCTTCGCTTTTCCCGGGAAGCAGCGGGCGACGGCGGCGATGTAGATGCGGGCTCGAAACGTCTCTTCGTCCCACCCGACGTGCTCGTGGAACCAGCGGAACATCGTCTTGCCCGCAGACCAGCCGAAGGGCTTCATCACCTTGTGCTCGTGAGGGCCGGGGGCCTGGCCGATCAGCATCACCTTCGTCTTCACGGGCGGGCCGTGAATGACGGGGCCAAACATGTTGGGGCAGCGCCGGCACTGCTCGAGCTCGGCGTGAAGCTTCGTGAGACTCACGTGTCGTCCAGGGACTCTGCGTCACACATTAGCGCCTTGAAAAGTGAGCGGTGGAAAGCGACTCTCACCCTCTCTCTCCCGTGGCAGCAGACCCCACAGCGATCAGCCGGCCGAAGCCCGCCGATTTCATACCCGGTTACCGGCTCGAGAAGCTCGTCGGCAAGGGTGGCATGGGCGAGGTGCACCAGGCGGTGCAGCTGTCGCTGGGCCGCACGGTCGCGGTGAAGCTGCTCGCGGCCGAGCTCGCGTCAGACGAGAGCTTCGTCGCGCGGTTCGAAAAAGAAGGTGCGGCGCTCGCGACGCTGCGTCACCCGAACATCGTCAGCATCGTCGACAAGGGTAAGACGAAAGAGACGTACTACCTGGTGATGGAGTTCGTCGACGGGCCCAGCCTGCGCGAGGTGATGCGCAGCCCGCTGCTCGACTTCGGCCAGGCGCTGCGCATGATGATGCAGATTTGCCGGGCCATCGAGTACGCGCACGGCCGCGGCGTCATTCACCGCGACCTCAAGCCCGAGAACATTCTGTTCGACGAGCAGGCGGGCGGCATCGCGAAGGTGACCGACTTCGGGCTCGCGGGGTTCGACGAGAAGGCGGGGCTGAAGCACAACCTGACGCAGACGAACGTGGCGATGGGCACGGCGTCGTACATGGCGCCCGAGCAGCAGGTCGACGCGAAGACGGCCGACCACCGCGCCGACATCTACTCGCTGGGCGTGCTCTTGTACGAGCTGCTCTGCGGCGACGTGCCGATGGGCAACTTCGATGCGCCCTCGGTGAAGAAGCCGCAGCTCGACAAGCGGCTCGACGGCATCGTGGCGCGGTGCCTCAAGACGTCGCCTTCGGAGCGGTTTCAGAAGGTGAACGAGCTGATCGCCGAGCTCGACCCGCTGGTGCCGGCGCTGTCGATGGTGGGTACGGCGCAGCTGTCGGGCGTCGGGCGCGCGATGCGCAAGGCGCGCGAGATCGGCAAGACGATCGCGCGGGTGACCGGCGCGCTGCTCGTGCTGAGCGCGGCGGGGGTGCTGACGGCGTCGTACCTGCGCAGCGGCGTGAAAGAAAAACGGCAGCCGGCCGGCGTCGAGCTGATGACCGACTTCGGTCAGCGGTTCCCCGTGCCGCAGGCGGGGCGCATCGACAAAGAGAGCCAGACGGTGACGCTGGGCGACGGGCCCGACCAGATTACGGTGACGGCGATGGGCCGCAAGGCGGCGACGAAGGGCGGCGACATCGTGTACGGGCCGCCCGACGATGCGCCCTCGGGGCGCACCATCGTCGACGTGACGGTGGCGGGTGAAGGGCTGTCGTTCGCGGCGAAGGTCGAGACGCAGGCGACGAAGCGCTCGAAGCTCGAGCCGGTGCTCGAGGTGTTTCGCGGGCCGCGGCCCGACGCGCGCAGCGCGGTGATGCTGGTGGGTGAGACGGGGCGGTACGTGGCGCTCATCATCTCGGGCACCGGCGACGAGCCGCGCCTCGAGTGGTCGCTCGGCCCCGAGGTGCGCGGCGCGATGACGACGGGCATGAGCCTGCCGGCGGGCTCGCAGCAGCTCGAGCTGCGCATCGACCCGGTGACGGGGGCGCTGTCGGCGTTGATTGGAAAAGACCGCGACCAGCGGCTGCTCGGCTCCACCGTCGCGCTGGGCCCGAAGTGGAAGGACCTGTTCGGCGAAGCGCCGCGGCCGGCGCTGGGGTGCCTCGAGGGCACGTGTGCGTTTCATTCGGTGGTGCTGAAGGGCTTGAAGGGCCCGGTGGCGCCGACGCCGCCTCCGCCGCCGGTGGCGGTGAAGGACGACGACGA
>JAEUJP010000487.1 GCA_016793725.1 Myxococcaceae bacterium | reverse complement strand
CACAAGGGCTACCAGCTGCTGAAGCCGGCGGGGCACCTGCTCGCGTTCGGCTGGGCGAACATGGTTCAGGGCGAAACGCGGTCGGTGGTGAACGTGGTGAAGCAGTGGTTCAGCACGAAGAAGTACCACCCGCTGAAGCTGATGGACGACAACCGCACGGTCTCGGGCGTGAACGTCGGGCACATGTGGGGCGAGCTCGACCTGATGGGCTCACACCTGCAGCGGCTGCTCGAGTGGGGCGCGCTCGGCCAGGTGAAGCCGCACGTCGACAAGGTGTTCCCGCTGGCAGAAGGGGCCGCGGCGCACCGGCACGTGGGTGAGCGCAAGAACGTGGGCAAGGTCGTGTTCGACTGCGAATAGGGATCGGCTGCTTTTCCCACTGCAGTGCAGACGAAGGTCCTCGCAGCATCGTTGGGAAAAGATGCCTGTCGCTTCGGCAGGGCGTTCACTTCGAGATGCCGAGGTCTCGTGTTCCTTCTCTCTGCTCGAAGGCACAGGCATTTTTTCCAACCTGCCTGTTCAGATCGTCGCTTCTCACTGCCGCGGAAGAACAGCCTGTCCCTATTCACAGCCCTTCGGCCCACACGGCCGGCACACGCCGCTGACCTCGGCCGTCGCCCCGCGTGCACCCACCGGCACCACGAGCGGGCCCGACGACGACACCGCCACCTGCTTGCACTCGAACTGCTCGGGGCACTGCAGGCTGCCCTCACACGGCTGCGAGCACTCGCCCTCGACCGCGAACGGGTCGTCTTTGGGCACCACGAAGCAGCGCCAGCCTTCGGCGCACGAGCGGTTCGTCAGGCACGGGCCCGCCTTGGGCGGCCCCGACTGCTTCTCGGCGACGGTGCCGCGGCTCGCCATCGCCGCCAGGTACGCGAGCAGCGCGATGAACCCGACGACGAAGAAGCTGCGCGAGAGGCTGGGGAACCGGCCCGACGACGGTGAAGGGTCGTCGTCGGGCGGCTCACGACCGGGCTGACGGCTGCCGAACGGCGCCTGGCCCAGAGGCATGCGTCAGCTCACGGTCTGCGACGGCTCGACGGTGGGAGCGGGCAGCGGGGCCGACGTGGTGGCGCCGCCGAACAACAGCTCGGGCTTCTCGGCGACCAGGGCGACCTTCAAGATCTCGTCGACGTGCTTCACCGGCATGAGCCGCACCGCCTCGCGAATCTTGCGCGGTATCTCTTTCACGTCTTTGCGGTTGCCCCAGGGGAACAGCACCGTCTTGATGCCCGCGCGGTGGGCGGCGAGCACCTTCTCTTTCAAGCCGCCGATCGGCAGCACGCGGCCGCGCAGCGTCACCTCACCCGTCATCGCGACCTCGCGGTGAACGGGTATGCGCGTGATCGTCGACATGATCGCCGTCGCGATCGTCACGCCGGCCGAGTTGCCGTCTTTGGGAATTCCCGTCGGGCAGTGCACGTGAATGTCGTTGTTCTCGAACACCTTCTCGTCGATGCCGAAGCGCTTCGAGCGCGAGCGAACGTACGAGAGCGCGGCCTGCGCAGACTCTTTCATCATGTCTGACAGCATGCCGGTCACGATCATCTTGCCCTTGCCGGGCATGAGGGTCGCCTCGGTGGCGAGGGTGTCGCCGCCGGCCTGCGTCACGCACAAGCCGGTGACGAGCCCGATCTGATCTTCTTTTTCTTTGCGGCCCGGCTCGTACTTGGGCACGCCGAGCAGCTTCATCGTCATCTTGCGGTCGACGACGATGTCGCGCTTGCCGTTCTTGAGCACGTCGCGAGCGACCTTGCGGAAGATCGACGCGCACTCACGCTCGAGCGAACGAACGCCCGACTCGTAGGTGTAGCGGTTGATGATGGTGCGCACCGCGGTGCCGGTGAGCTTCACGTTGACGTCGGCGAGGCCGTTCGCTTCGCGCTGCTTCGGCACGAGGTACTTCTTCGCGATCGACATCTTTTCGTCTTCTGTGTACCCGGCGATGCGAATGACCTCCATGCGGTCTTGGAGCGGCCCGGGAATGGAGTGCATCGAGTTCGCGGTGCAGATGAACATGACCTTCGACAGGTCGTAGTCGAGGTCGAGGTAGTGATCGTTGAACGTGTTGTTCTGCTCGGGGTCGAGCACCTCGAGCAGCGCGGCCGACGGGTCGCCGCGGAAGTCGGTCGACATCTTGTCGATCTCGTCGAGCAGCATGACCGGGTTGTTCGACTCGGCCTTCTTCAAGCTCTGAATGATCTTGCCGGGCAGCGCGCCGATGTACGTGCGGCGGTGGCCACGAATTTCGGCCTCGTCACGCACGCCGCCGAGCGACAGGCGCACGAACTTGCGGCCGAGGGCGCGGGCGATCGAGCGGCCGAGCGAGGTCTTGCCGACGCCGGGAGGGCCGACGAAGCAGAGAATCGGGCCCTTCATCTTCGCGACGAGCGTCTGCACCGCGAGGTACTCGAGAATGCGCTCTTTCGCCTTCTTCAGGCCGTAGTGATCTTCGTCGAGCACGTTCTCGGCTTCGACGATGTCGTGGCGATCTTTGGTCTCGTCGTACCAGGGCAGCGAGAGCACCCAGTCGATGTAGTTGCGAACGACGGTGGCCTCGGCGCTCATCGGGCCCATGAGCCGGAGCTTCTTGAGCTCCTTCTTGACCTTGAGGGTCGCCTCTTTGCTCATGCGCTTCGTCTTGAGCTTCTCTTCGATCTCTTGAATCTCGCCCTTGCTGTCGTCTTTGTCGCCCAGCTCCCGCTGGATCGCCTGCATCTGCTCGTTGAGGTAGTACTCCTTCTGGTTCTTCTCCATCTGCTTCTTGACGCGAGACTTGAGCTTCTTCTCGACCTTCAAGATCTCGATCTCGCCCTGCATCAGCTCGTAGATCTTCTCGAGCCGCTTCACGGGTGACTCGAGCTCGAGCAACAGCTGCTTGTCGTTCAGCTTGAGCGACAGCTGCGCGGCGATGATGTCAGACAGACGCGACGGGTCTTCGATCGCCGCGACCTGCTGCTGCACCTCGGGCGGCACGCGGCGCGAGAGCTCGGCCCACGCGCGAAACGTCGAGCCGACGGCGCGCAGCAGCGCCTCGAGCTCGATGTTCTTTTCCCACTGCTCTTCGATGTCGGCGGCCTCGACGACGAAGTGCGTGTCGTTCGGGGTGAAGTTGGTGATCTTCACGCGCCGCACGCCTTCGACGAGCACCTTCATCGTGCCGTCGGGCAGCGGCAGCAGCTGAAGAATGTTGCCGAGCGTCGCGACGTGAAACACCTCGTCGGGGGCGGGGTCGTTCGTCTTCGCGCGCTTCTGCGCCGACAGAACGATCTGCGGCTTCTCGTCGGGGCCTGCGCCCTTGCGCGCCCGGGCGGCGTTCAGCGCGGCGATCGACTTCTCGCGGCCGACGAACAGCGGCACGACCATGTGGGGGAACAGAACGATGTCTCGAAGGGGAAGCAGAGGCAGCGTCACTCGCTTCTCTTTCTCGTCACGGTTGAAGAACATTGAACCTCGTTGAGGGGCTACAGGGGTGTTGCGACTTATACCATTGGGGTAACGCCCCCTCGACTTACTGGCCACCGTCCGGTGACGCATTTCTGGGGAGCGACAGCGTGCCCTGTGGCGCGGCGGCAGCCGGTGGGACTTTGACCTCGAGCGCGTGCAGCAGAAACGCCACCCAGTCACCGCTGGCCTCGACCGTCTTCTTCACCTGGTCAGAGCCACCGTGCCCCGAGTTCATCTCGATGCGGAGCAGCGCTGCTTCACGCTGGGGCAACACGGCCTGCACGCGTGCGATGAACTTGCGCGCGTGCATCGGGTCGACGCGATCGTCGTGGTCGGCGCTCATCATCAAGAGCTGCGGGTAGACGACGCCCTTCGAGACATGGTGGTACGGCGAGTAGGCCTCGAGCACGGCGAAGTCGTCGGCCTTCTCGGGGTCGCCGTATTCGGGGATCCACGTCTTGCCGCTGCCGAACTGGTGGTAGCGCAGCATGTCGAGCAGGGGCACCGCGCAGATGACGGCGCCGAACAGCTCGGGCCGCTGCGTCATCGCGGCGCCGACGAGCAGGCCGCCGTTGCTGCCGCCGCGAATCGCGAGCTTCTTCGGCGAGGTGTACTTCTCACGAATGAGAAACTCGGCCGCCGCCACGAAGTCGTCGAACACGTTCTGCTTGTTCGCCTGCTTGCCCGCGTCGTGCCAGCGCTTGCCGTACTCGCCGCCGCCGCGCAGGTTCGGCACCGCGTAGATGCCGCCCGCCTCGAGCCAGGGGAAGATGCTCGCCGCGAACGACGACGTCAGAGAGATGTCGAAGCCGCCGTAGCCGTAGAGCAGTGTGGGCGCCGTGCCGTTGCGCTCGAGGCCCTTCTTCAAGACCACCCACATCGAGATCTGCGTGCCGTCTTTCGACGGGTAGAAGACCTGGCGCACCTCGTAGGGCTTCGGGTCGACGGGCACCTCGACCTTCGCCCACTCGGTGCTCTTGCCGGTCTTCACCGACGTCTTGAACACCTGCGGGGTGGTGAGAAACGAGCTGTACGCGTAGTAGGCCTCGTCGTCGTCTTCGAGGCCGATGAGGTTCGACGAGGTGCCCTGCCCCGGCAGCTCGATGCGGCGCAAGAGCTTGCCGTCGGCGAGGTTGTAGAGCTCGATCTCGCTCGCGGCGTACTTGAGCGAGCTGATGGCGAGCGCTCCGCCGACGATGGTGACGCTCTCGAGGGCGGCGTCTTTGCGCTCGGCGATGAGCTCCTTCCAGTCTTTGCGGTCGGGCTTGCCGGGGTCGACCTTGAAGACGCGCTTGTTCGGAGCCCCCTCGTCGGTCGTCACGTAGAAGACGTCGCGCCAGGCGTCGACCGCGTACTTCGCGTCTTTGCCGAGGGCGAGCGTCTTCCACTCTTTGTCCTTCCCCACCCGCTTGAAGAAGACGTCGTTCTCGTTCCACCCGCGCACGACGTACGAGAAGAGCCAGTGGCCGTCGCGGCTGATGCCGCCGCCGAGAAAGGTCTTGGGGTCTGAGGTCTTGGGGCGAACGATCTCGTCTTTGGCGGGGTCGGCGCCGAGCACGTGCAGGCGCAGCTCGCAGTAGCCGGGCCGCTCAGAGACGGGGATCTTGGGGTCGACCGGCAGCCACTCGTAATAGAAGGCCTTCGAGTCGGGTGTCCACGAAGGGCTGGCGTACTTCGCGCCGGGTATGACGTCGACCTTCGAGCGCTCGCCGCTGTCGACGTCGAGCACGTAGAGCGTGGCCTCGTCGGCGGCGTTCGGCTTCTCGGCGAAGACGACCTTCTTGCCGTCCCAGCTCGGCGCCCAGGTGCCCAGCGAGACCGTGTTGTCGGTCGACCAGAGGTTCGGGTCGAGCAGCACCTTCTCGGGCGCTCTCTCGTTCGCCCGCCAGTAGACGATGGCCTTTTCCTGCGTCTTCAAGCGCCGCGTGTAGAAGTAGCGGCCGCCGCGCTTGATGGGGGCGCTGACGGCGTCGATGTAGAAGAGATCGTGAAAGCGTTTGATGAGCTCGTCGCGGTGGGGCAGCTCGTGCAGCTTCGCGCGGGCGACGGCGTCTTGAGCGCGCATCCACTCCTGAACTTCACTGGCCTTCTCGTCTTCGAGCCAGCGGAAGGGGTCTTTGACCTTGGTGCCGAAGAGAATGTCTTCGATGAGCTGGGTGCGCGTCTCGGGCAGCTGGGGCCCCTTCGGCTTCGGCGCTTCAGCGGGCTTCGAATCGGCGGCGGCGGGCTCGGGCTTCTTTTCGGTCACGGGCGGCTCGTTCTTCATCGTCTCTCTGGGTGATGCGCACGAGAGCGCAAGCAGCGTCGCAGCGAGTCGGCGGTTCATGCGCCCGCGTTCTGCCACACCTTCGAGGTCACGCCACGAGATCGACGAGGCCGTACGCCAGCGCCTCTTCGGCGGTGAACGCGCGGCCGCGATCGAGGTCGGCGACCACCTGCGCGCGAGTCTGGCCGGTCGCCGAGACGAGGAGCTGAACGTTCTGCTCGGTGAGCCGCTGCAGCTCTTTCACCTGCTCGGGTGTCGTGGCTTCACCGACGAGCGGCATCAGGCACACGCGCGAGTGTGCGCTCGCGACGCGGCGGCCCCGCGCCCCGCTCGCGAGCAGAATCGCAGCGGCGCCCACCGCCTGCCCGCGGCAGATCGTCGAGACGAGCGGCTGCACGCCGCGAATCGTGTCGCGAATCGCGAGCATGCTGATGACCGAGCCACCCAGCGAGTTGATGTGCAGCTCGATCTCTTTTTCGGCGTCTACCGACTCGAGGTACAGCAGCTGGGCGACGACGACCGTCGCGACCTCGTCGTCGAGCTCACCCTCGAGGTGAATCATGCGCCGCCGCAGCAGCGCACCGTTCTTGTCGAACGGCCGGCTCAACCGGCCTTCGCAGCGGCTTCTTCTTGGCCCTGCGCGTAGAGCACGACGGGCTCGACCTTGCGCACGATCGTGTCTTCGCTGACCACGACCTCTTTCGCGTTCTTGCGCGAGGGAATGTCGAACATCACGTCGAGCATCGCGTGCTCGAGAATCGCGCGCAGGCCGCGGGCGCCGGTCTTGCGGCGAATGGCCTCGGTCGCGATGGCGCCGAGCGCACCCTCGGTGAACTTGAGGGCGACGCCGTCGAGCTCGAGCAGGCGCTTGTACTGCTTCGTGAGCGCGTTGCGCGGGGTTTGCAGAATGTCGACGAGCGCGGGCTCATCGAGCTCTTCGAGCGCCGTGACGACGGGCAGGCGGCCGATGAACTCGGGGATCATGCCGAACTTGAGCAGGTCTTCGGGCTCGACGCGGGCGAGCAGCTCGGACATCGAGCGCTCTTTTTTCGACTTGATGTCGGCGCCGAAGCCGAGCGATCGCCCGCCGAGCCTTCGCTCGACGATCTGCTCGAGGCCGCCGAAGGCGCCGCCACAGATGAAGAGAATGTTCGTGGTGTCGACCTGCAAGAACTCTTGCTGCGGGTGCTTGCGCCCGCCCTTCGGGGGCACGTTCGCGATCGTGCCCTCGATGATCTTGAGCAGGGCCTGCTGCACGCCCTCGCCGCTCACGTCGCGGGTGATCGACGGGTTCTCTGACTTGCGCGCGATCTTGTCGATCTCGTCGATGTAGACGATGCCTTTTTGCGCGCGCTCGATGTCGTGATCCGCCGCCTGCAGCAGGTTGACGATGATGTTCTCGACGTCTTCGCCGACGTAGCCGGCCTCGGTGAGGCACGTGGCGTCGGCGATGGTGAACGGCACGTTCAAGATGCGCGCGAGGGTCTGGGCGAGCAGCGTCTTGCCCGAGCCGGTCGGGCCGAGGAGCAGAATGTTCGACTTCTGCAGCTCGACGTCGTCCATCTGCACCTTCGACTCGATGCGCTTGTAGTGGTTGTGCACCGCCACCGAGAGCACCTTCTTCGCGCGTTCTTGCCCGATCACGTACTCGTCGAGAATCGACTTGATCTCGCTCGGGCGCGGAATGCGAAGGCGCGTGTCTTTCGTCTCTTCGCGGTCGATCTCTTCCGCGATGATGTCGTTGCACAGCCCGATGCACTCGTCACAGATGTAGACCGTCGGCCCGGCGATGAGCTTCTTCACCTCTTTCTGCGACTTGCCGCAGAAAGAGCAACACAGGGTCTGATTCGTGTCCCGGTTGCCGGGACCTCCGACGTTCTTCGTAGCCATGCCTTGACGAGCCTAATCGGGGTTCTGGGCGCTCTCCAGTGGAAGACCCGGGGTCACTTCTTCTCGGGGTTCGCGGGCGGCTTGCGGTTCTGGGCGACCACCTCGTCGATGATGCCGTACTCTTTCGCCTCGATGCCCGAGAGAAAGTAGTCGCGCTCGACGTCTTTTTCGAGCCTGTCCATCGGCTGGCCGCTGTGCTTCGAGAGAATCGTGTTCAGCGCCTTCTTCAGGCGCAGAATCTCTTTCACGTGAATTTCCATGTCGGTCACCTGACCGCGCATGCCGCCGAGCGGCTGGTGAATCATGATGCGCGCGTTCGGCAGCGCCTGGCGCTTGCCCTTCGCGCCCGCGGCGAGCAGCACCGCCGCCATCGACGCCGCCTGCCCGATGCAGATCGTCGAGACCTGCGGCTTCACGTACTGAATGGTGTCGTAGATCGCGAGGCCGGCCGTGACCGAGCCGCCCGGCGAGTTGATGTAGATGTTGATGTCTTTGTCGGCGTCTTCGCTCTCGAGAAAGAGCAACTGCGCCACGATCACGTTCGAGACGTCATCGTCGATCTCGGTGCCGAGCATGATGATGCGGTCTTTGAGGAGGCGCGAGTAGATGTCGTACGCACGCTCGCCGCGGTGGGTCTGCTCGATGACGGTAGGTGGGTAGTAGGGCATGGCGTCTCCTTCGGGTTGAAGCGGGGAAGTTACGAATAGGTAGCGGCCGACTTCAGGAAAGCAATCGTCTTCTCTTCACGAATGCGCGACTTGAGCGCGTTCTTCGACTCGCCGTCTTTGTACGCCTTGCGCACCTGCGACAGCGGGCTGTTCGACTCTTCGGCGAGCGCCTCGAGCTTCTTCTCGACGTCTTCGTCGCTCACTTCGATCTTCTCTTGCTTCGAGATCGCCTCGAACAACAGCTGCGCCTTCACCTCGGTCTCGGCCTTGCCGCGAAACTCTTCGCGCAGCTTCGCCCAGTCGAGGTTGAGCTGGTTCGGGTCCATGCCCGAGCGCGCCATCATGTTGATGGCGCCTTCGAACATCATGTCCATCGCGCGCTCGATCATCGCCCGCGGCACGTCGAAGGTGTTCTTCTCGACGAGCCCCTTCACCAGCTCTTCGCGCTCGGTGTTCTCGTTCTGACGCTTCTGCGCGCGGTCGAGGTCTTTTTTGATGCGCTCGCGCAGCTCTTTGAGCGTGTGCACGCCCGCCCCGCTCTTCTCGGCGAGCGCGTCGTCGACGGGCGGCACAACTTTCTGCTTCAGTTCCTTGACGCTGATGAGGAACTTCGCGACCGCCCCCTTCACCTCTTCGACCCGGTAGTCGGAGGGGAAGGCGTAGTCGACCTCTTTCGTGTCGCCGACCTTCACGCCCTCGAGCGCCGGCAGGTGACCGTTCACGAGCTCGCCCGGCGACAGCTCGAGGTGCACCCCGGTGCCCTTGTCGCCCGGGAAGCCCTTGCCGTCGATGGTCGCCGTGAAGTCGACGACGGCGATGTCGTTCGCCTTCGCCACGTCGCGATCTTTGACGGTCTCGAGCTCGGTGAGGTTCTGCCGAATCATCTCGACGCGCTCGTCGATGGTCTTCTCGGTGACCTCGCTGTCGAGCTTCTTCAGCGCGAGGCCCTTGAAGTCTTTCGCCGTGACGACCGGCTTCACCTCGACGCGCGCCGTGAACGCGAACGGCGACGCAGGGTCGAGCTTCGGGTTCGTGACGTGCGGGTCGGCGACGGCCTCGATGTTGTGCTGGCGAACGGCCTCGAGGTAGCTCTTCGACACGACGCGACGGGTGACGTCGTCTTCGACCTCACTCTTGAAGCGCTGCTCGAGAATGCGACGCGGCACCTTGCCCGGCCGAAAGCCCGCAATCTTCACCTGGCGCCCGAGCTGCTGGTACGCCTGCTCGAGCTCTTTGGCGATCACCGCCGGCTCGACCTCGATGGAGAGGGACTTTTCGATGGGGCTGAGCTCCTGAACCTGAACTTTCATGGCGACCGGCCATAACACACACCGCCCGAATGGGTAGGCAGCGGAAACGCGTTCGAAATGGGCAAGACGGGACTCGAACCCGTACGTCTTTCGACACGGGCTTCTAAGACCCGCGCGGCTACCAGTTACGCCACCTGCCCTTCGCGCTAGACGTACCACGTGGCCGACCTCGACGCCCTGCGCCGCTACGCCGTGTCGCGAACACTGTTCACCCCGACGACGCTGCCCCGCGCACTGGACAAGCTCGGCTTCGTGCAGGCCGACCCGATTCGGGCGCCGGCGCGCGCGCAAGATCTCGTGCTGCGCCACCGCGTGAAGGGGTACCGCGCGGGTGATCTCGAGCGGCGGTACGCGGCGCTGAAGGTCGATGAGTCGTTCTTCATCAACTACGGGTTTCTGCCCCGGCGCGTGTATGCGTTGATGCACCCGCGGCTGAGACTGCGAGACGTGAAGGCAAAGGGGTCAGGTCGCTTGTCGCCGCGGTCGCTGTCGGTGCTCGAGTTCGTGACGAAGAAGATGACCGCTCACCCTCGTGAGGTCGATGCGCACTTCGCCCATGGCACCGTCACCAACTGGTGGGGCGGCCAGTCGAGCGCTACCACTCAGGCGCTCGACGAGTTGCACTACCGCGGCCACCTGCGCGTGGCACGGCGCGATGCCGGCATTCGGGTCTACGCGCCGGTCGTTCACGGCGAGCACACGCTCACCGCCGCCGAGCGCGTCGATGCCCTCATCGACGTCGCCGTCGGCCTGTACGCGCCGCTGCCCCTCGCGAGCTTGAGCTACACCCTCGGCCGGCTGCGCTACGCCGTGCCGCACCTGTTGCCCGAGGTTCGCGCCGGCCTGCAGCGCGCGCGCGCACGACTCGCGAGCCACGACGGGTGGTTCTGGCCGGCAGACGAAGAGCCCGACGGCGAGGTCGACGACACGGTGCGCCTGCTCGCGCCGTTCGACCCGATCGTGTGGGATCGGCGCCGCTTCGAGCTGTTGTGGGGCTGGCCGTACCGCTTCGAGGCGTACACCCCTGCGGCGAAGCGCAGGTACGGTTATTACGCGCTGCCTGTGCTGTACCGCGAGCGCATCGTCGGCTGGGCCAACGCGACTCGCGAGAAGGTCGAGCTCGGCTTTGTGTCGCGCACGAAGCCGCCGAAGCGCGCGATCGACGCCGAGCTCGAGCGGCTGCACACCTTCCTGGGGAAAGACACGTGAACCTGTTCATCATTCGCCACGCGATCGCCGAAGAGCGCACCGATGACGGCGACGACACGCAGCGCGCGCTCACGAAAGAGGGCCGCGAAAAGTTCAAAGAAGCCGTCGCGGGCCTGAAGGCGCTCGGCTACCGCTTCGATCGCCTCTACCACTCACCGTGGAGGCGCGCGGTCGAGACCGCAGAAGAGGCCGCGAAGCTGGTCGACGGTGAGCTCACGGCGCTCGACGCTCTCGCAGGCCCCCCGCGCGATGCGCTGCTCAGCGAGCTGCGCGGCGTCGACGTCGCCGTGGTCGGTCACGAGCCCTGGCTCGGCGAGCTGATCGCGTGGCTCGTCACGGGCGAGCTCGGCCTGGGCGCACACTTCGTCATGAAGAAGGGCGGCGTCGCGTGGCTCGAGGGCACGGCGCAGCCCGGGAAGATGACGCTCAGGGCCCTGCTACCGCCGAAGGTGCTGCGCGCGGCGAGCCGATCTTCTCGGTGAGCCAGCCGTCGAGCTCGTTCGTCGCGAGCAGCTTCGACACGTAGAACAGCGCCCCCGAGTGGGTCAGCGACCGCGGCAGGTCGATGGTCGGGGCCCCCGGCACGCCGACGTTGGGGTCGTTCGGCGGGTGGCCCAAGATCGGCGCCATCTGCACGTCGCCCGGCATGCTCGTGCGCAGGTGAATGACGCGCACGCCCGGCGCGGCAGCCTGGTACTCGAGCGGGCGGCCGAGCTCGAAGAAGAAGTGGGTCATCGGCCGGCGCATCGGCGTTGCCGCGACCGCGCCCGACAGCGGCGCCGCGACGGTGAGCACGGTGACGGTCGGCTGACCGTCGGCGCGTACGGGTACGTCGAGCGCGTGGGCGACGTACGACACGAGCACCCCACCCGCGCTGTGCGCGATCACCACCACCTCACGATCGCTCTCGGCGGCACAACGGCCGAGGTGGCTGATGCCGCGCGCCATGCGATCGGTGAGCGGCTTGCGCGTGTCCCACGCCGACCACTTCAGCCGGTAGAACGCCGACGGCGCACCCGAAGCGAGCACCGGCACCGCCGAGTCGATCTCGGGGCCTTCACCGCCGGCGCCATGCAGCAGCACGATGACGGGCTTGCGCCCCTCGCGCCACGTCGAGACCAGCTTCTCGCAAGGCACCTGATCGAGGTGATCTGCTACCCGCTGGAAACCCTCGGCGTACGCCTCGTCTTGCACGGTCACCGCAGAGTCGAACCAGCCGTAGCGGGTTTGCGCGCTGCGTGACGCGCAACCGGCCGTGAGCACGAGAAGGGTGAGAGCGATCGTCTTCATCGCCCCCAGTCTTTGAAAACGGCGTGCCACGGCCCCCGCCGTTACCGTTGATGCAAGGAGAGGCCATGAACGGTGCGACCAAAGGCCCTGAACGACACCACACCCACGTCGCGCAGCTCGCGCGCGATCTTCCCGATGCGCTCGATCGTGAAGAGGCGCTGCTGCCCGCCCTGAAGCGGCTCGGAGTCTCGGACGCCGAGCTCGACGTGCTGCGCGCCGACGAGCACCTCTTGCGCATTCTCGCCGAAGAGGCGCGCGACACGACCGACGAGGCGGCGCGTCAGGAGCTCGAGCGCGTCATGAAGTGGCACGCGAAGCGGCTCGCCCGCGTGGCCGGCGAATCACTTCACCCCAGCCGCTGAGCTCGGGCTGGCTGGCAGGTTGCCCATCGGCGGCAGCGCGAACGTGGTGCCGGCCTTCTCGACGGCGGCGAGGAAGCCGAGCAGCACCTCTTGCCGAATGGCGATGAACTCGCTCCAGTCGCTGGTGGCGAACCAGGCGCCGATCTCGATGTCGAGCGAGCTGACCGAGAGCTCCTTGAAGCGCACGACGACGCCGTCGGGCCAGAGCTTGGGCTGCGCGCGCAGAGCGGCCTCGAGCCCTTCGAGCACCTGCTTCATCTGCGCGGCCGTGGTCGAGTAGACGAGCCGCACCGTGGCGCTGAAGCGCAGGCGATCGCGCACGGCGATGTTCTCGATGCGCAGGTCGGCCAGCTTGCCGTTCGGCATCGTGATGAGCGTGCGCTCGACGGTGCGCAGACGCGTCGAGCGCATGCCGATGCTCTCGACGGTGCCGGTGACGCCATCGACCGTCACGGCGTCGCCCTCGCGAAACGGCTGGTCGACCGCGATCGCGAACGCGCCGAACAGGTTCTCGACGGTCTTCTGGGCCGCGAGGGCGAGCGCGAGGCCGCCGATGCCGAGGCCGGCGAGCAGGCTCGCGACCGGGTAGCCGAGGCTCGAGAGCACGGTGACCACGCCGACGGCGACGAGCGCGATGCGGGCGACGCGCGCACCGAGCGAGACGAGCGCGCCCGAGCCGGGCCGCGCCTTCACCCACTGCGACTGGGTCATGCTCGAGGCGACGAGGGTGATGACGCGAAAGAGGCCCCAGAAGAAGGCGACGCCGAGGGTGGCGCGCAGGGCGCTCTCGACCCACGAGCCGGCCTCGGTGGGCAGCTCGAGCACGGGCACCCAGGCCCAGGTGACGGCGGCGACGAACAACAGGCGCAGCGGCGAAGCGAGCGCCTCGGCGACGTGATCGTCCCACGGGCGCTTCGTGCGGCCGCTGATGCGGCGCCCGATGAGGGTGGCGAGCTTCGTGAGCACGACCGCGGCGACGACGGTCAGCGCGAACAGGGCCGGCACGACGAGCCACTGCCAGCGCTCGGTGCCGAAGGGGGCGCCCTCGCGCAAGAAATGAGGCATCGCGCTGCGAATGGCGTCGACCGAGATCATCGAGCGCCGCGATTAACACGGGCGGGTCAGCTGCTCACGGGCCGCATGAAGGTGGGCCGCCGATCGTCGCCGCCCTGCAGCGCGTACCACTTGAGCAGATCGGCGCGGCGCACGAGCCCGAGCAGTCGGGCGCCCTCGACGATGGGTATCTGGTCGACGTCGCGCTCGGCGAAGAGCTCGAGCGCACGTTCGGCGGGCTCGCCCGGCTTCATCGCGACGAGCCGGCTGCGCGGAGTCATGAGCTCGCGCACGGCGGTGTGCGCCCACGCCGACTGCGGCAGGCGACGAACGTCGTCCCACACCACCAGGCCGACGAACTGGCCGTACGCCTCGACCGGCCAGGCCCGCTGGTCGGTCGCCATCAGGTGCTCAGAGACGAAGGTGTCGACCGCCAGCTGCGGGGGCACGCGGCCCATCTGGGTGCGCATCAAGCGTGAGATGGGCACGGCCGCGAAGGCCTCGCGCTCGCGCGCCTGGCGGTGCGTGAAGCGCGCGGCGCTGAAGAGGAACCAGCCGATGAGCGCGAACCCGATGCCCGGCCCGAGCCGGCCGCCGAGCAGCTCGAGCACGCCGAGCGCGACGAGGCCGGCGCCGACGAGCTGGCCGCACCGCGAGGCCCAGCGCGTCGCCTTGTCGAAGTCGCGCGTCGCGGCCCAGAAGATCGCGCGCAGCACTCGCCCTCCGTCGAGCGGCAGGCCGGGCAGCAGGTTGAAGAGCGCCAGCGCGACGTTGACGGGGCCCAGCCACATCAAGAGCGTCGCGAACGGCCCCATCGCCGACACGACGAGCTCGGCCTGCTCGGAGTTGCCCCAGTCGAGCTCGTACGTGCCCGAAAGGCCCATGCCGAGCGCCGTCGCGCCGATGCCGATCGCGAGGCTCACGAGGGGGCCGATGCCCGAGATCGAGAGCTCGATGAGCGGGCGCTTCGGCTCGCCGTGAAGGTGCGCGTGGCCTCCGAAGATGAACAGCGTGATGCGGTCGACCTTCACGCCGGTGAGCCGGCCCATGGCGGCGTGAGCGAGCTCGTGGGCGAGCACCGAGGCGAAGAAGAGCACGGCGGCGGCGCCGGCAGTGACCCAGCGCTCGGCGTCGCTCCACCCGGGGTGCCAGAAGCGAAAGAGGCCTGCGCCGAGGTTGAAGGTGATGAGGGCGCCGACGAGGAGCACGCTCCAGTCGACGAAGAGCTCGACGCCGAACAGGCGGCCGAAGCGCAGCCCCGGAGCGCGGGCACGCGTGGTGGCGGTGTGCATTCAATGACGTCATGCAGGCTCGGGGCCGCTCGCGCCGCGCGGCGAGGGGGTTCGTGGCGTCGGGGGCCGCGCGCACAATTTCGCCCCAGCCGGCGGCGGTTCTGCACGGGAACCGCCGCCGGCCATGGCGTCACGCGCTCACCTCACGGAAGCGACGGCTCGGTGCACGCCGCGGAGCCGTCGTCGTTCTGGGGCACCACGTCGATGCCCTGCGTGCAGCGGGCCTCGATGCGCGCGCAGACGTCGGCCTCGAGCGCGCCCTCGTCGCACGCGGTTCGCTCTTCGAGGCAGCGCGCGGCGAAGATCTCTTGAAACGCGGCGCGCACGCAGTCGCGGCCCGTCTGCAGGCAGGCGCCGCGGTCGGCGCCTTCGGCCGCCAGGCACGCGTCGAGCGCCGTGCGGCAGGCCGTCACCTCTTCGGGCGGAGGCCGCGGCTCACCGCGCTGCCCACCACCGTGGCGACCCGGGCCTCCCGTACCGTGACCGCCGTCGGGCTTGCCCTTGCCGTGGCCTTTCCCCGCATGGCCACCGGTGCAGCCGGCGCCGTCACCCGGCAGCTGCCGCGGCGGAGGCGGCAAGCAGCCCTGCAGCATCTCGCGGCACACTGCGAGATCGGCGCCTTCGGCGGCGACGCAGGTCTGAAAAGAGGCGCCGCACTCGCCCTGGGCGGTGTCGACCTCCTGGAAGGTGCACTGCGCACCGAGCAGCGCAGAGTCGGCGCTCAGCGAATCGATCAGCGTGGTGGCGTCACAGGCGGCAGCAAAAAGACACACGAACAGCATGCGGGGCGTCGGGTTCATCGAGGTTCCTTTTTTTGTTTCCGGCCGCCCCTCTGGTGCTCGCCACGCGCGGCGAACGATCACCCGCAGGGATCTGCGCCCATGCGCGGCGCGCAGCGGCCGATGGCGTCGGTGCAGGCGTCTTTGCGGCAGAAGTCGGTCGACCGGCACTGGTCGCTCGTCTCGCAGGGCATCGGGCGACCCGGCGGAGACGGCGTGCTGCCGTCGGGGTTGCGCGGCACCTCGCCGACGACGACGTCGTAGGGGCCGCACCCGGCGAGGAGCAGCAAGACGAGCAACCGCTTCACGGCGCGGCTCCGATGCCGTGTCGATAGGGGTCGGGCCCGAGCACGTTGAACGAGAAGCCGAGCACGAGCGACGGCCGCACGCGCCACGGCGTGAACACCTCACGGCGATCGTCGGTGATGAAGCGCGGCGGGCGCAGGTCGACGTCGGCGGCGAGCGCGAGGTGCACGTCGACCGAGCTCGCCAGCGCGACGTGCCCGCCGACGAGCGCGCTCAAGACCGGCGCGGGGCTGAGGCCGGGCTTCAGGCGGTGGGGCGGCAGCTGGGCGGCCGCGGCGCTGGTGACGAAGAGATCGGCGCCGCCGCCGAGGGCCGCCTCGAGACGCCACGCGTCACCCGAAAGAACGTCGAGCGAGACGAGCGCGCGCAAGGGCACGGCGCTCACGCGCAGGTCGAGCCAGTCGCCTTCGACCGTGAACGGCGCGTCGTAGCCGCCGCGCAGGTGCAAGCCCGGCCGAAAGCCTCCGACCCTGTACGCGAGCGCGACGTCGAGGCCGCCGCCGAAGGTGGCGGGCGGGCCGCCGAGCGCCTTGCCTCCGAAGAAGCCGCCGAGGTCGATGCCGAAGCGGCGCGTGTCTTCGGGAGCGTTCGGCGCGGGCGCGATGATCGTCTGCACCATCGGGCGAGCGACCGGCCTGGGCGGCTCGGGCGATCTCGGCGGAGGTGCTGCGGCCGCGGTGAGCAGCTCTTCGATGATGGCCTGCACCACGTGCGCGGCGGCCTCGGCCTGCAAGCTCGGGCTCGCCGGCGCCATGCGGCGCACCAGCACCTCGCGGCCCGCACCATCGACGATCGTGAGGCGCGCGCCCGGTTCGGTGAAGTCGGCTTCGACGGCCGCGAGGGCCGGGCCTTCGGTGGCGTCGATCGTGACGTCGAGGCGTTCGAGCAGCTCCCTGAGCGAGGCGCGAAAGGTGGCGGTTCGGGCCTCGTCGCCTCTCTCGATGAGCGTCACGCGTGCAGGCGCGGCGGCGGCGGTGGTCGAGGCGAGCAGCGCGGCGACCAGCACCCGGCTACGGGTTCGCATGCCGTGCGTGCAGCGAGTCGGGGAACTCGGCTGCGAGGCCCCTCCAGGCGTCGGCGGCGTCGGCGGTGCGGCCCTGCACGCCGAGCGAGCGCGCGCGAACGACCATGGCCTCTTCGCGCAGCGTGCGGTCACCCGAGGCAAGGTACGCGTCGACCTGCTCGAGCGCACCCGTCGTATCGCCGGCGTCGAGCAGCATGCGCCCGAACACCGTGCGCGTCAGCAGCGCTTCGTCGGAGCTGGGGAAGCGCGAGAGCAGATCGCGGTAGCGCAGGGCCGCCGCCGCGAAGTCGCCGTGCACGCGCGCCGCGTTGCCTTCAGCGAACAGCTCGGCCGCGCCGATGACCCGCGCCGGCGCCGGCGCTGGCGCCTTCTTGCGCGCTGGCGGCGGTGGCGGCGGTGGCGGAGCGGCGAGCGCTTCGACGGGCGCTTCGACGACGGGCGCCACCGCGGCTTCGACCGGTCGGTCGACCCGACGAGGCACGACGACCGGCACCGCCACCGGCTCGGGCGCGCGTGGCGCCACGATCTTCTCGACCAGCTTCGGCAGCACGCCGGTCACCTGCCCCACCGCGGCGAAGCTCGCCACGGCGAAGAACATGACGGCAGCGGCGGTGAGCGCGCCGAACCTCCGGGCTCCTGCGCGCGGGCGCACCGGCTCACGCTGCGGCAGCCCGGCGAGCGCACGCGCGACGACGTCGTCGACGTCGACTGCCACCTCGGGCTCGAGCGCTGCGGCGAAGTCGGCCTTCACCTTCGTCTCGAGGCGGCACACCGCACACTGCGCGAGGTGCGCGTCGAGCCAGGCGCGCTCGGCGTCGGTGAGGGTGCCGACACCCGCCTTGTCGAGCAGCTCTTCCGGGTGGAGGTCGGTCGAAATCAAGAGTCCCCCTCGAGCAGCTCGAGCAGCGCCGGGTCGGCGTCGATGCGTCGGCGCAGCGCTTCTTTGGCGAGCCGAACGCGGCTGCGAACCGTGTTGAGCGGCACCCCCGCGGCAGCAGCGACCTCGGGCAGCGAGAACCCCAGGCCGACGCGCATCGCGAACGCCTCGCCCTGCTCTTCGGGCAGCTGCTGGAGCAGCTCGCGCACCAGCCCCCGGCGCCGCTCGGCGACGAAGCCGTCGTGCTGCGACGGGTCGGGCGACGTCGTGGCGTCGACCTCGGTCTGTGCGTCGTGGTGCGCACCACGCGAGGCGGCGCGGCGCTTCGACGCGATGACGGCGCGGGCGACGATGCGTGACGCGTAGTGCTGCGGGCTGCACTCCCCGCGGAACTGCGGCAGGGCCTGCACCAGCGCGATGAGCGACTTCTGCACGACGTCGTCGGCGTCGGGGTGCTGCTTGCCCATCAGTGCAGCCACCGAACGAATCATCCCGGGCGCGAGCGCCTTGAGCAGTTCGCCGGTCGCCTCGGTGTCGCCCTCGGCCGCACGCTCGGCGAGGGCCTGAAGGGGCGAAGATTTTCGCAGGGTTGGCGCAAGGGCGGTCATGAATCGAAGTGTCGTGCTCATGGTGCTCACGACCGCTCAAAAACGATCAACGTTATTTGGCCGCAAGCGGCGCCGAGCTTGGGCAGCGAATCACCACATGAGCGCGGCGTTCACCGTGTAGGTCGTCGCAAGTCCGAGACCCACACCGAAGTGAACCGTGCGCATGACGCGCGAGAACATCGGGCGGGCGTCGGTCGGTATGCCGATGAGCGCGGGGTGCGCGGCGATGAGGCCGAGCACGGGCTGAGCGATGAAGAGGCCGGCGTTGACCCAGCGCAGGTGGTCGGTCGCGCGGTCTTTGTTCAGGTCGCCGGTGCGGTAGGGGCTCGGGTTCATCTCGGCGGCGATGACCTGCTCGGCCACGAACAGGCCGAGCGTCGAGGCGGCGAAGACGAAGTGCAGAATGCTCATGCCCCCGCCGCAGGCGAAGTCGCCGCCGATGGCCTCGCCGGTCGAGCACAGGCCGTCGCCGAACAGCGTCGGCTTGTTCGCGAACTGAATCAGGCCGAGCGTGCCGGCGATCGCGAGCGTGGCCAGACCCGTCTTCTGCACGGCGCTGTGCGCGCGATCGAGGTTCTGCTGCCGCTCGAGCTCGGGGGTTGCGACCTGGGCCCAACCGCTCGCAGGGACCGCGAGCACCAACACGACGAGGGTGAGTTTTTTCATGCACCGTCGCCTGTGCACGGCACGTTCCGCCCGAGACACTTCCGAAAACCGCAGCTTTCGAAAGCGCCTCAGGGCGGCCCCGATGTGCGGTGCCGCCCCAGCGCGGGTGAAAACGGTCGCCCCATGAACTTGAAGGCACGGTCGACCCGAGTACACAGCCTGGCATGGACGCAAACGAGCGGCTGCTCGCGGCAGCGAACGAAGGTGACGTCGAGGCGGTGATCTCGGCGATGGGTGATGGCGCGCTCATCGACTTCGCCGACGACGGCAAGCGCACCGCGCTGATGTTCGCGGCGTACGGAGGTGAGCACGAGGCGCTCAGGCTGCTGCTCGAGCTCGGCGCGGCGCCGAACCTCGTGTCGGCCGCCGACTTCACCGCGCTCGACTACGCGCTCAAGGCCGGCGAGGTCGAGTGTGCGACGACACTGCACGCGGCGGGCGCGAAGGTCGGCGACCTCGCGAG
>JAEUJP010000408.1 GCA_016793725.1 Myxococcaceae bacterium | reverse complement strand
TCGTCACCCCCCTCGTCGAGCTGCACCGGCTTCCCGGCCGCGAGGCCCTTCTTCGACTGCGCAGAGGCGCCGCTCGAGAACGCGAGACCCGACACCACCACCAACGCGACGATCAAATGACGCATGTGTTCACCTCAACTGAGTCAGACGGCCTTGTGCCTGCGACGCCGCCACGGTTCCTGGAAAGCGAGAGACGATCTTCTCGTAGACGGCGCGCGCCTCTTTCGGCCGGTTCAGCTTCATGCGGCACTCGGCCAGCTTCAGCATCGAGTCTTGCACCGCGTCGCCCGCCGGGTACCGCGACGCCACCTCTTCGAACGTTCGCGCCGCGTCTTCGTAGTCGTTGAGCCCCATCTTGCCCACGCCGCTGAAGTACAGCGCGTTGTCGGCCTTCGCGTGCCGCGGCGCCGCGCTCGCGAACTTCGACAGCTGCTCGACCGCCCCCGAGACGTTGCCCGTCTTCAGCGCCTCGAGCCCCTTCTGAAACAGCTCGTCGCCCTGCGCCGCGTCGATCTCTTCGGGCTCCGACGGCACGCCACGATCTTCGGCTTCGATCTTCTTCATCGCCGCCAGCACGTCGGCGCTCGGCTCGAGCACCTCGACCTCGGTGCGCAGCTTCGGCGCCGCCTCTTTTTTCGGCTTCAGCTTCACCACGGTCAGCTCGGGCACCTCGGCCGTCGACTTCACTTCGGCTGCCGGCCGCGGCTCACCCTTTGCGCTCGCCACGACCGCAGCCTGCTGCCCAGCCGGCGCCGCCTGAGCCATCACCTTCTGTTGCTCGACCCGCTGGAGCTTCGCCTCGAGCCGCGCGTTCTCTTCGCGCAGCGCGCGCACCGCCGCCTTCAGCTCGACGAGCTCGGTGTTCGAAGACGACGTCGCGCACGCACCGAGCGTGCACGAGGCCAGCGTGATGCAGAGGGTGCGGATAGGCCCCGAGTGTAAGGAGCCGCCGCGAGCGGAAGCAAGATTTCGACGGGCCGCTACAGGCTTGTGGCTGCACCGCCACGTGGGAACGCGCACGCGATGAACGACACCTGGCGGCCCGGCGCGCCCTTCTCTCGCCGGTACGAGTGAAAGCGCGCATCGCACGACGTGCACAGATCCCCCACGTCGTCGATCTGGCTCAAACCTGCCCGCTGCAGCTGCAGGCGCACCGTCTTCGCCAGGTTCAGGTACGGCCGGCCCTCGCGCCGCTCGACCACCGGCGCCCCGTACCGCCCCGCGAACTGCGCCGCCAGCTCTTCGCTCACCACGTAGCAGCACACCCGAATGCACGGCCCGATCGCCGCCCGCAGATCTTTCGGGTTTCCCCCCAGCGCCGTCACCGCCAGCGGCGCGATCTCGGCCCACGTGCCCCGCCACCCCGAGTGCACCGCCGCCACCCGCTTCTGCACCGGGTCTTCGAGCAACAGCGGCACGCAGTCGGCCGTCTTCACCCCCAGCGCCACGCCCTCTCTCGCCGTCCACACCGCGTCGGCCTCGGCCGGCGCTTCGGCCGCTTCGACCACCCGGCTGCCGTGCACCTGATGCACCGTCACCAGCTTGCGCTCCTGCACCTCGTCGCGGGTCGGGAAGCCGTGCTCTGCCGTCAGCAGGTTCGAGACGATCACGCCCACATCATGACACACCCCCTTGCGGGGAGAACCGTTTGACACGCCGCGCCGTGGCGTCAGACATTGCTGAAAAGCAGGTCCCCTGAAAAGCGTCGGCAAAAAACTCCTCTGGAGCCTCGCGGTGCCCGCGTTGGCCATCTCACTCGTGGGCGTCGGCGTGCTCTGGCGCCGCGCCGACCACGCCGTGCGCGAGGCGACGCGCGATCAGGTGGTCGGCCAGGCCGACTTTCTCGCGAACACGTTTTCGCTCGCGGCCGAGCGAGAGGGCGGCGGGCGCGATGCGCACCGGGCGGTCACGTGGGCGGTGCGCAACAACCCCGCGATGCTGAAGCACGTCGCGGCGCTGCGCATCATCGACCGTGATGGTGTGGTGCGCTGGTCGCGCTCGATCGAAGAAGAAGACAAGCCGCTCGCCGACGCACCGCGGCTGCTCGCCTTCGGGCCCGGCACGGTGAGCTTCGACGAGCCACAGTGGGCCCTGCCCTTCTTCGGCGAGTCGGGCCGGGGCGAGGTCGTGTACCCGCTCGGCGGCGTGCAGTGCGCAGGCTGTCACACCGGTCAGGCGACGATGCGGGTCGGGGTGCTGCAGCTGACGGTCGACGAGCCTTCGTTGCGGCAAGAGGTCGCGTTGGTGTTCGTGCGAGGCCTCGGAGGGCTGTGGACCTTCTGCGTGCTGCTCGCCATCGGCGTCAGCGTGGCGCTGCGCATCTTTCTGACGAAGCCGCTCGCGCGGCTCACGGCGGCGATGCAGCGCGCCGAAGAGGGCGACTTTCTCGCGCGGTCGCCGGTGGTGGGCGAAGACGAGATCGGCCGGCTCTCGGCGTCGTTCAACCGCATGGTCGCGAAGATCACGAGCCTGCGCGCGAGCGAGATCGATCACCAGCGCGACCTCGACCAGGCGCGCGTCGAGCTCGAGCTGAAGGGCGAGCTCGAGAAGACGAACACGCAGCTGTCGAGCCGCCTGCAAGAGCTCGGTATTCTCTACGACGTCTCGCGCACGCTGAACGCGACGCTGAACCTGCGCGAGGTGCTTCAGGGCATCACGCAGATCGTGCCGGCCCGCCTCGCGGTGCCGAAGTTCTCGATCATGCTGGTGACGCCGGGCGGCGACCTCGAGGTGGTCGCGGCGCTGCCGGCGAACAGCGAGGGCATGACGTTCGCGGTGGGTGAAGGCATCTGCGGCAAGGTCGCGCAGACGCGCAAGTCGGTCTACGTGTCCGACCTCGAGACCGACACGATGTTCCGCGTGCGCGGCGGCGCCGGCGCGCGCGGGCGCGGCTGCCTGCTCAGCGTGCCGATGATGATTCGCGGCAGCCTGCTCGGCGTCTTGAACTTCGAGCGCCCCGAGAAGGCCGGCATCTCGGCCGAAGAGATCGAGCTGTGTCAGGCGGTCGCCGACCAGGCCGCGATGGCGGTGCAGAACGCCCGGCTGCACGAGCAGACCGTCGAGCTGTCGATCACCGACCCGCTGACGGGCGTGCCGAACCGCCGGCACCTCTTCACCACGCTCGAGGCCGAGATCAACCGGGCCAACCGGTTCGGCACGCAGCTGTCGATCTTGATGATCGACATCGATCACTTCAAGAAGCTGAACGACTCGGCGGGTCACTCGGCGGGCGACGAGGTCTTGCGCGAGGTGTGCTCGCTGATGCGCCGCATGGTGCGCCGGGTCGACACGCTCGCGCGCTACGGCGGCGAAGAGTTCGTCGTCGTTCTGCCCCAGGTCACGCGCAACGAGGCGCTCGAGGTGGCCGAGAAACTGCGGCGCGCCGTCGAAGAGGCCCCGGTGCCGCACCGCGAGGTGCAGCCGACCGGCAAGGTCACCATCTCGGTGGGCGTGTCGAACCTGCCCGTCGACGCCACCGAGCAGGCCCGGCTCGTCGACTGCGCCGACGCTGCGCTCTACGCCAGCAAGCGCGGCGGCCGAAACCGCTGCACCACGTTCGCGCAGGGCATGGAGATGCACCCCGGCCGCGAGCGGGGGCCCCACGCCCAGCGCCGCCGCACCACCGGCGAAGTGCCGATCATCAAGCCCGCGAAGCGCGAGGGGTGAGAGGGTTCGCGCAGCCCGCGTCGTCGTACACGCGTCGTCGTACAAGCGTTCTCGGGTACGCGTTTTCGGGTACGCGTTTTCGGGTACGCGTTTTCGGGTACGCGTTCCCGGGAACCGGGACGATCACGACAACGGGAGCGGCACCTCTCGGGAGCGGGTGCGGGTTCGGGTGCGTGCAGGGTCGCCGCGTCTTGCGCGTACGCGCACGAGGTGCTCGTGTCGCACGGTTCGCGTGCACGTCGTCGCAAGCTCGTCGTCAACGAACCCGAACCCGCACCCGCTCCCGAGAGGCGCCGAACCCGTCGTCGTCGTCGCGTGATCGTCCCCGTCGTCGTCGTCGCGTGATCGTCCCCGTGTCGTCGTCGCGTGATCGTCCCCGTGTCGTCGTCGCGTGATCGTCCCCGTCGTGGTCCCCCGTGGCGGCGACGAGTACGAGCCGGCGGCTTCGCTACGCGCGAAGCTGCCGGCGCAGCGCGCCGAGCGACTGCTTGATCTCAGCGTCCTTCGACATCAGCTCGGCCATCTTCACCAGCTTCTTGCACAGCGAGTCGGCCTTGCTGTGCTTGTTGCCCAGCTTGACGGCGCGCCCAACGCGGGCGCGCTCGGTCGCGAGCTGAAGGCGGGCCGTCACGAGGCCGTTGCCCTCGCCGGGCGCGAAGCTCTCACCGAGCACCTGCTTCACGTCGTCGCCGAGCGAGGCTTCGATGCTGTTGATCTGCACCTCTTCGCGGAGCCCGGCGGGCGACGTCATGACGAGCCGGGCCACGCTGTCGCCCTCGAACCACGCGA
The DNA here is from genome assembly GCA_016793725.1 of Myxococcaceae bacterium. Classification (GTDB taxonomy): domain Bacteria; phylum Myxococcota; class Myxococcia; order Myxococcales; family Myxococcaceae; genus Xiheicaenimonas; species Xiheicaenimonas phototrophica. The sequence continues at coordinate 566 of JAEUJP010000408.1, read as the reverse complement.
TGAGCATCAGCTCACCTTGCGCCGAGCTGAATCGGGCTTCGATCTCGAGCGACACGCAGGCCGCAGCTTAGCTACGGGCGCTCGGCAGCGTCGAGCCGGCGCTTCGAGAGCTCGAGATACTGAGGGTCCATCTCGATGCCCACGAAGCGGCGCCCCTTCGAGACCGCCGACACCCCGGTCGTGCCGCTGCCGCAGAACGGGTCGAGCACCACCTGATCTTCGTTCGAGCTCGCCTCGACGATGCGGTCGAGCAGCGCGCGCGGCTTCTGCGTCGGGTGCTTGCCCAGCTCCTTCTCGGAGTTGCGCGGAGTGAGCATCGTCCACACGTCGCGCATCTGCTTGCCGCCGTTCGCCGCCTTCATCGCCTGATAGTTGAACGTGTGCTGGAGCTTGCCCTTGCCGCCCGGCGACGCCCACACGATGATCTCGCTCGAGTGCGTGAAGTACCGGCACGACAGGTTCGGGCTCGCGTTCGGCTTGAACCAGGTCACCGTGTTGAGCAGCTTGTACCCGAGCGACTGCATCGCGAACCCGACGTGAAAGATGACGTGCTGCGTGCCGCTCAC
>JAEUJP010000401.1 GCA_016793725.1 Myxococcaceae bacterium | reverse complement strand
AGCGCCGCGAACGGCACGTAGAGCAGGCTCTCGGCGGCCGGCCACCGCGCGACGAGCTGCTCGGCGAGCAGCGGTGAGATCACCCACCCGATCGCGAGCCACACCACCGTCAACATGCGCGCCGCACCGCCCGTGCGCGGGTCGACGCTTCGCTCGAGCGCCGCGAGCCGCGCCACCCGCGCGCTCTCTTCCGCCTCGGCGGCTTCGACCTGCGCCTGCAGCGCCAGCTCGACGTGCGTCAGCTCCGCGAGCAGCGCGCGCGCGGTTCGCGCCGAGCCCGACTTCAGCTCCAGCTGAACCATCGCCTTCACCGTCGTCTCGAGCCCCTGGCGCGCGCGCGCGTTGCCCGCCCAGTCGCGCAGCGCCTGCTGAAACCCGAACCGGCACTGCGAGAACAGGCCGAACACGGCGCGCGGCTCGGGCGACGGCATCGCCAGCAGCGCCTCGAGCTCGCGCAGCCTTGCTTCGGCCTGGCGCGTCAGCTCGAGCGAGCCGGCGTGTGCGAGGTGGTCTTCGAGCGCGACCCGCACGTCGCGCGCGCTCTGCGGTCGCGACGAGGGCTCGGTGCTCAGACACTGCCTCGCGAGCGCCACCAGCTCTTCGGGCGCCTCGGGTGGGAAGTCGAGCTTCGGCGAGCGCACGCTGGCGACCACCTCATCGAAGTTGACGCTCGCATGAGGCGCCCGGCCCGTCAGCACCTCGCAGAGCACCGCGCCCAGCAGGTACACGTCGGTGAGGGGGCTGATGACCGCGCGCTCGCCGCCGAGCATCTCGGGCGCCATGTACACCGGAGTCCCCGCGAGCTCGGGCTCGGGCCCCGGCCGCGTCGCGATGCCCCAGTCGAGCAGGTAGACCTCGCCGAAGTTCCCCACCATCACGTTGGTGGGCTTCACGTCGCGGTGAACGACGTCGCGCGCGTGCGCGTAGTGCAGCGCGTTGCACACCTGAATCAGAATGCGCAGGTGCGTCTCGAGCGGAGCCCGCCCCGGCGCGTGCGCGGCCAGCGCCTCGGGCTCGCGCAGCAGCGTCGCCCAGCTCTGCCCCTCGATGCGCTTCATCACCAGCACCGGCCGCCCGCTCGCGTCGAGCCCGAGGTCGTAGACCGGCGCGATGTTGGGGTGCTCGAGCGAGCCCGAGAGCCACGCTTCGGCGAGCAGCGCCTCGACGTCGCGCGGGCTGTCGCGCTCGGGCGAGAGCCGCTTCACCGCAACCTTCCGCCCGAGCGTCTCTTGCGTCGCGAGGCGCACCACGCTCATGCCGCCCGACCCGAGCGCTGCCTCTTCGACGACCGCCGGCGGCGGCCGCCCGAGCCCCAGAAGCAGCTCGAGCACCCGCGCGCCACCGGTCGTGTCGGGCCGAGGTGGCGTGATGGTGTTGCGCGGCTCGCGGGTCAGCGTCTGTGCGCCATCGCCGGGCTCGGGCTTCTGCAAGAGGCCGCGAGAATCGCTGAAGCGCTCAGAACCAGTACGTCGCGTGAATGCCGGGCGTCAGCGTCGAGATGTTGAACGCGATGGCGCTGAAGTTCCCGAACGAGATGCGCAGCACGAGCTCGGCGGCCACCGAGAACGAGGGTGAAAACCAGTATTCGGCGCCGATGCCGCCGCCGAGCGCGACCGAGATGCCGCCGACGCGCGGGTCGACCACCACCTCGCCGCCGGTCGTCGTCTGGGTCGTGCGGCTCGAGAAGCCGAGGCCGAACAGCACCGGCACGTACGGCCGCATCGAGGCGGGCCGCGGCCGCAGGTAGAAGCCGAGCACCGCGTCGGCCGCGAAGCTCGCCTGGCTGTAGTTGCTCGCCGCCGTCAGCCCGAGGCCGACGTCGACAGCCAGAGAAATTCCATCGGTCACCAAAAACTTCGCGCCGACGTTGCCGATCTCGATGCCCGGCGTCGCCGTGCCTCCGCCGAAGCCGGCGCGAATGCCGAACGCCCCCGCTCCGGGAGGAGGCGCCGCGGGCGGAGGTGACGCCTGCACGGCCGGAGGAGGCGGCGGCGGCTCGGCCACGGGCTCGGCGCGCGCAGCGGCCAGAGCAGAAGAAGCAGCACAGAGAAAGACGGCGGACGTACGAAGCATCATGGGAAGGCTCCAGTTCGGGTTCACGGCTCGCAGTTCACGTACGTGCCGTAGTTCTTGAGGCCGGGGTGGGTACCGACGACCGTCGGCCCGGTCTGCACGACGGCCACGGCAGCGTTTTCGGTGCCGGGGTTCTTGTCGGCGAGCGTCTTCGCGAGCGGCCAGCCCATCGCGTCGCAGAGCAGCCGGCCGCCGGCGTTGACCTGGTAGTCCTTGAAGACGGCGCTGCTCGGCGTGAGGGTCGTCATGCAGTTCGTGTCGTCGAGCCCGTCGCAGCCCGGGTAGAGCAGCCACGTCGCGCCGTTGATGCGCAGCTCGACCGGGTCGCCGCCCGAGCGGTAGCAGCGCGTGCCGCCCGTCGCCGTCGTCGTCACCGTGCCGCGGCAGCGGTACTCGATGACCGTCGAGCCCGTGTTCGGCAGCGCCTGGAAGCTGGTCGTGAACACCAGACGCGTCGAGACGCAGACGTTCGACGCCGAGCAGGCAGAGCCCGCGCCACACGTGCCGCAGCTGCTCACGGTGCGCGGCGTGCCGCAGTTGTCGGGAGCGCTGACGGTGCCGCAGGTCTTCATCAGCCGCGTGCAGAACTGCGGGTTCGTCTCGGGCACGCAGGCGTTCACGCACGTGTTCGTCGCCGTCGCGCACGTCAGCCCGTTCGAGCACCCGCCGCAGTCGACCGAGCGCGCGGCTCCGCAGTTGTCGGTGCCGCTCTTGCTGCCGCACTGCGCGCCGAGCCGCGTGCAGAACGCCGCGTCGGTCTCGGGCGCGCACGCGCTCACGCACTGGTTGGCCGCCGTGCACGTCAGCCCCGCCATACACGCGCCGCAGTAGACGGTGCGCGAGGTGCCGCAGTTGTCGGCGCCGCTCTTGCTGCCGCACTGCGCGCCGAGCCGCGTGCAGAAGGCCGCGTCGGTCTCGGGGGTGCACGTGCTCATGCATTGGCCCGCGGCCGTGCACGCCTGCCCCACCATGCAGCTGCCGCAGTACACCGAGCGCGGCACGCCGCAGTTGTCGTTCTCGGTGACCGCCCCGCAGGCGCGCTGCAGCCGCGAGCAGAACGTCGCGTTGCTCTCGGGCATGCAGACCGGCACACACTGATATGCGACGTCGCACGCCGTGCCCGCGGTGCAGGCGCCGCACGAGCCGCCGCACCCGTCGCTGCCGCACTGCCGGCCGACACACTGCGGCGCGCACTGGCACTGCCCGCCCGCGCTGCACGCGTTGCCGGCACCGCAGGCGCCGCACGAGCCGCTGCACCCGTCGGAGCCACACGTCTTGCCCGTGCACGACGGCGTGCAGCTCACGACACATTGACCTGCGCCGTTGCAGACGCCGGTCGAGCACGTGCCGCAGCTGCCGCCGCACCCATCGGAGCCGCACACCTTGCCCGCACACGACGGCACGCACGCGCACTGACCGGCCGCCGAGCAGCTCTCGCCGGTCGGGCACGTGCCACACGTGCCGCCACACCCATCGGAGCCACACTGCCTGCCCGCACACGACGGCGTGCACGCGGGCACACACTGGCCGCTCGCCGCGCAGACCTCACCTTGAGCGCACGCTCCGCCGCAGCCGTTCGTGCAGGCGCCGCTCGCGCTGCACTGCTCGCCTTGAGCGCACGCGCCACACGTGCCGCCGCAGCCGTCGTCGCCGCAGGTCTTGCCGTCGCAGCTCGGTGTGCAGGCGACGCAGGTGCCTCCGTCGCCGCACGCCGTGCCGGTCTCGCACGCGCCGCACGTGCCGCCGCAGCCGTCGGGGCCACACGAGCGGCCGTCGCAGATGGGGAAGCAGGCGACGCACGTGCCGAGTCGGCAGCCGTTCTGCGCGCCCGCGCACGTCACGCACTCGGCGCCGCCCGAGCCGCACGCGCTCGCTTCGGCGCCGGGCACACACGCGCCCTCGGCCGTGCAGCAGCCCGAGCAGTTCTGCGGCGAGCAGGGCTTGTGGTTCGTCGACCAGATGCAGCCGCCAAGGAGGAGCAGCGAGAGAATGAGGAGTCGGAGGGTCATGGGGTTTCCTCAGAAGGAGGGGCGCTTCAACGGCTCGTCGTCTTTGGCGTCACCGGGCCACGGGGCGAAGTCGGGCTGCTGTTGTTTGTGCTGCGGGGCGCGCGCGGCCCGCTTGGGCCTGGGAGCCGTTGCGGCGGGAGGCGAGGGCGCCGGAGCAGCGGGCGCGCGGTCGGGCGGCTCAGGGGCCGGTTGGGGGTTCTGCGCCCGTGGGGCGGCAGGCGAGGGCTCTGGCCGGGGCTCGCCTGCCGGGGCGGTGTTGATCGCGACGAAAAAAAGAGTCGCCGCGAGCACGAACGCCGCCGCGCCCCCCGCGAAGTACGCGGCGCGCGTCTTCCACCACGGGGGCGGCAGCACCACCGACTCCTCGTCGTCTTCGCGAGGCGCCAGCCACACGACCTCCTCTTCCTTCGCTTCCCCCGTCCCCGACACCACCGTCGGCTCGGCCGAAGGGTCAGGCCCCGTGGCCGTAACGCCCTGCGTCACGAGCGCATCGAACGGGTCAGGCTCGCGATTCTCGACCATGCCCCCGTGACACGCGACCCCCAGTTTGCGGTGCAAACAAACTTTGGGCTATGTGCAACTGCCATGCGCAGGGGTCTCGTCGTGCTGCTGCTGCTGGCGGGGTGCGGCCTGAAGGCGAGGCCCGTCATGCCTCCGAGCGACGACGGCGGCATCACGGAGGAGCCCGACGCCGGCGAAGGAGCACGAGTCGAAGACGCCGGGCAAGACGCCGGCAGCAACGTCGTCATCACCGAGCCCGAAGACGCCGGGGAGACCGTGGACGCCGGCCAGCCCGTCGACGCCGGCGAGCCCCTCGACGCCGGTCTGCCCGTCACGCCCATTCACCCCGACTGGCTCGCGCGGGGCGCGGCCGACGAATACTCCATCGCGTCGGCCGGCTCGGGCGACCATGTCATCTGGCTGCGCTACGTCATCGGCGCGAGCGGCATGATCACGACGTTGCGCAAGGCCGACGGCACCACGATGGGCGTGCAGCCACACGACCTCGCCCCCATCAACGTCGTCTCGCGCGGCGACGACGTCGCCTTCATCGGTCGCGGGGTCGCCGCCACCACCGACTGGCGCGTGATGTGGCTTTCCCCCACCGGCGCCCCGACGACCCGCAGCAGCTCGATGAACCTCGCCATCACCGGCGGCATCGTCGCGGCCACCATGTTCGGTGATGACGGTGCGCGAGCGGTTCAGGCGCTCGGCTCACGTGACGCCGCGGGCACCCACGTCACCGCGGTCACGCTGCCCGACGGCGGCGTTCGCCGCGCCGAGACCCCGTGCGGCCCCGCGCAGTGGTGGGACGCCGCGACCGTCGGCACGCTCCAGCGCTACTTCATCGGCGCCGTGCAGGTGAACCCGTGCGACCTCGGCGATGGCCAGTACGTCGCGCCCAGCGGCGGCAACGCGCTGCAGTTCGTGCTGCTGCGCTACCAGGGTGACCCGTCGACCGCGGGCGGAGTCCCCACCGTGCGTCTCTTGCCGCAAGCGAACGGCTTCAAGCCCGGGCCGGCCGCCCTCGGCGCCACCGAAGACGGCGTGTGGGTCGCCTACTACTCGACGTCGAGTCACCTGAGGCTGCAGCGCTACAGCACCGGCTCGGTGCAGCCCGACCCGAGCGCGCACAGCGAAGCGACCGGCGCCGCGTTCATCACCGGCGGCAGCACGCTCGCGCTCGTCGTCGCCGACGTCGTGCCGCACCCCACCCGCGACCGCGTCTACGTGCTCGCGACCGTCAACGACGCGAAGGCGAGCTGGGCCGACGAGAAGCTGCCGCCGCTGGTGGCCCCGACGCTCGCGGTCTTCGTCTTCGATCGCACCGCCGAGCTGCTCGAGGTGAAGTGGGTGCCGTCGACGATGACGCCGAAGTCGGCGAGCAGCATGACGCTCGTCGACGAGCGCCTCGTCGTCAGCGGTCAGTGTGAGGCGCCGCCGCAGGCTCCGATGATGGTCGACCCTCTGTGCCCGCAGATGGTGTCGACGGCGGTGTCGTTCGCGTTCGGCTTCCCTGCACCTTGACGTCCCACGCGAAGCGCATCA
>JAEUJP010000332.1 GCA_016793725.1 Myxococcaceae bacterium | reverse complement strand
GCCCCCGGCGGCGGGCTTCCGCGCGCCCCCCCCCCTTCTCTGGCGGCCCCCCCCACACCCCCCGGCATTCCCCTCTCGGGGGGGCGCTCCCCCCCCCACGACGGTGTCTGTGTCTCGCCGCTTCACGACCCGCCGGTGCGCAGCGTGAGCGCGAACACCGTGCCCAGGTTCGACATGATGTACATGCGCCCGCCGTAGACGGTCGGCGATGCGGTGATGCCCTTGCCGGGGTTCCACGCGACCTTCGCGCGGCCCTTCAGCGGGTCGATGAAGACCAGCGCGCCCGAGGTCGGCACGACGAGCAGGCCGCGCAGCAGCACCGGCGGGCGGCCCGAGGCCGTCTTCTTGTTCAGGCCCTTCGCGAGATCGAGCGACCACAGCTCGCGCCCCGTGCCGGTGTGCAGCGCCGCGACGCGGTTGTCGCCGCCCGTCAGCAGCACCTCACCGCTGCGCAGCATGCTCACGACGCCGGGCCGCGCAGTCGCCCACTGCAGCTCGCCCGTCTCGGCGTTCATCGCGGCGACGCCGTCTTTGTAGCTCGCCGCGTACAGCGTGCCCGAGTCGTCGAGCACCGGTGTGGCGTCGGCGTCGAGAAACTGCAGGCCGCCCGAGGTCGAGAGGTTGCGCTCCCACTTCTGCTGCCCGTCGGCGAGGCCCAGCGCGACCACGTAGCCGTCGGCAAAGCCCATGTAGACGCGGTCGCCGTTCACCACCGGGTTGGCCGTGCCGCGCACCGTGAAGCCCGACGGCGGGTCGCGGCGGTATTGCCACTTCCACTTGCCGGTCTGCCGGTCGACCGCGAACAGCGCCTCGCTCTGCGAGGCCACGAGCAAGAGGTCGCCGGCGACCAGCGGAGCCGTCACCAGCTCTTCGCCCGCGGGGTACTGCCACAGCTCTTCGCCGGTGCGCGCGCGCAGGGCGTAGAGCACGCTGTCGCCGCCCGGCACGTAGACGACCCCTTCGTAGATGGTCGCGCCCGCGAAGCAGCGCCCGCGAATCGTCTTTTCCCACTCGATGTGCCCGTCGATCGGCGACAGGCTGCGCACCATGCCGTCGCGCGTGCACACCACCACGCGCTCGGTGTCGGGGTCGACCGCCGGGCTCGCCGTCTCGCTCGGCTGGTAGTCGAGCAGCGGCGGCTTGACGAGCGGAGTCCACCACTCCACGTCGAAGTAGCTCGGAATCTGGAGGTGCTCGTCGGCGGGCGGCGCGAGGGCGTCGCTGCTGAGCGAGAGCGTGCGGCAGCCGAACGCGCAGACGGCCAGCGCGCCGATGACGGCGGCCTGCTTCACTGACCTGCGTCGAACCCGAACTGCGAGGGAGCCGGCTTGACCGCCTCGGGGATCTTGACGCCCTGCGACGCCAGCACGCCCAGCCGCTCGACCGCGAGGCGCGCCGCCGCGCTCCCGGGAGCCGCGGCCTCGATCTGCTGCAGCTGCTTCACGCCCTCGTCGGTCTGGCCCTTGAGCAGCAGCACCCGACCGCGGTGGTACAGCCCCATGCCCTTCATGAACTCGGCGGTGTTCTCTTTCGCGAGCTGGTCGAACGCGGCGAGCGCGCCGTCGAGGTCTTTTTTGCCCTCGAGCGCGTAGCCCTTGCCCTCGATCGCCGTCGGCCGCAGCGGGTCATCGGCCGGCGAGCCCTTCAGGTAGTCGTCGAACGCGGCGAGCGCCTCGGCGTGTTTGCCCTCGCGCAAGAGCGCGTGGCCCAGGGGCAGCGCCGCCGTCGCCGACGCGCGGCTGTTGCCCTTCTGGGTGCGAAACTCGGTGAGCGACTTGATGATCGCCTCGTTCTTCTCGGCGTCGGTCTTGAACACCGGCATCGCGTTCGGCTCGGTCGACGGCGTGGCGCTCACCTGGCGCGAGAGCGGCTTCAGGGCCGCGCCCAGGTCGGTGACCGCACGAACCTCGCTGCGCTCGTTGACGTACTGAATCAGGGCGACGCCACCGGCGACGACCACGAAGATGATGATCGCCGCGACCACCGTCTTCTGGTGCTGCACCAGGAGCGGCACGGCCTGAGCGCCAAGCTTCTGAAATTCGTCAGGAGCTTTGAGCTCCTTCCTCGACATCTTGTCGGCGGTCGTCATCGCTTAAGGCGCCTCATTCAGCAGGGGCAGGCCCGCCTGTCAACGCCGGACTCACGCGGCCATTGCCCGTCTTGGGGCGGGCACGCCCGTCAGTCGTCGGTGGCGAGCTTGCGGCGGTTGCCGCGGCGGCGGGCCTTCTTGGCCTCGAGCGCCTTGTACCGGCCGAGGGCCTGCTCTCGGCTCTTGCTGCCGGGGCGCTCTTTGAACTTGAGGCGCACCGGCACCTTCAGGTCGAACGTCTCGCGCAGCTGGTTGAGCAGGTACCGCTTGTAGCGGTCGGGCACGAGCTTGGGCCGGTTGCAGATGAACTGAAAGGTGGGCGGCGCCTCGCCGACCTGCGCGACGTAGTAGATCTTGAGCGACTTGCCGCCCTCGGTGGGCAGCGGGTGCTCGGTCGTCACGTGCTGCAGCAGGCGGTTGAGCAGGGGCGTCGAGGCGCGCACGTGCGCCTGCCGGTGCAGCTCGGCGGCGAGCTCGAGCACCTTGCCGACGCGGTCACCCTCTTTCGCCGACACGAACACGATGGGGGCCCACGCCGCCCAGCTGAACGCGCGCTTCACCTCGTCGCGAAACGCGTCTTCTTTCATCGAGCCGCGCTTCAGGTCCCATTTGTTCACGACCACGAGCAGCGGCCTGCCCTGCTCTTCTGCGATGCCGGCGATCTTGGCGTCTTGCTCGACAGCGGGCTCGGTGGCGTCGAGCACGAGCACCGCGACGTCACACGCGCCGAGCACGCGCAGCGCCTGCATCACCGAGAACCCCTCGACCTTCTGGGTGATGGCGGCCTTGCGGCGAATGCCCGCGGTGTCGGTGATGACGAACGCGTGCTCGCCTCGGGTGAAGTACGTATCGATGGGGTCGCGCGTGGTGCCCGCGACGTCGCTGACGATGACGCGCTCTTCGCCGAGCAGCGCGTTCACGAGCGAGCTCTTGCCGACGTTCGGGCGGCCGACGATCGCGATGCGAATCGAGCCGTCGTCGTCTTCGTCGTCGCCTTCGGCCCCGGGCACGGGCAGCGCAGCCTCGATGCGGTCGATCAGATCGTGGAGCCCGTGGTTGTGCTCGGCCGACGCGCCGATGGGCTCACCGAGGCGGTGAAACTCGGCCAACATCGAGGCGCCCTCTCGCGGCTCGTCGATCTTGTTCACCACCAGCAGCACGGGCTTCGTCGACTTGCGCAGGTAGCGCGAGATGTCTTCGTCGGCGGCGGTGATGCCGGTGCGCGCGTCGACCACGTGCAGCACGAGCTCGGCCGTCTCGACCGCGGCCTGCGCCTGCTGCCGCACCGCCTTCAAGAGCGGCTCGTCGCCGACGCCAAAGCCGCCGGTGTCGACGTAGATGACGCGCTCGGTCTCGGCGTAGTGCCGATCGCGCGTCACGCCGGGGGCGTCTTCGACCAGCGCCTGGCGCCGCCCGATGAGCTTGTTGAACAGGGTCGACTTGCCCACGTTGGGGCGGCCGACGATCGCGACGATCGGCTTCACGTCAGGGGCCGTAGCCCATCTTGCGCAGGCCGCGCACCTCTTCGCTCCAGCCGGGCTCGACCTTGACGCGCAGGCTCAAGAACACCTTGCACCCGAGCAGGCGCTCGATCGACTTGCGGGCGTCGGTGCCGATGGTCTTGAGCATCGCGCCGCGCTTGCCGATCACGATGGCCTTCTGCCCCTCGCGCTCGACGAAGATGCCGGCGTCGATGCGCACGAGGCCCTGCTTGTTCTTCGACCCATCGGCCTCACGATCAGACTCGTCGAAGATCTCGACGACCACCGCGGCCGAATAGGGGATCTCTTCGCGGCAGTGCCTCAAGACCTGCTCACGAATGAGCTCGCCGACGAGCCCGCGCTCGGCCTGGTCGGTGAAGACGTCGGCGGGGAACATGAGCGCTTCAGTCTCGGGCAGGTGCTTCAGCACGAGCGAGAACAGCGCGTCGACGCCGTCGCCCTGCCGCGCCGAGATCGGCATCACCTCGACGAACGGCAGCACGTCTTTGACCTTGGCGATGAGGGGCAGCAGGAGCGCCTTCTTGATCTCGTCGATCTTGTTGATGACGAGAATGACGGGCTTCTTCAGTCGCTTCAGCTGCGACACGACGAGCTGGTTGCCCTCGCCGAGGCCCTGCACGTCGGCCTCGATCATGAACAGCACGACGTCGCACTCGTTCGCGGCGGTGAGCGCGACGTCGACCATCATGCGGTTCAGCGTGCCCTTCGCCTGGTGCACGCCCGGTGTATCGACGAAGGCGACCTGCCCTTCGTCTTTCGTGACGACGCCGAGAATGCGGCTGCGCGTCGTCTGCGGCTTGGGGCTGACGATCGCGATCTTCTCGCCGATGAGCCGGTTCAGCAGCGTCGACTTGCCGACGTTCGGCCGGCCGATGAGGGCCGCGAAGCCCGCCTTCACGGCTTCGTCGTGATCTTGAGCTTCTTGATCTTGACGTCCGTCTTCGGGCGATCGCCGCTGTCTTTGGGAATGATGTTCGCGACGCGCTCGATGACGTCCATGCCGCTCACCACCTCACCGAAGATCGTGTGCTTGTTGTCGAGCCACTTCGTCGGCACCACCGTGATGAAGAACTGCGAGCCGTTCGTGTTCGGCCCCGCGTTCGCCATCGCCAGAAGGCCCGGCCGATCGAACCGCCGGCCGCTCTGAAACTCGTCTTCGAAGCGAAAGCCGGGGCCGCCCGTGCCCCGACCGAGCGGGTCGCCGCCCTGAATCATGAAGTCTTTGATGCAGCGGTGAAGAATCGTGCCGTCGTACAGCGGCACCTTCTTCTTCTCGTTGGTGCCGGGGTGCGTCCACTCCTTCTCACCCGTGGCGAGGCCGACGAAGTTCTCGACGGTCTTCGGAGCGTCTTTGGGAAACAGACGAACCGTGATCGTGCCTTCGGTGGTCTCGAACGTCGCGTACAGCTCGGTACCGTTGCGCGCCTCTTCCATCATTCCCATGGGGTTCCCTCTTACTTCTTGGCAGGAGCGGGAGCAGGCGCCGCGGCGGCGGGCCCCTTCTCGGAGATCTCGATCTTCTTGATGACCACGTCTTTCACCGGCTTGTCGCCCGGCTGCGTCGCCACCTTCGAGATCTTCTCGACCTGGTCGTAGCCCGAGACGACCTCACCGAAGATCGTGTGCTTGTTGTTCAGGTACTTCGGCGTCGAGACCGTCACGAAGAACTGCGAGCCGTTCGTGCCCGGGCCCGCGTTCGCCATCGCGAGCAGGCCGGGCTTGTCGAACCCGCGGCCGCTCTGAAACTCGTCTTCGAACCGGTAGCCCGGGTCGCCGCGGCCCGTGCCGGTCGGGTCGCCGCACTGAATCATGAAGCCCGCGATGATGCGGTGGCAGATGCTCTCGCTGTACAGCGCGACGCCCGTCTTCTTCTTGCCGTCGCGCGGGTCCGTCCACTCCTTCTCGCCGGTCGCGAGGCCCACGAAGTTCGTCACGGTCTTGGGCGCTTCTTTCGAGAAGAGCTTCACGACGAACGAGCCTTCAGACGTGGTGAACGTGGCGTAGAGGTCTTTGCCTTCTGAGGCCGCCTTCATCAGCTTGCCGTCGGCGAGCGCGGCAGCGGGAAGCAATACGGTGAGCGCGAGAACGAGTGTTTTCATGGCGCGCGGAAGCTACGCGCCGTCGTTCTGATTCCCAACACTTTTTTGTGACAGCATGGTCAGCGTCTCGCGCGCCGCCGCCTGCTCGGCCTCTTTTTTCGAACGCCCCGAAGAGCGCGCGTAGACGTCGGTGCCGATGAGCACCTCGACCTCGAAGATCTTCTCGTGGTCGGGGCCCTTCTCGCTGACGACGCGGTAGCGGGGGCTCTGCTTGAGCCGCACCTGCGCGTCTTCCTGCAGCAGGGTCTTGTAGTCGAAGCCGCTGCGGCCGAGCGCCACGCCCTCGAGGGCCTCGGCGAAGAAGCGGTCGACGAGCTCCATCACCTTGGCCATGCCGCCGCCGAGATAGACGGCGCCGATGACCGCCTCGAGCGCGTCGGCGAGCACCGAGCTCTTCTCGCGGCCGCCGGTGAGATCTTCGCCGCGGCCGAGCTGCAAGAGCTCGCCGAGCCCGATCTTTCGGGCGATGCGGGCGAGGCCCTCTTCGTTGACGATCAGCGCGCGGAGCTTCGAGAGCTCACCCTCGTCGGCCTGGGGGAAGCGCTCCATCAGGCGGTGCGAGATGGCGAGGTCGATGACGGCGTCGCCGAGAAACTCGAGCCGCTCGTTGTTCGCGCCGTTCTGCTCGCGGTGCTCGTTGCAGTAGCTCTTGTGCGTCAGCGCCGAGATGGCGGTGTCGAGGTTCGGCAGCGCGATGAGCAGCTTGCCCTCGAGCGCGGCGATGCGCTCGGTGGTGGTGAGCTTGTTGGCGCCCGGTGTCACGTGTTGACCGAGACCTTACCCACGCGGCGCGTGCGAGGCGCAAGCCGGCTCACGTCACAGCACCTCGACGCGGCTCTCGGGCACGCCCAGCAGCTTCGCCAGGAGCCCCTTGATGCCCGGGAAGTCTTGCAGCTCGAAGCGGTCGGCCCACAGCTTGCCCTGCGCGCCGGCGAGCAGGCCACGAAAGGTGCGCCCCGAGACCCGGGCGGCGGCGAAGCGGTACTGCTCGTCGCCGACCTTGAGCTCGATGAGCACTTCGATCTGGCTGCGGCCGGGCACGCTCGCAGCAGGGCCGAACGCGGCGACGAGATCTTTGAAGTACAGCGGCGGGTCGACCGGCGGCGCCGACGGCGAGAGGGGCTCGGTGTCGACCTCGGCGTCGGCCCGCTTCTTCGGCGGTGGTGTACCCGACCGTGGAAACGGCGGGGGCCGGCCCTCGCTGAACATCGCGATCAGGTACGACTCGAGCGCCGCCTTCTCGCGAAACTCAGACAGCTCGAAGCCGTGCGCCGACGTCGTCGTCATCTCGACACCGTCGCAGATGGCGCGCGTGACGCGAAAGTTGCCGAGCCGGTCGGTGCCGATGGTGAACGTGAAGCCGGGCGGCTTCACCTCGGCGGTCAGCTGCAGGCTGCTCGGGTCGACCCGGGGCGTGAGGCCGAGCGCGCTCAGCTGCTCTGACCTGCGCTGCACGTGCAGAATCGCCTCGTTCAGGCTCTTCACCAGAATGTCTTCGAGCGCGGCGGCGCGAGAGACGTGCGAGAGCGTGATGGGCGGCATGCCGACGAGCTCGGCCGGGTAGATGGTGATGAGCCGGTCGCCGACGACCGTGAAGTGCGCCTTCGAGATGAACTGACGGGTGAGCGGGTTCACCGCCTGGCCCGAGGTCAGCTCGAGCTCGGCCTCGATGACACCGTCGGCGTCTTTGACGCTGAGGCCCAGCTGCTCGCGGCCGTCTTTGTCCACCTTAAGAGGCCGCCTTGAAGATCTCGCGAGCGATGATCGACCGCTGCACCTCGCTGGTGCCCTCGCCGATCTCGCAGAGCTTCGCGTCGCGCAGATACCGCTCGACGGGGAACTCGTGCGTGTAGCCGTAGCCGCCGTGAATCTGCACGGCCTTGTTGCACGCGCGGGTCGCCGCCTCAGACGCGTACAGCTTCGCCATCGACGCTTCGCGCGTGTAGGGGCGGCCCTGGTCGGCGAGCGCCGCGGCGCGCCAGACCAGCAGCCGCGAGGCGTCGATCTCGGTCTTCATGTCGGCGAACATCCACTTCAAGGCCTGGAACTCGGCGATGGGCTGCCCGAACGCCGTGCGCTCGAGCGCGTAGCGGCGCGACTCTTCGATGGCGCCGCGGCCCAGGCCAACGCTCAGCGCGCCGATGGTGATGCGCCCGCCGTCGAGAATCGCGAGCGTGTTGATGAACCCCTGGTTCACCTCGCCGAGCCGCATCGAGTCGTGCACCTCGACGTTCTCGAGGTGCAGCTCGGCCGTGTCGGAAGAGCGCATGCCCAGCTTGCCGTGAATCGCGCGCTGGCCGAACCCCTTCTGGCCCTTGTCGACGATGAAGGCCGTGACGCCCTTCTGCTTCTTCGCCGCGTCGGTGACCGCGAGAATCACGAACACGTCGCCGACGGTGCCCTGCGTGATGAACATCTTGGCGCCGTTCAGCACCCAGGTGTCGCCGTGCTTCACGGCGGTGGTCTTCATGCCGGCGGCGTCGCTGCCGCTGCCGGGCTCGGTGAGCCCCCACGCGCCCAGAAACTCTGCGGTGGCGAGCTTCGGCAGGTACTTCTTCTTCTGCGCGTCGCTGCCGAAGACCCGAATGTGGCTCGTGCCGAGACCGTTGTGCGAGGCGACCGTGAGGGCGAGCGAGCCGTCGTAGCGCGCGACCTCTTCGACCGCGACGGCGACGGCGAGGGCGCCGAGCCCTGCCCCGCCGTACTCTTCGGCGACACGAATGCCCATGACGCCCATGGCGCCGAGCTCCTTCACGATCTCGATGGGGAACTTTTCGTTGCGATCCCACTCGCGTGCGTGCGGCTTGACCCGCTTCTCGCAGAAGTCGCGAATCGATGATTGGAGCGCGCGGATGTCGTCGGGCAGCTCGAAGTCCATGACGTTCAGGCCTTTCGCTTAGCCCGTTTCAGACGGGCGTGACAGTGCGCTTCTTGCGCGACGGCAGCGTGTAACGCTCACGGTACATCGCAAACCGCTTGCGCAGCTCGTCGCGCAGCCCCGCCCCCGGCACGATCTCGTCGACGACCAGCTCTGCCGCCAGCTTGTAGATGTCGACGTCGGCCTTGTACTCGTCGCGCAGCTTCTGCACGTATGCCTGCCGCTCGGCCTCGGGCTTCTCTTGAATCTTGTTGAAATAGACGGCGTTCACGGCGGCCTCGGGGCCCATCACCGCGATCATCGCGTTCGGCAGCGCGAGCGTGCAGTCGGGCGCGTAGCCCGGCCCGCTCATCGCGTAGAGGCCCGCGCCGTACGCCTTGCGCACCACCACCGAGATCTTCGGCACCGACGCCTCGCTGACCGCCGAGATCATCTTCGCGCCGGCGCGAATGATGCCGGCCTTCTCGACCTTCGTGCCGATCATGAAGCCCGGCACGTCGGCCAGATACAGCAGCGGCACGTTGAACGCGTCGCACAGCCAGATGAAGCGCGCGGCCTTGTCGGCGCTGTCGACGAACAGCACCCCACCCTTGTACTTGGGCTGGTTCGCGACGATGCCGACGGTCTGGCCGTCGATGCGGCCGAAGCCGGTGACGATCTCTTGGGCGAAGAGCTTCTTCACCTCGAACCACGAGCCCTCGTCGATGAGCTCGTTGATGAGCGCGTACATGTCGAACGGCTTGTTCTGATCGAGGGGGATGATCTCGTCGATGCGCTTGCCGCTCGCCTTCGGGGCCTTCTCGGCGACCTTCGGCGGGGCCTCGGCGTAGCTCGAGGGCAACAGGCGCAGGTAGCTCTTCGCCGCCTCGATGGCGTCTTTTTCGGTCTTCACGAGCACGTCGCCGCAGCCCGAGATCGAGCAGTGCATCTTGGCGCCGCCCATCTCTTCGAGGGTGACCTTCTCGCCGATGACCATCTCGGCCATGCGGGGCGACCCGAGGTACATCGACGCGTTGCCGTCGACCATGATGACGATGTCGCAGAACGCGGGGATGTACGCGCCCCCCGCCGCGCTGGGCCCGAACAGCAGGCACACCTGGGGCACCATGCCCGAGAGGTGCACCTCGTTGTAGAAGATGCGGCCCGCGTGGCGCCGCCCGGGAAACATCTCGACCTGGTCGGTGATGCGCGCGCCGGCGCTGTCGACGAGGTAGCAGAGCGGCACGCGCAGCTTGTGGGCGGTCTCTTGAATGCGAAGAATCTTCTCGACCGTGCGCGCGCCCCAGCTGCCCGCCTTCACGGTCGAGTCGTTCGCCATGATGGCGATCGTGCGGCCGTCGAGCTTGCCGAGGCCCGTGACGACACCGTCGCTGGGAAACTCGGGGTCGAGGTTGTTCGCGAGCTTGCCCTCTTCGACGAACGTGCCGGCGTCGACGAGCAGCGCGATGCGCTCGCGGGCGAAGAGCTTGCCGACCTCTTTGTTCTTCGCGTGGTACTTCTCGGCGCCGCCTTTTTCGACCTGGCCGATCTTCGCTTTGAGGGTCTCGTCGAATGACATGCCGCGCGCGCTATCATGCAGCCCGATGCCGCGCTACACGCCGTTCACGGCGATCATCGGCGGGCACCGGTTCACGGTGCGCGGCGCCACCCGCGACGAGCCCGGCAACTTCACGCTCTGCTTCGGCGAGCAGCGCGTCGAGGTCGACGACCCCGAAGATCTGCTCGCGGTCGTCGCGACCGGCGAAGAGGTGATCGCCGACTTCGGCCGCTTCGCGCTGACGCTGAGCCGGCCGGCGGGTGGGCGGGTGCAGTACACCGCGCACGCAGCGGGCGTGAAGGGGCCTGCAGCCGACGACGTCGAGCTCGCGTGCTGGGGGCTGCTCGAGCTGCTCGGCGACGAGCGGGCGCCGCGCGCGTGCTTCTTCTGCCGCTGGTCCGAGGTCGAGCCGTCGACGGGCTGGGGCAACCTGGGCTGCACCGTGGGCTCACGGGCCGAGTACGACCGGGTCGCGACGTCGCCCGACGCGCGCAGGCGCAAGTGGAGCTCGACTGCGCTGATTCAGGAGTGGGTCGACGAGTGGCACGGCTGCGCGCACTTCGAGGTGCGGCCGAAGGGCTACGGGTACCGCGGGCGGCCCTGACCCGCGCAGCCCGACCTCTGCTGACACGACGCTGTCAGGAGCGCTGTTCGAGAGTGCCCACGCTCGCAATGACGCGGGCCACTTCGAAAGAGGGCATCACATGCACAACGTGAACTACGTCGAGCTGCACACCACCAACGTCGATCAGGCGCGCGGCTTCTACGGTGAGCTGTTCGGGTGGAAGTTCAACACGCTGTCGCCGGCGCCGCGGTACGACGACATCGTGGCCGATCAGAAGGGCGGCCTCATGGAAGAGGCGCAGGGCTCGGGGTACTGGCTGCAGTACATCGACGTGGCCGACGTGACGGCCTCGGCGAAGAAGGCCGAGAAGCTCGGCGGCAAGGTGCTGAAACAGAAGACCGAGGTGCCGGGCGCGGGGTGGTTCGCCATCGTGGCCGACCCGGGTGGCGCGACGTTCGCGCTGTGGCAGAAGGCGTGACGTGCGCCGCGCAGACCGCCTCTTTCGACTCGTGCAGCTGCTGCGCCGAAGCCGGCTGGTGACGGCGAAGCGGCTGGCCGACGAGCTCGAGGTGTCGGAGCGCACCGTGTACCGGGACGTTCGAGATCTCACCCTCTCGGGCGTGCCGGTGCGTGGCGAGGCCGGCGTCGGCTACGCGCTGGCGCACGGCTTCGATCTGCCGCCGATGACGTTCAACGAAGAAGAGATCGAGGCGCTCGTGCTGGGCGCCCGGGTCGTGCAGGGCTACGCCGACCCGGCGCTGGCGCGGGCGGCCGACGCGGCGCTGGCGAAGATCGAGATGGTGCTGCCCGAGGCGACGCGGGCGCGGGTGTCGGCGACTCCGCTGCTGGCGCCGCGGTTCAAGCCGGGGGCGACGGCGGGCCCGCTGGGGCTCGTGCGCGAGGCGCTGCGCTCGAAGAAGCGCCTGTCGCTGGCCTACCGAGACGAAAAAGGCGACGCGACCGAGCGCACGGTGCGGCCGCTCGCGGTGGCCTTCTGGGGCAAGATCTGGACGCTGGCGGCCTGGTGCGAGCTGCGCGCGGGCTTTCGCAGCTTTCGCCTCGATCGCATGGCCGACGTCGAGCTCGGCCGCGTGTTTCAAGACGAGAAGGGCAAGACGCTCGACGACTACATCGCGTGGGTGACGGCGCGCGAGAACCGGCCCGAGCCGGGCAAACACCTGCTCGGAGTCAAAGGCCGGGCGTAGGCCTGGGCAGGTTCCGGCGAAGAGGCAACTGACACCATCAGCGGCCCTTGTAGACGGGCGGCCGCTTCTCGGCGAACGCCTTCAGGCCCTCGAGCCGGTCTTCGGTCTTCAGCACCAGCTCGTAGGCGCGCTGCTCGAGCATGAGCGCCTCGCCCATCTCGAGGTGCAGGCCTTCGTCGATCGCGTGCTTCGCGGCGTAGACGGCGATCGGCGCGTTCTCGACGATCGCCTGAGCCAGCTTCATCGCCTCGTCGGCTCCGCCGATGCGGTTCGCGAGGCCGAGCCGCAGGGCCTCTTCGGCGCCGACGCGACGGCCGCTCAAGATCAGATCTTTCGCCGGGCCCTTGCCGATGAGCCGCGGCAGCCGCTGCGTGCCGCCGCCCCCGGGAATGATGCCCAGCTTCACCTCGGTGAGCCCCATCTCGGCGCCGGGGGCCACGACGCGCAGGTCACACGACAGCGCGAGCTCGGTGCCGCCGCCGAACGCCGCGCCGTTCACCGCCGCGATGAAGACGGTGTGCGACTTCTCGATGGTCTGAAACGTCTCGCGCAGCGACTCGAGAAACCCGCGCACGTCGGCCTCGCTCATCGTGGCGCGCTCTTTGAGGTCGGCGCCGGCGCAGAACGCCTTGTCGCCGGCGCCCGTCAGCACGACGGCGCGCACCGCGGGGAAGGAATCGCCGACCCGATCGAGGTGTTGTTCGAGCTCGGCGACCATCGCGCGCGAGAGCGCGTTGCGGCGGGCCTCACCGTTGATGGTCCACCGCTCGACGGCGCCGTTCGACTCGATGATGAACTCGGGCAAGGGATCTCCTAGGTTGTGGCGCACATGATGATGAACCGCGCGATCACGTGGGTATACCGGCTGATGCCGTTCGCCGTCCTGCTCTTCGCGCTGCCGGCGCTCGCGCGCATCGGCGGCGGCGAACATTACACCGGCGGCAGCAGCGACTCGGGCAGCGGCGGCGGCGATGGCGGCGGCGGCGAGATCTTGGGCTGGCTCATCGTGCTCGCCATTCAGCACCCCGTCGTCGGCGTGCCCCTGCTCATCGGGTTTCTCATCGTCGCCTGGTACATGAAGAGCCAAGAGGGCTCGGCCTCGACGAAGAAGGCCATTCAGCAGGCCGACGCCCAGGTGCGCACCAACGTCTCGGCCCAGGCCGTGACGGGCTGGGTGAACGCGCTCAAGGCGAAAGACCCGTCGTTCGACCTGCTGCACCTGTTCGACAACGTGAAGAAGCTGTTCGTCGAGGTTCAGGGCGCCTGGTTCAAGCGCAACCTCGAGCCCGTGCGCCGCTACCTGTCTGACGCGACGTACCAGCGCCTCGCGCTGCAGATGAAGCTGCTCGAGCTGCAGGGCGTGCGCGACGCGATCAGCGACTACGCCGTGCTCGATCTGCAGATCATCGGCCTCGAGCAGAACGAGCACTTCGACACGGCGCACGTGCGCGTGAAGGCCCAGATGCGCGACGCCGACGCGCCCGCCAACGCGAGCGACGAGCAGGCGCTGGCGCTCGCGGCGAAGAAGCCGCCCGAGCAGTTCATCGAGGTCTGGTCGTTCGTGCGCAAGCCGGGCGCCAAGACGAACACCGCGCGAGAGCTGTCGAGCGGCAAGTGCCCCAACTGCGGCGCCCCGTTCGAGGGTGGTGCGGCGAACAGCTGCCAGTTCTGCAACGCGGTCGTGAACAGCGGCAACTACGACTGGGTGCTGGCCGAGATCACGCAGGGCTCCGAGTTCACGCGCGGCGGCGACGCCGTCGAGGGCTTCGCCCGTGCGAAGCAGACCGACCCCGCCTTGAACACCGAGACCCTCGAAGACCGCGGCTCGCTCGTGTTCTGGCGCTGGGTCGAGGCGCAGGCCACCGGCGACACCACGAAGCTCGCGAAGCTGAGCGGCACCGACTACCTCACGTGGCTCTCGAACGACCTCGCCGACCTGAAGAGCCGCCAGAAGCGAAAGGTGTTTCTCGAGTGTGCGGTCGGCGCAGTGAACACGCGCCGCCTCGACAACGACGGCACGAACGATCTGGTGCACCTCGAGATTCGCTGGAGCGCCCGCATGGGCATCGGCCCCATCAACGAGAAGCCCCCTGCCCTGCCCGTCGTGCCGCAGCGCTGGGTCTTCACGCTGCAGCGCAAGCCCGGCGCCGCCACGAACGCCGCGAACGGCATGTCGACGAACCGGTGCCCGAACTGCAGCGCTCCGCTGTCGGACAATGGCCAGCCGTCGTGCGAGTTCTGCGG
Source organism: Myxococcaceae bacterium (assembly GCA_016793725.1). Lineage (GTDB taxonomy): Bacteria > Myxococcota > Myxococcia > Myxococcales > Myxococcaceae > Xiheicaenimonas > Xiheicaenimonas phototrophica. The sequence goes on along the minus strand of JAEUJP010000332.1, from coordinate 717 downwards.
CACGCTGCTGCAGAGCGGCGAAAGAGACTGGGTGCTCAAAGACGCCCGCGTGTGGGAGTCGTGGGCGGCGATGAAGCGGCCGGCGATGGCTCAAGCGCCGGCGGCGTCGGCTCCGCGCGACCGGGTGGCCTCGAAGGAAGAGCGCGAGCGGCTGCTCTACATGATGGCGGCGATGGCGGCGGCCGACGGCAACGTCGACGCAAGAGAGCGCGCGCTGCTGAAGGAGTGCTCGCAGCGCTGGAGCGTGGCGTGGGCGAACGTCGAGCTCGCGCTCGGTGCGGGCACCGGCCTGTTCGATCGCCTGGTGCAGAAGGGCTCACCCGAGGCCGAGCACTTCATGAGTGAGCTCGTGTCGATGGCGCTGATCGACGGCAAGATCGACCGCAGCGAGCGCAAGATGCTCGAGGCGGCGGCGCATCACATGGGTGTGGGCGGCGACAAGCTCAAGTCGATGATAGGGACAGGCTGATTTTTCGCCGCCGAACAGTCGAAAACCGCCTGTGGTGCCCGAGCGAAAAAACTGCCTGTCCCTTCGGCAGTGCGAGGCAAGACGAGATGGTCAGCGCCACACGGGTCGCTCAGGGCCACACGGGTCGCTCAGGGCCACGCTGATCGCTGCGCCTCTCTTCGTGCCGCGCTCTGCCCAGGGGACAGGCAGTTTTTTCGCCCGAGCGCCGTCAGTCAGTTCGAGCTGTCCGGCGGCGAAAAATCAGCCTG
>JAEUJP010000238.1 GCA_016793725.1 Myxococcaceae bacterium | reverse complement strand
GACCTCTGGCTTGAAGCCGACCTCGAAGCTGCCGTCGGCCTGCAGCTTCGACGTGCCCGCTGCGACCACCTGGCTGCGCGCCGGCGGAGGCGACCAACCCCACTCCCACCACCACCACGGGTACTGCGGCGTGCGCATCACCCGCCACTTCACCTGGCCCGCCGTCACCGGCAGCCCGAAGTAGTAGCGCGCCTCGCCCTTCAGCGTGACCGGCGCGTTGAGCTTGAACGCGGCGCCGGTGTCTTTGAACGAGACCTCGAAGGTGGGGCGCTTGTACTCCTCGACGCGCAGGTACGCGCTCGAGCCGCGCACGGTGATGCTCCAGCCGCCGAGCAGGCGGCCCGTCGGAATCGTGAACTCGCCCGCCACCGAGCCGAACGCGTTCGTCTTCAACTTCTTCGACTCGACGAGCTGGTGGTTCGCGTCCATCAAGTTCACCGTGACGTCGGCGTTCGGCACCGACTTGAACGCCGTGCGGTCGGCCGACGCGTAGTAGGCGATCGCCTTCCACAGCACCTTCTGCTGCGGCCGGTAGACCGAACGGTCGGTGTAGATCATCGCCGCGTTCACTTCGGACTTCGACGGCACCGAGAAGTACAGGCCCTGCCGCTCGACGGCCCAGTCGGCCCCGCTCTTCGCCGTCACGAAGTGGTTCTTGCCCTGCCGCCCCTTCGGCTGAAACTTCACGCCGCCCTTCGCGTCGGTCTTCAGCGTCTCGACGCGCGTGCGCGGCTTGCCGTACTCGAACGCCCACAGCTCGACCTCGGCGCCGGGCACCGGCTCACCCGTGTTGCCATCGACCACCAGCACGTCGACGACGCCGTCGACGTACTGCTGCCGCACCGTCATCACCAGCCGCGTCACCAAGAGCACCTGCGCCACCATGCGGTTCGACTGGTCGACGAAGTCTTCGCGCGCCGACGCCGCGATCACGTACAGCCCGGGCCCCTTCAGCGGGGGAATCACGCTCGTGCGGTGGCTCTTGTAGTCGGGCGTCGGCGGCAGGTTCACCGCCCACTTCACGAGCGGCGCCTTGCCCGCGATGAGCCGCCGCACCTCTTCGTCTTGCGGCAAGAGCGAGTACTCCGAGCGCTGGAGCGTCTGCTCCATGTCGACCTGCCACGCGCGGAAGTAGACGGTCTTCAGGTTGCGCGCCGAGAGCTCGAGCGAGCGGCGGCCGGGCCCGTCCGACTCCATGCCCTGGAGCAGGTAGTCGGGCGCCTCGATCGACTTCACGACGTGGTCGCAGCGCATGCCGCCGTACGTGCCGGGAAAGGCCTTGGCGCCCTCGAGCGCGATCGTGCGCGCGCGCGCGACGTCACCGGCCTCGCGCACCCACTCGGCGAGCAGCCCGCGCGCCGCTGCCGACCAGGCCAGGTCTTTCGTGGGCCCGAGCCGCGACTCGAGGTCGGCCACCAGCGCGGCCCGCTCGTCTTCGGCGGTGAAGGGGTTGCGCAGGGCCGCGAGCCGCTCCATGCGGGCGTTGAGCGCGGCCTCGCGGCGGCCGGCCTTCGTGTGCCAGGCCTCGAGGTCGTCGTACATCGCGCCCGAGCGCACGATCGGGTGCACCGCGGCGTCGGCGAGGTTCACCTTGGCAGACGCGGCCGGGTCGCCCTTCACCAGCGCCTTGAAGTCGAGGCGGTAGAGCTCGTTGTGGTGCTCGGGGCTCCAGCTGGTGGTGTTCTCCATCGCGTCGGCGCGCAGGTACGTGAGCGCGTCGCGCAGGGTGTCGCGAACGCCCTTCGGGTAGTCGTTGGGCACGAGGTATTCGGCCAGGGCGCCGAGCGGCTTCGCGCCGAGCTCTTCGCGCTGCTTCCACACCTCTTCGTAGGCCTTCTGCGCCTCGGCCCAGATCTGGTCGGCCGTCCACGCCTTCAGATCGACGTCGCCCTTGGCGTCGACGCGCTCGCGCTGGCGAATTTCCCACGAGTAGGCGTTCACGTAGCGAATCAGCGCGCTCGCGTAATAGAGCTGCACCGCCGAGCGCGGCAGCAGGGTCTTCGGCCACGCTTCGGCCTTCAGCTCCTTCACCGCGGTCTCGTAGCCGCCGAGGCCGATGCGCAGCTGCGTGCGCTTGAGCAGCGTGCGCGCGAGCTCGGCGTCGTCGGTGCCCTTCTTGGCCGCCGCGAGCCTGACCTCGACCGCCTTCGCCGCCGCTTCGAGCTGCTGCTGCGCGACCAGCTTGTCGATCTCGGGCCACGTCGCCGGAGCCTGGCTCAACAGCACCGCAATCAAGGGGATCATGTGGGGGAGGACCATACCGGCCCCAAGACGCCGACGGGCGACTACCCGTTCCTACTTTCGCTTCAGCCCCACCAGATACACCTCGACGCTGCCGCCGCGCGTCGCCTCGGGCCGCACGACCTTCACGTCCGCATACGCGGCGCGAACGTCGTCACGAAACGCCTCGAAGTCACCGCCCATGAACAGCTTCGCGACGAACGCCCCGCCCGGCCTGCCGCGCGTGCGCGACACCTCGAGCGCCTTGCCCGCGAGCCGCAAGCTCCGCGCCTCGTCGGTCGAACGAATACCGCTCGTCTTCGGCGCGAGGTCAGACACCACGACGTCGTACGCGCCCGCGTACAGCTCGAGCAGCTTCACGTCGAAGTCGTCGGCCAGCACGTCGAGCACGGCGGTCTTCACGTTCGCGCGCGCGAGCGGCCGAATCGCGACCACGTCGACGCCGACGATCGTGCCCTTGTCACCCACCTCGTCGGCGATGATCTGCAGAAACCCGCCGGGCGCCGCGCCCAGGTCGAGCACCGCCTGCCCCTTCTTGAACAGCGAAAACCGCCGGGCGATCTCGTCGATCTTGAACGCCGACCGGGCGCGCAGGCCCTGGTCGTGCGCCTTCTTGAAGAAGTGATCTTTCGCCTTGTACGGCCGGTGCGCCATCAGCCCCCGCCGGAGGCCGTCGGCGTGCCCGACTCGCTCGACAGATCGTCGCCGTTCGCCACGCTCTTCACCTTCTCGAACAGGCGAATGTAGCGGGTCTGCGCGAAGTCTTGCGCCTTCTCTTGGTTGATCTTCGCCGCCGCGCTCGCCGAGATGAGCCCCTGAAACACGCGCACCTTCGGCGCCGCCTTGTCTTGGGCCCAGACCTGAATCGTCGACAGAATCGGGCACGCGCCGGTCGTCTGCGCCGCCAGCAGCGAGGCCTCGAACGCCAGCTTCTCGGGCGCCTCGTTCAGCCACTGCACGTACGCCACGGCGTGCGGCTCGGTCGTGTCGACCTCGACCTTGCCGATGAGGCCGTTGAGCGCGCCCTTGCCGAGCGCCTCTTTGATGTTGCCCTCACACTTCGCCTTGAAGTCGCCGGCCGCTTCGGCGCGCTCGATCGCCTTCTGCATGTCTTTCAGCTTGAACTTGGCGTCTTTCGCGATCGCCGCGGGGCGCGCTTCTTCTTTCATCTTCTGCACGCGGGGGTCGGCGATCGCCTGCTGGTAGTGGCGGTACATCTTGAACTCTTCTTGCGAGAGCTCGATGGGGTCGGCAGAGAGAAGAACGGGGAGCAGTACGGGCAGCACCATGGCGGGTGTTATACCCGCGACATGCCGGGGTGTGGGAAGTGCGGGAAGCGTCTCGACATCGTCGCCAACCAGGTCGGGCGGCGAGACGTCTGCCCCCACTGCGGTGCCGAGCTTCACGCGTGCATTCATTGCCGGCACTACGACGAGACCGTCGCAAAAGAATGCAAAGAGCCGTTCGCCGACGTGCCCGGCGACAAAGAAGACGCCAACTTCTGCGAGCTGTACCAGATCGGCGACGGGCTCGACCGAGGCGGCTCAGCCTCGAAAGACGCGCTGCTGTCTGCGGCGGAGGCGCTGTTCAAGAAGCAGTAGCAGGCCCAGGCCCAGCGCCCCTTCGGCTCCGACGTTGCAGCCGCAGCCCCCGACCTTCCACGCGCCGGGGCTCTCGCAGGTGACGGGCGCGCAGCCCACACCCTCGTCGCAGAGCCGGTCGTTGCACTGATCGGCGCCCGGCGCCTCGAGCGTCACGTCGATGGGCCCCTCGGGCGTCACGGTGATGTCGCTGATGAAGATGCCCGACGGCGTGCCCGAGTAGTAGTTCGTCGAGGCGACCGGGTGGTCGGCCGAAAACGGCGTGCCGCTCGAGTCGGCGCCGAGCGCGTCGCCGTCGCGAAAGAGATCGTTCTCGTAGTCGGGCCGCGCGGCATCGCTCGCCTGCAGCTCGAACAGCCCGTCGGCCTGCAGGTTCAAGATGTACGGGTGCCACTTGTCGTCGTTCACGCCGTCGAGAATGCGGTCTTGGAACTTGCCCTCGTCGCCCTTCAGCTTCACGCGGCGATCGACGTGGTAGACGGCGAGCCCTCGCGCGGTGAACTGCTTGTCGAACACCCCGCCCGGCCCGCGGTTCTCGATGAGAAAGTACTCGTCGCCGACGCCGAGTCGCCACACCTCGCCGGTGGTCTCGGCGGGCCCGATGCGCACGCGCTGGCGGCCCTGCACCTGGTGCCAGTCGGCCCAGCGCAGGCGAAAGCGCGACTCGGCGTCGTGCAGCTTCAGGTTCGCGCTGCAGCACCCGCCCATCAGCGAGAAGTGCAGGCCGGGGTACGAGAACGACTGATCGTAGAGATCGGTGAGCCCCTGCAGGTGACCGAACTCGTGCACCTGCGAAAACTGATCTCTCGAGCCGGTGATCGCGATGTGGCCGATCTTCACGCCGTCGACGACGAGCGGCCCGCCCATGCCGCCCGCGAGGTTGTCGCCGCGGTTGAAGTACCCGAAGGGAAACGCGATGCCTCCGAACGGGGTGTTCGTGATGAGCATGACGCCGTCGACCCAGCCGTCGGCGGTGCCGCGGCGCCCGTTGACGTCGAGCTTCGAGAAGTCGACGCCGTTCGCGTCGGTGAGCCGCACCGATTCGCGCAAGAAGTCGATGCCCGCGGCGAACACCGAGACGTCACCGCGCGCCACCGAGCAGTTCGTGAACTGCGGGGGCAGCGGGCAGCTCAAGTGCGCCACCACCGGCGCCACCGTCACGTGCGGCTTGTAGCGGCCGAGCGACGCCGTCTCGTGAAACTTCACGAACCCATCGGGGTCGTTCGACGTGAAGAAGCGCGTCAGCTCGGCGAGGTCGAACGTCGGGTGACCCGCAACCTCGACGGGGATGACGAGAATTTCGGCCGGCCCCAGGTACGGCGCCTTGCGCACGCCCACGTCGTCACGAATGACGAAGTGATCCATGTAGTCGGCGTAGCTTGCGACGCTGCCGAGGAGCAGCACGAGGGCGAGGGCTCTCACTTCGCCCGCGTCGATACCTCAAACGCGAGGCGCTTAGAACCCCACCAGCTTCGAGATGATCTCTTTCATGATCTCGCTGGTGCCGCCGCCGATGGTGATGAGGCGAATGTCGCGCCACGCTCGGGCGATGTCGGTCTCTTCGATGTAGCCCATGCCGCCGTGGAACTGCTGGCAGTCGTACGCGACCTTCTGCGCGAGATCGCCCGCCACCAGCTTCGCCATCGAGATCTCTTTGACCGGGTTCTCTTTGCGGTCGAACAGATCGACCGCGTGGTACGTGAGCCGCTTCGCCGCCTCGATGTTCGCCAGGTGCTCGACGAACTTGTGCTTCCACACCTGGAACTTGATGAGCGGCTTGCCGAACGCCTCGCGCTCGTGACCGTAACGAACCGCGTCGGCGACCATGCGCTCCATGCCCGAGACCGCGCAGAGCGCCGCGGTCAGCCGCTCGCCCTGGAAGTTCGTCATGATGTGGTAGAAGCCCTCGTTCTCTTCGCCGAGCACGTAGCGCGCCGGCACCTTGCAGTCTTCGAAGAAGAGAATCGCCGTGTCCGACGAGAGGTTGCCGATCTTGTCGAGCTTCTTGCTGACCGTGAAGCCCTTCACGTCGGTGGGAAACGTGAGCAGCGAGATGCCGCCGTAGCCCGGGTCGCCCGTGCGCACGCCCAGCGTGATGAAGTCGGCGCGCGTGCCGTTCGTGATCCACATCTTGCTGCCGTTGATCACGTAGTCGTCGCCCACGCGGCGCGCCGTCGTCTTCAGGTTCGCGACGTCGCTGCCCGCCCCCGGCTCGCTCACGCCCAGCGCCGCGATCTTCTCGCCCGCCAGCGCCGGGGCCAGAAACTCGCGCTTCTGCTCGTCGGTGCCGATCTCGTTGATGATCGGCGTCGCCATCTGGCTCTGCACCAGCAGCGCCATGTTCACCCCCGCGTTGCGGCTGCCCAGCAGCTCTTCCACGAACGCCGTCACGTACCAGTAGTCGAGCCCGCTGCCGCCGTACTTCGGGTCGTGGCTGATGCCCAGAAAGCCCAGCTCACCCGCCTGCTTGAACACCTCTTTGGGGAAGATGCCCGCGCGGTCCCACTCCAGCGCGTGCGGGGCGAGCTCTTTTTCGACCCACGCCTTCACCGTCTTGCGGAAGGCGTCGTGCTCGGGCGTGAACGGATTCGAAATCGACATGGCGTAGACCCTCGTGTGCTGTTGACTGGCGAATCAAATACCAGCCGCAACGAGGGTGTTCAACCGTTCACCCCCGGCGCGTGGAAACCCCGGAGCGACGACTACTGGACCTGGCAGACGCCGTAGTTCGAGCCCGACGGCGCGAGCGCGATGCCCGTGCAGATCTGGGCCATCGGCACCTGGAGGCAACCCGACATGCCCGCCCCCGTGTCGCAGTACGGCCGGCAGATGCCGGTGGTATTGAGGGTGAGGCCGTTGCAGTGCTGCGGGCGGGCCGGCATGCCGCTGAAGCACGCCGTCGCCCGCTGGCAGGCCTGATTCTCGAGCTGCATGCCCGTCGGCACCGCGCAGTACGCGACCGGCGTCGCCGCCGCCGTGTCGAAGAAGCACTGCTGCGGCGCCGTGCAGTCAGACGCGATGGCGCTGCAGGGCCGGCGGCACGACTGCTGGAGCGCCGTCGACACGCACACCTCGCCCACCGAGCCGCCGTCAGCCACGCCGCACACCGTGCCGCCGCGGCCGCCACACTTGCACTTGCCGTCTTCGGGGTCGCACGAGG
>JAEUJP010000299.1 GCA_016793725.1 Myxococcaceae bacterium | reverse complement strand
GATGACCAGGCCGTCGCCGGCCTTGCCTTCGACGGTCTCGTTCGCGAGCTCGGTCTTACGTTTTTCGACCTTGGAGGTGATCTCCTTGGCCTGCCGCATGAGGAAGTTCAGGTCGACGCCGGGCATGGTGGGTTCCCCTCTTAGGTCATTCGACGGAGTAGCGCACGGCCCACTTCCACTCCTGGGCTTCGGGCGCGATGTTGAAGCGCTTCGCGCGGGCCTTGTCGGCCACACACGCCAGCGTGTTCGGCACCTCGCCGAGCGAGCCCCCGTAGAAGCAGACGTCGGTCACGTTGCCCGAGTCGTCGCTGTTCAGGCCGAACAGCAGCGCGCCCTTGAAGCCCTTCTCTTTCGACTCGGCGGCCAGCGCCTGCTGGCACTCGGCCACGATCTTCGCCGTCTCGAGACAGACCATGTCGTCTGCGGCGCACCTCGGCGCGTCGCCGTCGGGCAGCGGCTCGGCGAGCGCCTGCGTGCAGCGGTTCAGCCCCTGCGGCAGCTGCGAGGTGGGGCGCTGCGCCGACTGCGTCGTCGTGCACGCGGTGGTCAGCAACATCAGCACGGCGGCCTGCTTCGTCATTCTTCCTCCGGGGCTGCGGTAGACGCCTCTTCACGCTGGGCCGGCTCGAGCACCTGCACGTGCTCGAGGTTGCCGCCCAACACCTTCAAGACCGAGAGCACGGCCGGGTTCGCGCGCACCTTCGCTTCGATGGCCCGCTCGCGCGTCGCCTTGGCGTCGGCCTCTTGCTCGGCGACGCTGCGCGGGGCCTGCTGCCACGCGGCGTCTGACTTCTCTTCGACGAGCTTCGTGGCGCCGCCGAGGTGCTTCGTCAGCGCCGCCTCGAGCTCGACGCGCGCGTGACCGAACACCGTGGCGCGGTGAAAACCCGCGTCGGTCGGAAACGCGAGGCGCGCCTCGCCGTCGGTGAGCGAGATCATGCGCGCGTACGAGAGCGACTTGCCGATGCGCGGGTTCGCCAGCCGCACCGCGTCGACCGCCGCCCTCCACCGCTCGTTCGCCGGCAGCGCGTGGGTCGAGGCCGCCTCGGCCTCTTCGACGACCTCGGGCAGGCAGTCGCCCGACGCGCAGCCCTCGGCCGAGGTGGCCACCGGCACGGGGGCCGCAGCCCCGGGAGCAGGAACCGGGACACGAATCGGAGCTGGAGCTGGAGCGGGAGCCGGCTTCGGAGCCGCAGGCTCAGGCGCGAAAGTTCGAGGGGCCGGAGCGACCTCCAGGCGCTCCGGGCTGCTGCAGCTTCACGCCGGTCGAAGGGGCACCACCGCCCGCGGCGAGCTTCTCGACGCGTGAGATGAGGTCGGGCAGCGACGCAGCGGGCGCGAGCTGAACGGCCTTCAGCAGCGTCACCTCGAGGGCGAGCTTCGGCTGTGCGGCGCGGGCAATTTCCCACCCGGCCGTGTGCACGACGTCGAAGAGGCGGGCGAGCGTGGCGGCGTCGGCCTCTTTCGACAGCGCGACGACCGCCTCGCGCTCGCTGTCAGAGAGCTCGTCGGGGGCGACGCCGGTCGCCTTGGCGACGAACACGTGCCGCAGCCACTCGGCGAGCTCATCGGCGATGCGGCGCATGTCGATGCCGAGGTTCCACACCTGTTCGGTCTTCTCGAGCAGCAGCTTGTTGTCTTTTCGAACGAGCCCTTCGGCGAACGCGTGCACCACGGTGCGGTCGATGGCGCCGAGGCTCTCGGCGACGTCGGCGTCGGTGGGCGAGGTGCCGCAGGCCGACAGCACCTGGTCGAGCAGCGACAGCGCGTCGCGCATGCCCCCTTCGCTCTGGCGAACGATGAGCGCGAGCGAGCGGTCAGAGACGTTCACCTTCTCGAGCGCGCAGATCTCTTTGAGGCGCTTCAACATCGCGGCCGACGAGATGCGGCGAAAGTTGTGCCGCTGGCAGCGCGAGATGATGGTGTCGGGCAGCTTGTGGGGCTCGGTGGTCGCGAAGATGAACTTCACGTGACCGGGCGGCTCTTCGAGGGTCTTGAGCAGCGCGTTGAACGCGGCGCCCGAGAGCATGTGAACCTCGTCGATGATGTAGATCTTGTGGCGCGAGCCCTGCGGCAGGTACTTCGCGTTCTCGCGAATCTCGCGCACGTTCTCGACGCCGTTGTTCGAGGCGCCGTCGATCTCTGAGACGTCTGACGAGATGCCGTCGCGAATCTCGGTGCACGCCTTGCAGACGCCGCACGGCTGGGGCGTGGGGCCCTTCTCGCAGTTGAGCGCGCGGGCCAGCAGGCGCGCCGCGGTGGTCTTGCCGACACCGCGCGGGCCACAGAAGAGGTAGGCGTGCGCGACGCGATCGAGCTTGAGCGCGTTCTCGACCGTCTTCACCACGTGCTCTTGCCCGGTCATCTCTTCGAAGGCCTGGGGCCGGTATTTTCGGGCGAGAACCGTGTAGCTCATGGCCCGGGTTATGTAGCCCAACCGCCCCGTGAAGACGCGCTAAAACCCACGCTCATGAAGGCGATCACGAAGTCGCAGGGCTTGAGGCTCGAGCGGGTGCGGGCGTCGAAGCAGTACCAGGGCGGCACGTTTCGCAACGCCTCGGGCGCGACGCCCGACTTGAAGGGCAACACCTTCGCGACCATGGGCGAGTACTTCGCGGGTGGGCAGCAGCGCAAGCCGCCGGGCCTCTTGCCGTCGACGAGCCCGCTCGCCGGCTGGGCCCAGGCGCCAGACTCGGGGCTGCGACTCACCTGGCTCGGCCACTCGACCGTGCTGATCGAGCTCGACGGCGCGCGAGTGCTGACCGACCCGGTGTGGGGTGAGCGCATCTCGCCGGTGAAGCTGGTCGGCCCGAAGCGCTTTCAGCCGGCGCCCGTCGAGCTCGAGAAGCTGCCCGACCTCGATGCCGTCGTCGTATCGCACGACCACTACGATCACCTCGACAAGCCGTCGATTCAGAAGCTCGCGAAGCGTGACGTGCCCTTCTTCACGTCGCTCGGCGTGGGGGCGCACCTCGAGAAGTACGGCGTGCCCCCCGAGCGCATCACCGAGCTCGACTGGTGGGAAACTGCGAAGGTGCCGAACACCGACGTGGTCATCACGGCGGCCCCGTCGCAGCACTTCTCGGGGCGGGGCCTCGCCGACCGCAACCACACGCTGTGGTCGTCGTTCATCGTGAAGGGGCCGAAGCACTCGACGTTCTTCAGCGGCGACACGGGCCTGACCGAGGAATACCGCGAGATTCGCGAGCGCATCGGCCCGTTCGACGCCGTGCTGCTCGAGATCGGCGCCTTTCACGAGAGCTGGGGGCAGATTCACCTCGGGCCCAAGAACGCCCTCGAGGCGCTCAAGCTGCTCGGCGGGGGCCTCTTGCTGCCGGTGCACTGGGGCACGTTCAACCTCGCACTGCACGCGTGGGACGAGCCCGCCGAGACGATGTTCGAGCTCGCGCCGAAGTGCGGGGCGAACGTGATGATGCCGATTCTCGGCGCGCCCACCGAGCCGCACCGCTACGAGGGCCTCGACCCGTGGTGGCGAAACGTCAAGGCGCTCGACGAGGTCGCCGGCCGACAGCCCGCGCTGACGCGACACCGTCACAGCGGGCGATAGACCCGGCTTTGCGCTGAGCGCTTTGGTGCTAATGGGCTCTCGGTGATGAGCCTGCTCTATCAGCTTCATTCGGGCCTGCGGTTCGTGGTGCTCCTGGTCGGGCTGACCCTGGTGGCGATGTGCTTCGCGGGGCTGATGCAGAAGGCGCCGTTCACGAAAGCGGGCCGCATCGTCGGCGCGGTCTTCTCGGGGCTCCTACAGCTGCAGCTGCTCGTCGGCGTCGCGCTGCTGACGGTCTGGCCGTGGGTGCCGCGAAACATCGGTCACATCGTGATGATGGTGGCGGCGGTGGGGCTCGCCATGGTGATGCTGCGCAAGAACCGCAAGTCGGCGCAGCCCAACTGGGTGCGCCCGCTGATCGGCGTCGGTGGTGCGCTGGTGCTGATCGCGGCGGGCATCGTGGCCATCGGCCGCATGCCGTGGGGCACGACGGCGTTCTGATCGCGGAGCGCGGGGCAGTTCGCCACAGCGACCCCGCCCAACCTCGCGACACCACGTCTGGCACGGGCACTGCTCTGTTCGTGCGTCATGAAAACGACAATCACCAGCATGTTGGCGGCTGCGGTTCTGATGACGGGCGCGGTGGCGTTTGCGGAAGAGACGGTGCCCGAGAAGGCCAAGGCGGGCGCGAACGACGTCAAGCGGTCGGGCCGCAAGGCGGTCAACCGCACGGAAGAGTCGCTCTGCATGGGCACGAAGGCCGAGTGCGCGAAGAAGAAGGTCAAGAACCGCGCGAACGAGACGAAAGACGCCGTGAAGGACGAGGCGGATCAGCTCGAGAACAAGGTCGACTGAAGCCGTCGAAGTCGACTCAGAGGGAAGGCGGGCCGGCCGGGGCGCTCTCGGCCGGCTTCGCCGTTGCGGGCTTCTTCGCCGCGAGAAAGACGTACGCGACGACGGCGAAGTACCCGACCACGACGAGGGTCACGCAGCCGGCGCTCGCCGCCTGAACTCCCTGCATCGCGCCGGTCGTGAAGCGCTGAATCTCTTCGGCCTTCTCGGGTGAGAGGTTGTTCGAGCCCTTCGGCATCGCCGCCAGAATCGAGCCGGTGGTGGCGCGCATGAGCTCGGTGGTGAAGAGGAAGGTCACGACGCCGGTGCCGACGCGAACGCCTGCGGCGGCGAGCGCGAACCACCCGAGGCGTGCCCTGAAGCGGCCACCCCGGAGCCCGACTGCGGCGAACGCGATCGCGCCCCCGAGGGCGAGCAGGTACGCGGTCTCGGTGCCGAGCTGTACGGGCGCCCAGCGCTTCTGAATCGCCGCCTGCAGCGCGAGCTGCTGGTCGATGATCGCCTGCGCGTTCGGGTCTTTCTGCACGGCTTTCGTGAACGCCTGCGTCATCTCACTGCCGGCGACCTTGCCCGTCGCGACGACGTACATCGACGAGGCGACGGTGGCGACGGTGAAGAGGGCGATGAGGCCGGCGATGATCAGCACCGAGATCGTGAGGGCCTTTTCGTTGCTCGTCAGCGGCGCGTCGTCGTGCACGCGCGCGACAGTAGCCGGCTACCGCCAGACGGTCACGGGGCAGTGTGCGTGGTGCACGATGCGATCGCTGATCGACCCGAGCAGAAAGCGGCGCGCCGGCCCGAGCCCTCGGGCGCCCACCACGATGAGGTCGACCTGGTTCTTGCCCGCCCACTCGATGATGGTCTCGGCGACCTGCCCCAGCTCGATGACTCGCTGAACGTTCAGCGCCGGGTGCTCGTTGGCGATCGCGTCGAGCCCGCCGCGGAGCGACTCGAGCTCGGCCTCGGTGGGGCCCGACGTGACGACCGAGGTCGCCATCGGCCCGAGCGGGATCACCTCGGGCTTGTGCAGCACGGTGAGCAGCGTGGCGCGGGCATCGAGCTGCTCGGCGAGCGAGAGGCCGAAGCGGGCCGCGTGGCGTGAAGGAGGTGAGCCGTCGACCGCGATCAGGACGTGAGAGAGCACGACCCGTCTCGTTGCAAGTCGCGTGCGGCGATGGGTCGGGTGTTTCCGCCGGGTTGTCTTCAGGCCGCGTTACCGGACGAGAAGAAAGCTCCGGCCCGAGTGAAGAAGCCGCGCCTCTGGCGCGGAAACGGGAGCGCGGCGCCCCGCTACCCGGGGACGGGTAGGGCTTCGGCGGCCGGGCTGGCGAATCAGGCCGCCGCCGTGCGCGGAGCCTGACGTAAGGTCGGTCGCGCGTGCTCCAGCGCTTCGTCGCCCTCGCGGTCGTGCTCAGCGCCACCGCGCACGCACACAAGGCGAGCGACGCGTACCTGACGCTCGACTACCGCGGCGCGCCACAGCTGCGCGTCGATCTCGCGCTGAGAGATCTCGACGACGACCTCGGCCTCGACACGAGCGGCGACGGCGCCATCACCTGGGCCGAGGTGCAGGCACGGCAGCCCGCCATCGACGCAAAGCTCGCACGGCTCGTGCGCGTCGCCGGCTGCACGTTTTCGCCGTCGAAGCACGGCATCACGCCGCACAGCGACGGCAACTACCTGGTCATCGAGGGCCCGCTCTCATGTGTGGCGCCGGGGGCAGTCACGGTCACCTACGGGTTGTTCTTCGAGCGCGACCCCCAGCACCGCGCGCTGGTGCGCCTGCTGCTGGGCTCGACCGAACAGACGATCATCGCCACACCCGAACAGCGCGAGCTGACGTTCGACGCGAAGCCCGAGGCCGGCGCGTCGCTCGGTCAGTTCCTCCTCGAGGGCGTGCACCACATTCTCATCGGCACCGACCATCTGCTGTTTCTCACGGCGCTGCTCCTGCCCTCGGTGCTGCGCCGCCGCGGCCGGCTGAAGACGCTGGGCCTCACCGACTGGGAGCCGCGCGAGGCGCTCAAGCCCGTGCTCGTCGACGTGGCCAAGATCGTGACGTCGTTCACCGTCGCCCACTCGGTGACGCTCGCGCTGGCGGCCCTCGACATCGTCGAGCTGCCGAGCGCCCTCGTCGAGAGCGCCATCGCGGCGACCGTGATGCTCGTGGCCCTCTCGAACCTGTGGCCCCTCGCTGCCGGCGAGCGCTGGGGCCCGGCTTTCACGCTCGGCCTCGTGCACGGCTTCGGCTTCTCGTCGGTGCTGAAAGACTCGGGGCTACGCGGCACGTCGCTGGTCGCCGAGCTGCTCGGCTTCAACCTCGGCGTCGAGTGCGGCCAGCTGATGTTCGTCGCATTGGTGGTGCCGATGTGCTTCGCGCTGTCGCGGCTGAAGGTCTACCCGTGGCTCGCGCGCGCCGGGTCGCTCGCGATCGGCGTCATCGGCGCGGTGTGGCTCTACGAGAGGGCGCTCTAACGTGCACGTCGCAGTCGTCGGGGCAGGCATCTTCGGCGTCACCGCGGCGCTCGAGCTGAGGCGCCGGGGCTGTGACGTGACGCTCCACGACTTCGGGCCGATACCCAACCCGCTCGCCGAGTCGACCGACGTCTCGAAGGCGGTGCGAATGGACTACGGCGCCGACGACGACTACTGCGCCCGCATGGAGCGCGCCCTCGCGAAGTGGCGCGAGTCGCCACTCTTTCACGAGACCGGCGTGATGTACCTCTCGCGCGCGCCGATGGCGCCGGGCGGGTTCGAGCACGACAGCTGGCAGGTGCTGACGCGGCGCGGTCACCGGCTGCAGCGCGTCGGCCCGGTCGACATTCGAGCCCGTTTCCCCGCGTGGAACGCCGACGTCTTCGTCGACGGCTACTTCAACCCGGAAGGGGGCTGGGCCGAGAGCGGGCGCGTGGTCGCGTCGCTGCTTGAAGAAGCTCGCTCGGCCGGCATACGTGTGCACGAGAACCTGCGCATCGAGGGCCTCGAAGACGTGAAGGCCGAGCACGTGGTGCTGTGCACCGGCGCGTGGACGTCGAAGCTGCTGCCCGAGCTCGCGGGCTCGTTCGTCGAGTCGGGGCAGCCCGTGTTTCACCTGAAGCCCAGAGACCCGTCACGCTTCGAGGCCGGCGTATTCCCCACGTACGGCGCGGACATCGCGACGACGGGCTGGTACGGCTTCCCGATGCACCCGAGTGGTGTCTTGAAGATCGCGAACCATGGGCCTGGGCGCCGGCTCGACCCCGACGGCCCACGTGACGTGACGGCAGCCTCAGAGCGTGTGCTGCGCGAGTTTTTGCGTGTGGGCTTCCCCCAGTTGCACGACGCCCCGATCGTCGCGACGCGCACGTGCATCTACTGCGACACGAGAGACGGCCATCTGTGGATCGCGAGACACCCCCAGCGCGAGAACCTCACGGTCGCGACCGGCGGCTCGGGCCACGCGTTCAAGTTCGCGCCCCTGCTCGGAGCGTGGATCGCCGACGCCGCCCTCGGCGTGCCCAACCCCGAGCTGCACCGGTTTCGGTGGCGGCCCGAGCTCGTCTCGCAGCGAACCGAAGAGGCGGCGCGCAAGGTCTGACCCAAGGTATAGGGGCGCGCGATGCACCTGCTCGCCATGACCCTGCTCGCCGCCAGCCCTGCCACCGAAGGTTTTCTCCGTGAGTTTGCCGAGACCCGCCGCTACCTCGCGGGCCGGCCGGTCAACGCACAGCTGACGCCCGACGCGAAGTCGGTGCTGTTTCTGCGCGCGTCGCCGAAAGACCCACGGCAGATGTTGTTCGAGCTCGACGTGGCGACCGGCCAGGCGAGAGAGCTGCTCACGCCCGAGTCGCTGCTCAAAGGCGCGTCAGAGACGCTGAGCGTCGAAGAGAAGGCACGGCTCGAGCGCATGCGCGTCACCGCGCGCGGCTTCACGAGCTACCAGCTCAGCAAAGACGGCACGAAGGTGCTGGTCGCGCTGTCGGGCAGGCTCTACGTGTTCGAGCGCAACGGCGGCAAGGTGACGCAGCTGCAGACCGGTGAGGGCGCGGCGATCGACCCGAAGTTTTCGCCCGACGGCAGCGCCGTCGCGTACGTGCGCGCGAACGACGTGCGGGTGATCGACATCAAGAAGAACGTCGAGAAGGCGGTCACGAAGGGTGGCACGGCGCTGAAGCCGAACGGCGTGGCCGAGTTCGTGGCGCAAGAAGAGATGAACCGCTTCTCGGGCTACTGGTTCAGCCCCGACGGCAAGACGGTCGCGTTTCAGTCGACCGACCACACGGGCGTCGAGCAGCTGTCGATCTCTGACCCGATGAAGCCCGAGGCCGAGGCCGACCGCTTCTTCTACCCGCGCGCCGGCAAGCCGAACGCGAAGGTGAAGCTCGGCATCACGCCCGTGGCGGGCGGGCCCGTGACGTGGGTGCAGTGGGACGCCGAGGGCTACCCCTATCTCGCCACGGTGCGCTGGCAGCCGAAGGCGCCGCTCTGCATCGTGGTGCAGAACCGCGCGCAGACGAAGGAGCAGCTGCTGCAGGTCGACGAGAAGACCGGCAAGACGAAGCTCCTGCTCGCCGAAGAAGACGCCGCGTGGGTGAACCTGGCCCAGGAGTTCCCCTCGTGGTTGCCCGACGGCTCGGGCTTCTTCTGGATGAGCGAAAAGAACGGCGGCCCGGAAGTCGAGCTGCACGCCGCCGACGGCTCGCTGAAAGCGACCTGGGTGAAGCGTGAGCTCGGCTGGGCGAAAGCGCACGACGCCGTCGCGTACGACGAGGCGACGAAGACGCTGTACGTGACCGGCTCAGAGCACCCCGCAGCGGCGACGGTGTGGAAGGTGACCGACGGTGGGGCTCCGGTGGCGGTGAAGCTCGAGGGCTTTCCCGAGGCGGCGACCCAGTGGGTGAAGCCGTCGACCGACGGCAAGGTGCTGCTCGCGGGCTTCACGGCGATCGGCACGATGCCGCGCGCCGCGGTGTTCGACGCGAGCGGCAAGAAGCTCGCCGACCTGCCGAGCGTGGCGGTCGAGCCGTCGCTGAAGGTGAACGCCGAGGTGAAGAAGGCGGGCGACTTCTGGACGATGGTGTTCAAGCCCGAGGGCATGAAGCCGGGCACGAAGCTGCCGGTGATTCTGTCGGTGTACGGCGGGCCGGGCCACAACATGGTGGTGCAGACGAACCGCGAGCACCTCATCGACCAGTGGCTCGCGAACCAGGGCTTCATCGTGGTGAAGGCCGACGGGCGCGGCACGCAGCGGCGCGGTCGCGACTGGGAGCGCGCCATCAAGGGCGACTTCGCGACGGGCATCGCGAACGACCAGCTCGCGGCGCTCAAAGCCGTAGCGAAGACGGTGCCCGAGATGGACTTGAGCCGCGTCGGGGTCTACGGCTGGAGCTTCGGCGGTTACCTGAGCGCGCTGCTCACGCTCGGCTTCGGTGACGCGGTGAAGAGCGGCGTCGCGGGCGCGCCCGTCGTCGACTGGCACGATTACGACACGCACTACACCGAGCGGTACCTCGGCGTGCCGCCGGCCGACGACAAGGCGTACGAGGTGTCGAACGTGCTGACGTACGTGCCGAAGGCGAAGCGGCCGCTGCTGGTGCTGCACGGCACGGCCGACGACAACGTCTATTTCCTCCACACGCTGAAGCTGTCTGACGCGCTGTTCCGCGCCGGCAAGCCGCACCAGGTGCTGCCGCTGTCGAACTTCACGCACATGGTGCCCGACCCGGTGGTGACCGAGCGGCTGTACGAGCGCATCGCACAGTTCTTCAAGGAAACGCTCTGATGCCTCTCGACGCGGCGTTCGTCGACGACTGCCCGTACGCACCCGAGGCGCTGCTCATCGACGAGGTGCTCGAGGTCGACCGCGAGAAGTCGATGGTGCGCGTGAGCATGCCGGCGCACGGCGACCTGCCGCTGACCCGCTCGCAGAAGAACCACCCGGTGCGGCACCCGCAGCACGTGTCGGGCGGGCTCATCGTGCACATGACCGGCATGGTGGGCTTCGTTCACGCCTACTACGTGCTCGACCTGAGGCATCGCGCAGGGTGGATCGGGTACGGCGTGCGCATTCACCACGCGCGGTTTCACACCATGGCGGTGATGGGGCCGCCGATCGTGATGAAGGGCTGGGCGACGCAGCTGCGCCGCGGCGCGAAGAACATTCTCGCGAGGTACTCGTTCGAGTTCACGCAGGGCGACAAGCTCGTCTACGAAGGCGACCAGACCGCGATGTGGTCGCTGATTCACGACACGTGACCGTCGCGCCCTCGGGCGCTACTTGCCGTCTGCGGGCTCGACCGTCTCGTTCTTCGGCGAGGGCTTCATCATCTTCACCGGCTTCTTGCCCGGCGACTTCGTCTTCGTGCCGACCGACGTGTCGAACGCGATCTTCGGCGTGGGCTTCGGCGGCGGGGGAACCTGCGGCACGGCAACGACCGGCTCGTCGCGCGGCACCCGCTCGAGCTCGAACGCGATGAGCGCCTGGCCGCCGCGGGCACGGCTGAGCACCGGAGGAAAGGGCCAGCCGCGCACCGCCTCGAGCACACACGTCTCGAGCTCGGCGTTGCCGAGCGTCGAGGCGTCGAGCTGCACCGTGAGCACGGGCTCGAGCACGGGCGGCGGCGCCTTCTTCGACTTCAGCTCTCTCGTCT
>JAEUJP010000298.1 GCA_016793725.1 Myxococcaceae bacterium | reverse complement strand
GCCAGACCGTCGCGATGCAAGAGGGCTACGTGATGGTCGAGCCGTACTGGGCGCCCGGCACCCAGGTGAAGGTGTGCGCGCTCGACGCCATGGCCCAGCCCACCGGCCGCATGTGCACCGCGCAGGCGCGGCAGAGCCCGTACCTGAACCAGACCTGCACGCAGTTCGCCGTCTACCCGATGGCGGTCGGCGCGCCGTTCGACAACGAGCCCATCGCCTGCGACAGCGCGTTCGCGTTTCTCTCGGCCGAGTGTGGCTGCGGGCCGAACCTGCGGCTGTGCCAGACCGACGAGACCGCGGCGGTGCTTCGCAAGTCGCTCATCGACCAGCAGATGCGCGTCGTCGAAGACGTGGTCAGCCAGAACCTGCCGTACACCGAGGTGCTGACGCGCATGCGCGTGCCGATGAACGGGCCCATCGCGCACTACCTGAAGTACCAGTCGCGCGGCTCGTTCGAGCTGTTCGGCGAGACCGACGCGACGAACCCGGTGCCGCCGCAGCTCAACTACCTCGACGTCGACACGTGGGAAGACGTCGACCGCGGCGGGCGGCACTCGGGCATTCTCACCACGCCCGGCTACCTCTTGAAGTACATGTCGAACCGCGGCCGCGCGCACCGCTACTACAACGCGTTCGAGTGCTCGGCGTTCATACCCAACGGCGCGCTGCCGTCGCCGCAAGAGGCTTGCAGCAAACACGAAGATCTCACGAAGCGCTGCGGCTGCAACGCGTGCCACATCAAGCTCGAGCCGATGGCGGGCCACTGGGGCCGCTTCGCCGAGTACGGCTTCACGCCGCTCGACGAGGCGCGCTACCCGCGCAACGCCGCGAGCATCTGCACCAACATCGGGTCGATCGACCAGCTGTTCCGCTGCTTTCGCTTCTACAACGTACAGCCGGTCGGCGAAGAAGAGGCGTACCGCAACCAGCTGCGGCCCTACATGTTCCGCACCCCCGAAGACGTGGCGAAGCTCGAGACAGGGCCGCGCGCGCTGGCGCAGTCGTCGATCGACAGCGGCGCGTTCGCCTCGTGCACGACGCGCAAGCTGTGGGGTTACTACATGCGCCGCGAGCCGACGCCCGACGAAGAGGCGACGGTGATTCCCACGCTCGCGAACGACTTCAAGGCCGGCGGCTACAAGCTGAAAGACCTGGTGAAGAAGCTCGTCACGCAGCCCGCCTATCGGAGAATGCCATGAAGAACCTCGTGCTGACGGTGGCCGCCGCGCTCGCGCTGGCGGGCTGCCAGAAGAAGGCCGAAGAGACGACGTCGCCGCCGCCACCGCCGCGGAAGGTGATCGCGAACCCGTCGCCGTCGATGCCCGAGGGGCACCCGGCGCTGAAAGATCTCGCCATCGGCTCGCGCGGCCCGCGCCGCATGTCGGTCGATCAGATCGAGCGCTCGCTCGACGAGATCGGCGGGCTGCCGGCGGGCTCGATCAAGCTCCCCGCCGATCTCGCCGTCACGCTGGGCAGGCCCGACTACAAGCGCGTGAACGAAGAGCAGCTGCAGCCGACGCCGCTGTTCATGAAGTTCATGCTCGACATCACCGGCTTCTACTGCCCGTCGCTCGCGCAGTTCGAGGCGACCCGCCCGGCGGCCGAGCGCATCTACACGCGGTTCGCGACGGTCGACGAAAACATCCGCTTCATGCTCCTTCGCTTCACTGGCATCGAGGGCGCCGACGCCGACCCGTACGTGGTGCGGCTGAAAGCCGCGTACGACACGGGCTCGCAGTCGACCACGGTGCCGCTCGCCGGCTACCAGGCGGTGTGCGCGTCGCTGTTCACGTCTCCCGAGTTCCTCCTCTACTAAAGGCACGACCACCATGACCTTCAAGCTCCCCGTGGTTGATCAGCGCCTGTCGCGGCGCAACCTGCTCAAGAGCCTCGGCGCGGTGACCGGCGGCTTCATGCTCGCCGACTTCCTGCTGCCGCGGGCGGCGCTGGCGGCGGCCAAAGACCCGAAGCGCAAGTTCGTGTTCGCGTACTTCGAGGGCGGGTGGGATCAGCTCCTCGCGCTCGACCCGCGCGACCCCGCGACGACGAACCCGATGACGCAGCTCATCGACCCCGGCTACGGCCAGCTCGGCTACGGGTTCAGCGCGCGCGGCGTGCGCACGGTCGGCAACCTGTCGTTCGGGCCGGCGGTGCCGCAGTCGTTCATCGACGTCGCGAACGAGTGCTCGATCATCAAGGGCATCACGATGGACACCGCGGCCCACGAGGTCGGCCGCCGGTACTTCATCACGGGCCGGTTTCCGCGCGGGCTCGACGCGGTCGGCTCGTCGACGGCGTCAGAGATTCTCGCGCAGATCGGCGAGTCGTCGCCCATCGCGCACATCTCGGCGGGCGTCGAGGCCTACGCCGAAAAGATGCCTGCGTTCGCGCAGGCGCTGAACGTCAACTCGATCGCCGACATGTCGGTCGCGCTGACGCCGCTGGTGACGCTCGACCCGAAGGTGAAAGAGGCGGTCGAGAAGTACCAAGATCTCACGCCCGGCTGCGAGGCCGTGCGGCTGAACCGCGACGGGCTGACGTCGGCGCTGCTCGAGAGCGTGAAGCGGTCGCGCGGGTACCTGACGTCGAACCTCGCGGGCGTGTTCGACCTGACACGAATGGACGCCGAGATGGCTGCGCTCCGCACGCTGTACGACATCGGGGCCGCGGGCGGCGATGCGTCGGCGCCCGAGGTGATGGGCTTCTTGGCAGGTCAGGCGATCAAGAAGAACGTGTCGCAGTGCGTGTCGTTTCAGGCGGCGCGGTCGCTCGACACGCACGCCGAGTGGGCGGCAGATCACCCGGGTCGCCTCGAGACCGGCTTCAAGGTGCTCGGCGCGCTGATCAAAGACCTGAAGAACACGCCGGGCTCGACGCCCGGCAAGACGATGCTCGACGAGACGACGATCATGGCGTTCAGCGAGTTCGCGCGCACGCCGCTGTTCAACAACATTCGCGGGCGCGATCACTTTCTCGGCAACTCGGTGCTGGTCGCCGGGGCCGGCGTGAAGCGTGGGCTGACCGTGGGCGGCAGCGCGGCGGTGGGGCAGATGCCGATCGAGACCGACCTGACGACGGGCATCGGCTACGAGACGCCGACGCAGATGATGCGCGACTCGGGGCAGGTGCAGATTCTGACGCCGAAGCACGTGCTCGCGACGGTGCTGGCGTCGGCCGGTCTCGACTACGCGTACCTGCGCGTCGAGCCGATCAAGGCGCTGCTGCCGTGATGCCCCGACCTCCGCTCGCGGTGAGCCGAGGCGCGAAGCGCCGGCGTCGAACCGGCTTCGGAAGGCGACCTGCCGGGTCTAGGCGTTTCGCACGAACGTCAGCACGTACATGCCGGTGGCCGACGCGGCGGTGAAGCACAAGCCGCCGAACACCGACCACCCGAGCAGGCGATGCCGGCGCGAGAACGGGCCGGGCAGGGCGGAGCGGAACCTGCGCCACGAGGCCACGGCGAGCCACGACCAGACGGCGTAGGTGAGCACGGCGCCGCCGATGTGCACGCGCAGCAGCGTACGCGCGAGGCCGTGGAGGTGTGTGGGCGCCTGGGCGATGAATGAGCCCGAGCCGCCCTCGAGGCGAATGCGCACCTCGAGCACCAGCACGGCGAGCCAGCAGAGCGTGACGAGGCCGACCTGCACCTTGCGATGTACGTCGCGGGGCAGCCTGAAAGAGACGAACGCGACGACCGGAGCGAGCAGGGTCATGGCGTAGGTGAAGTTCACGAAGGTGTCGGCGCGGGTCACGGGCCTCACCTACGCCGCGAGCGGCAGCGCGTCTTGGCGGTTTCCGACTGCGCAAAAAAGGGGACAGGCTACTTTTCTGCGCAACCCGGCACGCCGCTTGCGCGGGCGTACTCGCCAGGCGTGGCCGTGAGCAGCTGGCGGAACTGCGCGTAGAAGCGGCTCAGGTCGTTGAAGCCCGAGGCGAGGGCGGCTGCGGCGATCGGCGCGCCGAGGAAGATCGAGATGGCCGCATCGAAGAGCCGCGCCTTGGTGACGTAGCGCTTGGGCGTCACTCCGTACGCACGCTCGAACGCGCGCGTGAGGGTGTCGGGCGCCAGGCCGGCGGCCCGGGCCGCGGCGCGCACCGGAGCGAGCGACGACAGGTGCGCGTGCAGGGCGCGGCGGGCGAGCGCCACCGCCGCTTCGACGTCGCGGTCGGGGTCGAGCGCGTGCAGCACCGCCGTGCCGGTGAATTCGCCGTCGGCGCGCAGCTGCGGCGGCCCGTCACAGAACGCCCCCATGCGCCCGCGCCCGTCGCTCTCGGCGACTGCGTCTTCGAACCCGATGCGAACGGTCGACCGGGGCGGCACCGAGAGCACGAACCGCCGCGGCGCCTCGATGCCGGCGCCGAACAGCAGACGACCCCGCAGCACCTCGACGCGCGCCACCATCGAGGCGTCGTGGGTGACGATGAAGCGCTCGCCGGTGCCGGTGAAGCGCTGGCGAAGCGCCGCGAGGTCTTTGCCGATTGGGCGCACCTCGCGCTCGATGGTGACACCGCCGCGGAGCAGCTTCATGCGCCGTGTTCTACCTGCGAAAAGAAGACGCGGGCGGCCTCATGCGCGAAGACCGCCCGCGTCCGGGCTACTTCCCTCTTTGGGGGGAGCTACTGAACGTTCACACCTGCCGTGCCGGTGACGCCGCCGCGCACGGCGGTGATGGTGCACGAGCCCAGGCTCAGCGCCTTCGCGCTGCCCTGGTACGGCCACGCGTTCGCGACGTCGGCGACCATGCGGTTCGACGAGAGCCAGGTCACGTAGGCCGTCACGTCCATCATCGTGCCGTCTGAGAACGTGCCGCTCGCGGCGAAAGGCTGCTCGTTGCCCACCGCGAGCGTCGCCATGTTCGGTGTCACCGCGATGCTGCTCAGCGTCGCCGGGCTCACCGTCACCACCGTCGAGCCGCTCACGCCCAGGTGGGTCGCGGTGACGGTGGTCGTGCCGGGCGTCACCGGGTGGAGCTCGCCGTACGGTGACACCGCCGCGACGCCCTGCGCGCTCGACGACCAGCTCACGTCGTACGTCAGCTCGCGCGTGGTGTTGTCGCTGTAGATGCCTGTCGCGCGCATCGCCGTCGAGAAGCCGACGGGCAGCCGCGGCGTGAACGGCGTCACCTGAATCGTCTGCAGCGTCGCGGTCGTGACCGTCACGGTCGTCGTGCCGCTGACGCCGCCGTAGTTCGCCGTCAGCGTCGCGGTGCCGGGCGAGAGGCCGGTGATGATCTGGTAGCCGAGCGCGTCGTTGCCGACCGCCACGACGGCGGGGTTCGACGACGACCAGGCCGCCGTGTACGTGAGATCTTCGGTGGTGAGGTCGCTGAACACGCCCGCCGCCGAGACCCGCCGCGACTCGCCCAGGCCGACGCTCGGCTGCGCGGGTGACACCTGCAGCGACGTGAGCGCGGCGCT
>JAEUJP010000286.1 GCA_016793725.1 Myxococcaceae bacterium | reverse complement strand
CAGCGACGTTCGCAGCTGCGCCGGGTTCGCCGAGTAGATGCTCGCCGCCGGAGTCACCCCGTCGTACTTGCCCACGTCGAGCAGCGCGTCGTGAAAGCGCTTCACCGCTTCTTCGGCGCGCGGGTGTGCGAGCAGCCGGTCGACCTGGGTGCGCAGCTGGGCCGGGTTCTGGAGCCCGCCCGAGGCCGCGGCCGCCATCAGCGTGCTGTCGGGCCCCGAGCCCCACAGCGTGAACGACAGCTTGCTCGCGAGCTCGTAGCCGTCGAGCGGTATCGCGCCGCCCGACATCGTGGTGCTCGCCTCGACGCGGTTCAAGAACAGCGGCGCCTGCAAGAACGCCTGAACGACGAGGCGGAAGCCGGCGGTGAAGTTCGCGGGGCCGCCGTCGACGGCCGAGCCGACGCGGTAGACGTCGAAGTACCCGTTCACTTCGGTCGGCGTCAGCGGGCGGCGGTGCGCCTTGGCGCCGAAGCTGGTGATGAACGCGCGGGCGCGGTCATCGGTGCTGCCGCCGCCGACGGGCGCGAGCGCGAGCACCTTCGCCGAGTCGGCGGCGACCTGCGCCGCGATCGTCTCGGCCTCGACGCGGTAGCTTTCCCACAGGGCCGAGTCGACCGAGAGCGCGAGCGCGTTGTTGTCGAAGATGTAGCCGCCCTGCACCGGGTCGGGGCGGAAGCCGGCGGCGCCCGTCGGGGGGGCCGGCAGCTCGAGCAGATCTTGCACCGCCACGGCCCACTGAGAGTGCGTGAGGCGATAGACGCGCGGCGTCGGCGCGGCGGTCGGCGGCCCGGCAGGCGACGCTTCGTACGCCTTCAGCTTGCAGACGACCGAGGCGACCGCGGCGATCTCTGACGCCGGCCACGCGGGCAGCTGCTTCGGCATCGCGATGTTCGGGTCGGTGCTCTTGAGCCGCGTGAGAATCGCGCTCGGCGCCTCGGTGAGCAGGGCGGCGGCGCGCGCGGTGGCGAAGGTGTCGGCCGCGCTCGCGCTGACGGTGAACAGCCGCTGGTTCATGGCCGAGTGGCAGCTGACGCAGCCCGAGTTGTTGGTGCGCGTCATCAGCGGGTAGACCTGCGTCTCGAACTCGGCGCGCACCTGCGCGAGCGTGAGGCCGGGGTACAGCGCGGGGTCGCACGGCGCGGCGACGGTCGCGGTGTTGCTCGGCTGCGACGGCGCGGTCAGCGTGAGGCCGGTGTTCGAGTCGGTGCCGGTCGCGCCCGTCGAGAAGACGAGCGTGCCGGCCGAGCTGCCGTTCTCGGTGTAGAGCCAGCTGAAGGTGCGGCTCGCTCCGCCGGCGATGGTGCCCGCGGTGACGGTGGCCGCGGTCGAGGCGAGGGCGCCGCCGGTCGCCGTGCGCGTCGGGGGCGAGGGCTGCGGCAGCACGCCGTTCGCCGCGGCGGTGCCGGCGTTCGAGACGGTGACGCTGACCACGAAGCTCGTGCCGCGCTCGATGACGGCCGGCACGGTGAACGACGTGATCTGCAGCCGCGCGGGGGCGTCGACCGTGATGGCGTTCGAGGTGACCGCCGGCGCGGTGACGGTGCCGTTCGTCGCGGTCGCGGTGAAGCGCAGCGTGCCCGCAGCGGTGCCGTTCTCGACGTACGAATACGTGAACGTCTGCCGGGCGCCGGCCGCGAGGTTCGCCGCCGTCTGCACCGTCGAGGTCGCGGCGCTCGGGCCGCCCGTGCCCATCGGCGTCACGGTGGGCAGCACGCCGCTCGCGGGCGAGCCGCCGCTGTTGCGCACGGCGACGGCGACGTTGAAGGTCTGACCGCGCGAGACGCGGGCCGGCACGGTGACCGACTCGACGACGAGCGAGGCGGGCGCGACGACGAGCGTGAGGTTCGACTGCGTGGCGGCCGCGGTGACGGCGGGGCCGCCGCCGCTCGGGGTGCCGGTGGCGCCGCCGGTGAAGGTGAGGTTGCCGGGGGCGGTGCCCGACTCGACGAATGACCAGGTGAAGGTGGCGCTGGCGCCGGCGGCGAGCGTCTGGGCGGCGGGGTTGGTGGTGGTCGTCGCGGCGGCGCCGCCGGTCACGGTGGTGGTCGGGCGCAGCGGTGCAGGCAGCACGTTCGTGAGGGGTGACCCGCCGCTGTTTCTGACCGTCATCGAGACGGTGAAGGTCTGGCCGCGCTGCACCGAGGCGGGCGAGGTGAGCGAGGTGACGCTCAGCACGCCAGCGGCGGCCACGCTGGTGGTCGCGGTGACCGAGGGCGCTGTGACGTCGGCGCCCGAGGCTCTCGAGCCGCGCGCGCCGGTCGAGATCGTGAACGCGCCGGTGCCGGCGGCGACGTACGACCACACGAAGCTGATCGAGGCGCCGCCGGGAAGATCGACGGGCGTGGCGGCGGGCGTGGTGGTCGTGGCGCTCGCGGTGCCCGAGGTGGTGACGGTCTGCGGCACGGCGACGTCGGGGCGCACGCCCGTGGCGAGCGCGGTGCCGGTGTTTCGCACGACGAGCGTGGCGGTGAAGCTCTGGCCGGCGGTGACGGTCGAGGGCGCCGACAGCTCGGCGACGAGCACGGCGGGCGTGGTGAGCTCGATCGGGTCTGAGCTCACGGCGAGCGCGGTGACGGCGCGCCCGGTGTTGGCGTCGACGCCCGCGGCCGCGCCGGTGAAGATGAGCGAGCCGGGCGTCGTGATGCGGTACGACCACGTGAAGGTGGCGCTCTGCATCGGCGCGACGACGGCCTGCGCGGGCGTGGGGCCCGAGACGAGCGTGGCGCTGCCGGTGCCCATCTGCATGAGCGCGCCGGGCGCGACGTCGCGGGCCGCGGCCTCGCCGACGTTGGCGAGCGTCATCGTGAGCGTGATCTCGTCGCCGACCTCGGCCTCGGCGGGGGCCGCGAGGCGGGTGATGGTGAGCTCGGGCGGGAGCTGAATGTTCATCGTCGCGGTGAGCGGGCCGATGACGAGCGGGGCGGCGCTGTTCGGGTCGCGCCCCGTGCCGTTCGCTTCGATGATCAGCGGGCCGGCGCCGGCAGCCGTGTACGTGAACTCGAAGCGCGTCGACTCGCCGGGCTTCAGCGCGGCGACGGGGCCGGGCAGCGTGCCGCTCGGGTCGATCGAGCCTGCACCCGTGAGCTTCGGCGCGGTGGCGGTGACGTCGAGCGCGTCGGCGTCGCCGGTGTTGCGAACGACGAGCCGCACGGTGACGGCCTGGCCGACGCCGGCGCTCGGCGGGGCCTCGAGCGTGGCGGTGAGAACGGGCGCGGTGACGGGCGCCGGCACGACCGGGTCGACCGGCGTCGGGCCGGTCGGGTTCGGGCCCTCGACGATGCGGCCTTCGCATGCGACGAGCACGACCGTGAGTGCTGCGAGCAGTCGGGACATTGCGGCACCTCGAGCTGGGTTGAGCGAGCGCGCACAGTACGTCGATGCCGAAATCTCAGCAATGTAGGGCTGTTAACTGGAGTGGGCAGTGTGCGGGTGTGGCGAGATGCTACCCCGCCATACCCTCATCGTCTGCGAGGCTATACTGTGTGGCGTTATAACGCCGAAGGGTATACCGTCTCACGGTGATCGCGAGCTTCGGCAATCAGGGAACGGAGGACATCTGGGCGGGCGACGACACGAAGGTGGCTCGGGCCGTTCTGCCCCCGAATCTCTGGCAACGTGCCGGCGAGTTGCTCGACCCACTCGACGCGGCAACAAGGGTCGGCGACCTCTCGCTTCCGCCGAGCAATCGGCTCCACAAGCTGAAAGGGAAGCTGAAGGCCTACTGGAGCGTCAGCATCAACATGAAGTACCGAATCCTCTTCAAGTTCGAGAACGGCCAGGCGAACGAAGTCGCGATCGTCGACTACCACTGAGGAGCTGTCATGAAGGCACGAAAGAGGGCACCCACTCACCCCGGGGTCATTCTCCGGAAGATCATCGAAGAGGCTGACGACCTTACGCAGGAGAAGCTTGCCCGCGAGCTCGGCGTTTCGTTTCAGACCGTCAACCTGATCGTGAACGGTAAGCGGTCAGTCACTGCAGACGTTGCGCTTCGTCTGGCGCGTCGCTTCGACATGACCCCGCAGTTCTGGCTGAACATGCAGAACGCGGTGGACCTGCACCTCGCGAGTGCTGCCATGGAAGCGCGCGCGGGCTGATTTGGCGCTCGCGCGTCTTAGAACGGCGCGAACCCCGTCGGCGTCGAGCTCGCTCCGGCGCTCGAGGCGTTGATGTCTTTGACGAGCGAAGTGCCGCCGTCGGGCTCGAGGCGCCACAGCTCGGCGCCGTTCGTGCCGTCGGCGTCGTCACCAGAAGAGCCGGGGGTC
>JAEUJP010000259.1 GCA_016793725.1 Myxococcaceae bacterium | reverse complement strand
GTTCTTCTGCTCGAGCCGGGTGAGCCGGTCGAGCCCGTCGTACGCGCGCGCCGTCGCCTGACCCATCGAGTCTTCGGTCGTCAGCCGGCGGCCGCGGCTGTCGAAGGTGTGGGTGGTGGTGATGGAGACACTGCCCGCGCCCGTGAGCTGCTCGGTGTGCGCGTGGCCGTAGTCGTCGAAGTCGTCGTACCGGGTGAGGTTGCCGTTGCCGTCGGTGGTGCGCGTCAAGTCGCCCACCTGGCTGCCGGTGGCGGTGGGGCCGGGCGGGGTGCCGATGCCGTGGTAGGCCGACGTGGTGATGATGTCGTCGCCGCCAAGCAGCGGCGTCAGCAGCGCCTCGCAGTCAGAGGTGCTCGCGGCGAGCGAGGCCTGGCTGACGCGGCTCGCCAGCTTGCGCACCCTCGTGACGCGGCCCTTCGCCACGTCTTGGAGCTGGCCCCGGCCCGAGGCGTCGACGTGGCACGTCATGATGCTGAAGTCTGCGTCGTACGCCCACTTCTCGACGGCCTCGGTGATGGGCGTGCCGGTCTCGTCGACGACGGCGGTGGCCGGGAGCTCGGTCGGAAGTCGAGGCGGCAGCGCGCCCGTCGCCACGCGCCGCTCGATGAGGTTGCCTCGCGCGTCGTACTTCATCGTCGTGAGCCGGCCGCGCGCGTCGACTTCGGCGATGCGGAGCCGGTCCTCGTTGAGGCGCTCCTGGGTGACGGCGAAGTCGGTGGCCGAGAGCGGGCGCCGCGTCTCGAGCACCGCGCCGTACGGGCCCATCAGGTAGCTCGTCGGCGGTACGTTCGGCCGGGCCGGCGTGACGTGAGTGGCGTAGGTGAGCGTGGTGCCGAGCGGGCCAACCGACGGCTTGGGGATGAGCTCGTACGAGAACTGCGTGACGAGCGGCGTCGCGCCCAGGTGCTCGATGACCTCTCGAACCCGCTCGGCCTTCTCTTCACCCGCGAAGCCCTGGAAGCTGCTCTCGCCGAGCAGCGGGGTGAAGAGCGAGTAGTACGTGTACGAGGTTTTCGCGCCGTTCGGCTCGACGTGCTCGATGAGGTTGTTCTGCAGCTGCGGCCTCGGGCTCGAGAGGTCATAGGTGTACGTCTCGGTCTTGAGCGGCGCGCCGATGCAGTCGTGGCCGCGGTGCACGGCGTTCACGTTTCCCGTGCCATCGGTGTACTCGTACGCCACGCACAGCCCCTCGGCGCCGGCGAGCGGCAGGCCGGGCTCGTCGGGCTGCAGCCTCGTCGGCCGCGGGTTGCTCATCAGCTCGACGCGGCGGAGCTGCACGCCCTTGGGCCCCTGCGCGTATTCGAACTCGAGGAACCGGCGGTCGCCGGGCTCCCACACGCGCTTCACCTCGCCACCCCAGAGGGGGCTGTACTCGAGCTCGGTGCGCTGCTCACCGGTCGTGTCGGCGATGAACGCCAGCCGGCGCCGCTCGAGGCTGTCGTTGTCGAACCAATACTGCACGCCACCCTTGCTCGTGTACCGCCACACGCTCGCGCCCTGGCCTGACGGCGGCGGCACCTGCTCGAGCTTGCCGTGGTAGCCCCGCTGCGGCGTGCACGCGCTGCCCGACGCCGTGCAGCAGAACTGTTGGGCCCCGCCCTCGGCGCCAGCGATGATGAACTTTCGGTGTGTGTTGGTCGCGTTCGGCCCGAGCGACTCGAGGTACGTGCGGTACGAGTGCGTCCACCCGAAGCCGAGCGGCGTTCGCTCGAAGCCGCTGCTCGTATACGAGCGCGACAGCCGCAAGGGTATACCTCTGCCCGGCAGCGACACGTCGACCGAGCTCTTGGTCAGGTGGCCGTCGGCCGTGCTCACCTCTTTCACGAAGGTGTGGCCGATGGGCATCGCGCCGCGATCGACGATGCGCGTCGGCACCTCTGCCGAGGCCAGCACGGGCGGTGCGCCGCCGGTCGGCTCGAGCCGGAAGGTGATCTCGTCACCTCCCTGGAGCTGGGGGTCGACCTTCAGCAGCACGTTGCCGTCAGCCAACAGGCTCAGCGCCCCCGACACGACGTTGAGCGACTGCACCCCGGCGGCGGTCGCCGAGAGCTCTGCGCGCGCGATCTCGACCGCGGGCGAGCTCGCCCCGGACCCGCTGATGCCCCTGAAGGCCACCAGCGTGCCGCTCGCGTTCGAACGAACCGCCACGGCGCCCTGCGTGGCGGTCGGCCCGAGCTCGTCGCACGGCCCCAGCGCGGGAGCCGATGCGCCCATGGTCTCGAACGTCCTCATCGGGAACTGCAGCACCGGCGACACCGCGGTCGGCAGCACGAAGTCGACCCCGCCGGTCTGCGTCGCCTGCTGCACCTCCGCTCCTGAGGCCACCCGCAGCGTCGGGGTCGCCGGCATGACCGGCAGCGAATACGGCCCGGGGTGCGCGCTCTGGGCGTTGAACGTCAGCCGCGTGATGGGCCGGGTGGCCGGCGCGGTCTGCAGGCTGGGCGCTTGGGCCTCGAAGCTCACCTCCAGCGTGCCGCCCGAGACGTTGTTGGGCACGAACAGAAGGTCCGTCGTCAGGTTCGGCGCCAGCGCGAGCAGGTTGGGGTCGCTCGGGTGCCGCGCCAGCTCGCCGGGCCCCGGCAACTGAATGACGTTCGCCGCGCCCGGCGCGAGGCGCAGGTAGACCGGAGTTCCTCCCAGGTTCCCCACGCGGAAGCCGAACCGAAAGTCGCCCGCCGAGGCCGCGCCCGAGATCGGCTGCACGAAGTCGCCGACGCGCCAGGTGATTCGATCGACCTTCAGCGGCGGCGCCGTGTCGTTGACGACCAGGCTCTCGTCGCAGCAGAGCTGGTACTCGCCGGTCGGGCTGTTCGCTCGAATTTTCAGGCGGAAGTCGTCGGCCTGCCCGAGGTTGTCGGTCAGCTCGTACCGCGGCCAGAACGCAACGACCGAGTCGTCGTCGAGCGCCACGCCCGAGAGGTTCTGCGCCACCTCGCGCGTCTCGACCCGCAGCGCCTGCCCCGCCGTCGCGTTCGTGTTGTCGCGCGTGAAGACCCGGTGGGTGCCCGAGTAGCTCACCACGTCGGGAGTCGCGGGGCTGATGACGCTCCACGTCGCCCCGCTGCGCTGAAACGCCTGCAGCAGCACCGGCCCCGGGAAATCGGCGCCCTGAACGCTGCGGAGCGTGCCGCCCAGAAAGCGCGCGCGCATCGTCACCGTCGCGTCGCCGTCGACCGGCACCGCGAGGCGACCCACCGCCGGCGGCGAGGTCGACCCCGTCGGCGGCGCGACCGTCGCCACCACCTGCACGGGCCCCGAGGGCGGCTGCGCGGCGGGCGTGATGTAGCCGAGCTCGCTCACCCCCGCAGTGCTGCTGTGCGTCGTGAAGGTCAGCTGCTGGGTCGGGTCGCTCGGGTCGAGCCGTCGAATCTGCCCCTGCGGCTCGAGGTCGTAGTACCGGCCGTCGCCCGGGCTCTGCGACCACTCGATGGCCCGGTTTGCGAGCGCGTTGCCCCACTCGTCCCAGACGACCGCCAGCAGGTTCCCGTTGATGGCGAGCCCGCCCGGCTCGGCGACCGCCGATGAGCGCAGCACCCTCACCACGCTCGGCGGCCCAGGTCGCGCCGCGATCAAGATGGGCAGCGGGAGCTGAAGGTCTGCCGGCGTCGGGTTGCCGGGCGATGGCGCCGGCCGCGCCGTCGCCATGACCCGCGTGAGGCCGAAGATCTCGTCGACCGGCGTGTAGCCCGGCGACGGGTCTTTCCGGCACGGCTCGGGCAGGTTGCAGCTCATGTTGATGCCGCCGTGGGTGGGGTCGGTGTCGAGCACGACGAACGCGCTCGCCACCCCGTAGAGATCGGTCTGCACGACGAGCTGTACCTGCCCAGGGCCCGGCGGCGGCGCCTGCGCGCCCGCAGGCGCCGGGTGGAAGGTCGGCGTCGACGGCAGGTTCTGCCTGAACGTCACCGGCACGTTCGTGACCGGCCGCCCGTCGAGCGTGGTCACGACCACCCGCACCCGCTTGGCGGCGCCCATGTCGCCGATCGGGTCGGCGAGGGGCAGGGCGACGATGCGCTCGGCCCGCGCCGGGTCGTTCACCGTCGGCGGCGGGTTGGGGTTGCTCAGCGCCTGCACCACGCTCTGGTTCAACCACGACAGCGGCGACACCACCGTCATGCCGCCCGACACGACGCCCGACAAAAAGTAGCCACCTTCTTCCGTCACCACGTCTCTCACGATGAACGCCGTGCCAGACCAGTCGCGCATGTCGACCTCGACCGCGGGCACCCGCACCTCGCGGCCCCTGGCGATCGCATCGGCGAGGTCGCGCAGCACGCCCGCTGGCGCGCTCACCTGGGGCAGCAACACCGCGGCGTTTGCCGGAGTGATCGTGAGCACCGAGATGCCCTGGGCCGCCGCGTGCTGCAGCACCCCCGTCGCGCTCACCGACTCTTCGCCCGTGGCGTCGGCGAGCGCCTTCGCCTCGAGGAAGCTGCCCTGGTGCCCCGAGAGCCGCATGAACGCCCCGGCGCGGCCAGCGACCGTCGAGACCGCCGTGGCCGTGCGCAGGTCTGCGTCCATCTCGAGGCCCTTCCACGCCACGCGGGTGCGCACGCCCAGCGACTCTTCGACCACCAGCTGGTTCTCGACCAGCACGACGCCCGCCGCTCGGCGAACGAGCCGCGTGCCCAGCACCTTCGACAGCTCGTCTTCGGCCTCTGTCCACCCGTTCGCGTAGGCCGCGGCCGCCGCGTAGAGCGCACGCGGCGCCGGGCCGTCGAGATCGCCCGCCGCGACCTCGGCAGGCTCTGCGTAGGCGTTGCGCGGCGCGCTCAAGCCGATCGCCACCAGGTTGCCCGCGACGATCGTGTTCTCGACGCGCTGGGCCGAGCCACCCGGCAGCACGAGCTCGAGCGCCCAGGTGTGTGTCGCGCCGAGGCCCACCGACCGGGTCGCCGCCACCCGCTCGACCCCGTCGAGGCGGAGCACCGGCAGCAGCCGCACCGCCGAAGCCGGCGCTGCATAGAGCCCGCCCGCCGTGGCGATGAGCTCGTCGTCTGCCGGCGTCGCCGCTTTGTACGTCCACACCGCCCGGTGTGACACCACCTGGTGCAGCGGGAGCAGCTGCTCCACCAGCGGCCCCTGCTCGTCGTGCGCCGTCACCCGCAGGTGGTGCAGCCACGCCCCCGGCAAGAAGGCGTGCTCGCCATCGGTGCCGACCACCTTGTAGGGCAGGCTGCCGGGCAAAAACTCGAGCGACTCCGCGCGCTGCGTGACGGCACCTTGAATGTCGGCCCACGTCATGCCCGGGTGCGCCACGGCCAGGTGCGCCTCGACCCGAGCCCTCACGAACGCCAGAAACGCGACCCCCGGCGGGCTCGCCAGATACGCGTCGGTCAGGCTCTGCGCCGTCTCGCCCATCTCGGCGAAGACATCGGCGGCCCCCGCCGTGAACGACAGCTTCGCGCCGCCCGTGAACGATGGCTCGATCGGCACCCACTGGCGGCGCCCCGCACCGGGGAAGCCGCGATACTCAGCGAACGGCAAGAACGCCTCGACCCACACGTGCGCCAGCCG
>JAEUJP010000246.1 GCA_016793725.1 Myxococcaceae bacterium | reverse complement strand
CCCGGTCTATTGCTGACAGAACGGGCGCGAGAGACTCACTCACGCGCGACGCGCTTCGGGTTGCATCAAACCGGCTCGAACCGGTTGTTCGCAGGGCGCAGCGCGCACCCGACGCACGCTGCTTTTGAGCGCCCCCCCACGCAGGTCGTCGTGATTCTGTGCGCAATAAACCGGTGGCGCCCGGTCTCTTGCACACAGAACCGTTTCGGCGAAGCGCCGCGAGCACACCTGCCGCCTCTCATTCGCCGTCGTGCAGCAGGCGAGCGGTCGTCGCGCCCGCATCTCTGGCAGCCGTCAACCCTGCGGCGGCGGGCGCCGAACGCCGATGACCGGGTTGAACTGGGCGCCGGCATCAAAAGCCACCAGCACCTCGTGCGAGCCGTCGGGTCGCGCCGTCCTTGCGACCGCCTTCCAGCTGCGCGCGTCTCGTCACAGCTGAGCGCCGAAACCGGGTCTCGGCCCCCCCTATACGTCTCGGCTCGTCAGGCTCACCCGTCAGCCACCCTCGATGAGCGGCTTCTCGTTCATGAAGCCATCACCCGCCGGTACTTGAGCAGCCCACCCTCGACGTCGGCGATCGCCAGCAGCCGCCCGCCCGGCCCGAGCACACACACCGGGCCCGCCACCGGCGCCGCCTCGACGCGCCCACCCGACAGAACCTTGCGAACGTCGGTCTCCGAGACACGCACGCTGGGCCAGTGCGCCACCGCCGCCTCGACCGTCATCAGCCCCTTGCCCGCCGCCGCCTCTTCCATCGTCACCGCCTGCGCGAGCGTGAACGCGCCCGCCCGCGTGCGCCTCAAGCCCGACAGGTGCCCCTCGGTGCCGAGCGCCTTCGCGATCTCGGCCACCAGCACCCGCACGTAGAACCCCTTCGAGCTCTCGACCACCAGCCGCACCTCCGGCCCCTCGACCCCGAGCACCTCGAGCCGCGTCACCGTCACCTCGCGCGGCTCTCGCTCGAGCTCTTCACCCGCACGCGCCGCCTCGTACAGCTTTCGCCCGCCCACCTTCACCGCCGAGTACATCGGCGGCGTCTGCAGGTACGTGCCGCGAAACTTCGCCAGCACCGCCGCATCGAACGGCACGAGAGGCCCCGTCGCCACCACCTTGCCTTCGGCGTCGAGCGTGTCGGTCGACGTGCCCAACGTCAGCGTCGCCTCGTACGCCTTCTCGTCGCTCGACAGCAGCTGCGCGAGCTTCGTCGCCTCGCCCAGGCACACCGGCAGCACGCCGGTCGCCATCGGGTCGAGCGTGCCCGTGTGCCCGCCCTTGTTCTTGCCGCGAACCTTGTGAACGACGTCGTGCGAGGTCAAGCCGCGCGGCTTGTCCACCACCACGACACCCGACACGGGGCTCACCAGCCCTCTTTGTCCTTCACCTGCTTCAGCAGGCGGTTGATCTTGTCGCCCTCTTCGAGCGAGCCGTCCCACGAAAAGAAGATCTCGGGCGACACGCGCAGCTTCACCCGCGACGTCACCTCTCGCCGCACGTACGCCTTCGCCGCGTCGAGCCCGGCTTGCGTCTCGGCCCGCTGCTTCTCGTCGGCGATCATCGAGTAGTACACCCGCGCCACCCGCAGGTCGGGCGACATCTTCACGCCCGTGATCGTGATGTACCCGACGCGCGGGTCTCGAATCTGGCCCCGAATGAAGATGTCGGCGACTGCCGCCTGAATCTCCTGGGCGACGCGCTCGGTACGAGTGCTCACGGCTGGCTACCTTTCCCACTCGCGCTTGTTGCGCAGCGCCTTCGCGCGGGCCCGCGCCTCAGACAGCGACAGCTGCTGCCCCTTCGTGCCCTTCTCGGCCTTCTCGTTCTTCTCAGCCCGCGGCGGCGACGGCGCCGTCGGCCGCGAGTGCCGCTCTTCCCACGCGCCCATGCCCTCGGCCTCGGCCAGCGTGCGCTCACCCCGCGGTATCGCGAGCTCCATGAACGACTCACCGTCGGCGAACAGCTGGTCACCGAAGCCCAGAATTTCGATCTCTCGACCCGTCACCGGCGCCACGTACATCTCTTCGATGAAGTGAATGATCTTGTCGAGCTGCTCGTTGCAGTGCGGCTTGTCGTTGCTCACCACCGCGAACGCCAGCACCGCCCGGTTCCACACGTCGTTCTCTTCGACCTCGGCCAGCGCCGCGTTGAACCGCGCCTTCACCCGGTCGGTCACGCGGCGCACCACCTGCCGCTTCGCCTTCAGCGACGACGCAGCAGGTATGTCGAGGCTCACGCGAGCCACTCCGACGAACATGGCTTTCTCCTGGACCGCGTCTTCTGAACCGGTGACCCCCGCCTGCTAGTTCAGGCTCGGCCGCGTCTCTTCGATCTCGAACGCCTCGATGATGTCGCCCGGCTTCAGGTCGCTGTAGCCCTCGATGCCGATACCGCACTCGAAGCCCTGCCCGACCTCTTTGACGTCGTCTTTGAACCGCTTGAGCGACGCCACCTTGCCCGAGTGAATCTGCTTGTTCTCGCGCCACAGCCGCAGGTGCGACGTGCGCTTGATGACCCCGTCGAGCACCGACGAGCCCGCCACCACCCCGAGCTTCGGCACGTTGTAGAGCGCACGAACCTCGGCGCGCCCGAGCTTCTTCTCGGTGCGAATCGGCTCGAGCAGGTCTTCCATCTTCAGTTTGATGCCGTCGAGCAGCTCGTAGATGATCGAGTACGTCACCAGCTCGACCTCGAGCACCTTCGCCGCCGCCTCGGCACCCGACTCGGGCCGCGAGTTGAACCCGACCACCACGGCCTTCAGCGCCGCCGCCGTGTTCACGTCGGTCTCGGTCATCATGCCGACGCCCTTGTGCACGATCGTCGTCTTCACCTTGCGCGTCGACAGCTTCTCGAGCGCCGTCGCCACCGCCTCGAGCGAGCCCGACACGTCGGCCTTGAGCACGATCTTGAGCTCTTTCTGCTCAGACGCCTGCATCTTGTTGAGCAGCGAGTCGAGCGTGCCCCGCGCCGTCTTGCCCGACTCGGCCTGACGCTCTTTGAGCTCGCGGTGCTGCGCGATCTCGCGCGCCGCCTTCTCGTCTTCGACCGCGTTGATGGTGTCGCCCGCCGGCGGCACACCGTTCAGGCCCACCACCTCGGCCGAGTAGCCCGGCAACAGCTCGTCGAGCTGCTCGCCGCGCGCGTTGATCATCATGCGCACGCGCCCGTAGTTCGTGCCCGTCACGATGGCGTCGCCCTTCTTCAGCGTGCCCTCTTGCACCAGCACCGTCGCCACCGGCCCGCGGCCCTTCTCGAGGCGCGCCTCGATGATGGTACCGACCGCCGCCTTGTTCGGGTTCGTCTGCAGCTCGAGCACTTCGGCCTGCAGCGAGATGTTCTCGAGCAGCAGCTCGAGGCCCGTCTTCTGCTTCGCCGAGACCGGCACCATGATCACGTCGCCGCCCCAGTCTTCGGCGAGCACGTTGTTGTCGGCGAGCTCCTTCTTCACCCGCTCGGGGTTCGCGCCTTCTTTGTCGATCTTGTTGATCGCCACGACCATCGGCACGTCGGCTTCTTTCGCGTGCTTGATGGCCTCTTTCGTCTGCGGCATCACGCCGTCGTCGGCCGCCACCACCAGCACCACGATGTCGGTCAGGTTCGCGCCGCGGCTGCGCATCGCCGAGAACGCCTCGTGACCCGGCGTGTCGAGGAAGGTGATGTCACCCCGCGACGTCGTCACCGAGTAGGCGCCGATGTGCTGTGTGATGCCGCCCGCCTCGCCCGCCGCCACGTTCGCCTCGCGAATCGCGTCGAGCAGCGACGTCTTGCCGTGGTCGACGTGGCCCATCACCGTCACCACCGGCGGCCGCGCCTTCAGGTCTTCGGCCTTGTCGGTCACCTCGGGCAGGTAGTCTTCGACCTCGAAGCCGACCTTCTCGACCTTCCACCCGTAGTCGGTCGCCAGAATCGCCGCCGTGTCGGGGTCGATGCTCTGGTTCGCCGTCGCCATCTTGCCGCCGCTCATCAGCTTCTTGATGATGTCGCCGGTCTTCACGCCCATGCGCTGCGACAGCTCGCTCACCGTGATGCCGTCTTGAACCTTGATGACCTTCTTCTCTTCGGCCATTTCCGTAATCTGTGTCTTCTGACCCTTTTTGGTCGGCTTCTTCTTCTTGCCGCGAATGGGGATCGCAACGCGGCCCGACATCAAATCGCGAATGTCCTGCTGGCTGACCTGCGTGCCTTCTTTTTCGGCCGGCTTGCGGCCGCGGCCCGCGCGCTCGCGCTCCTTCGCCTTCGAGACGTCTTCGAGAACCTTGCCGCGCCCGAGGTG
This sequence comes from Myxococcaceae bacterium, assembly GCA_016793725.1. Taxonomy (GTDB): domain Bacteria; phylum Myxococcota; class Myxococcia; order Myxococcales; family Myxococcaceae; genus Xiheicaenimonas; species Xiheicaenimonas phototrophica. Next base: position 1,568 of record JAEUJP010000246.1, on the reverse strand, counting down.
ATCGGGCACCACCTTGAACTCGCGAACCTCACCGATCGCCTTGCGCCCCGGCGCCGCCGGGAAGCTCTTGTGCGCCGATGACGCCGGCGTCACCCGCCGAACGGGAATCAGCGGGCGCTGAATCACCACCGCCTGCGTCGCCGTCGGCCGGCGAATTTCACCCGGCAGCTGCGTCGGCGGCGCGTTCGGCCGCACCGGCGCCACCCCAGGCCGCGGCGCCGACGGCCGCGCCGTCACGCCCACCCGCTGCACGCCCGTCGCGACCGCACCCACCGCGCCCACCGCTCCGACCGCGCGAGGCGCCGAAGCCCGGGGCGCCGCAACCGCAGCCGGAGCCGGAGCCGCAGCCACCGCCGGCGCTGAAGGCGCCGCCACCGGCGCAGGAGGAGGCGGCATCGGCGCCGCCACCGGCTCGCTCGCCACCGGCGCCGCGCCCGCCGGCACCGCTGCCGGCGAAGCCCGCGGGGGCCGCGGCGCCGACTTCTTCGGCGGCTCGGGCGTCTCGACCGGCGCCGCCACCTCGGGCTCGGGCGCCGCAGGCGCCGCCGGCACCTCGACCTCGACCGGCGCCGCCGCAGGAGGTGGCGCGCTCGGCGGAGGCGGCACCGAAGCCGCTCCCATCGGAGCCGGCGCCGAGTCGACGACCTTGCGCCGCACGACGAAGCCCTTCGCAGCGACGGGCGCCGGCGCGGCCTTCGGCTTCTTCTTGTCGAGAATGCGCTTCACCGCCTCGCGCGCTTCGTCGTCTTCGAGCGACGAGCTGTGGCTCTTGACGTCGTACCCGAGCGCCTTCAGCTCATCGACGACGGCCTTGTTGTCGAGCTCGACGCCCGAGTCCTTCAGATCTTTGGCGATTTCGTGAACGCGTTTCTTAGACATGAATGCCCCCAGCACTGCTTCAGGGTTTGAGCTTCGAGAGTTCGAAAACAAAAAAATGTGAGTGACTACCGAGACTGCCGCACTGAGAAACACCCAAAACTCAGTGCAGGGCGGCCTCCAGGCTCGTCGGTTCCAGCGAAGTCATCTTCCCGCGGAAAGCGCGCTGAAACGCCTTTCGCCGAGTGGCCGCCGAAAGGCAGCCCGGCCCGCAGAGATACGCCCCCCTGCCAGGGGCGCATTGCGGGAGGTCTAACGTCGGCTGGTGCTGCTCGTTGAGCACCAGCCGGCGGAGCGACGACTTCGGTCGCTTCTTGCCGCAGCCCAGGCACGAACGAACGGGCCCGGACTCCTGTGTTCCAAGGGTTGACATCGATTGAGGGTGACGGTCCTTAGCTAAACCTCTGACTGAAAGCTACGCCTGCGCAGGAGCCGCCGGAGCCGCCGGCGCCGGAGCCCCGCCCAACGCCGCCTTCTCGGCGTCGAGCTCGGTGCGGCGACGCGACTCTTCCTGCAGGTAGTGGTCGGCCGCGCTCTTGATCTGCCGCGCCTTCTTGATGCCCACGCCCTCGACCGCGCCGAGCTTCGCCATGTCCATCTCTTTCGCGATGTCTTCGACCGTGCCGTAGCCCGCCCGCTTCAGCTGCTCGATGGTCTGCGGGCCCACACCCCGCACGCGCGCGAGCCGCTCG
>JAEUJP010000237.1 GCA_016793725.1 Myxococcaceae bacterium | reverse complement strand
GGCCCCTGGGGCCCGCCGGTGCCCAGGCAGCTCGGGCCCTACGCGCGCGGCAGGCTCATCGGCCGCGGCGGCATGGGCGCCGTCTACGAGGCCATCGACACACGGCTGCACCGCGCGATCGCGCTGAAGGTGGCGCGCCTCGGCGACGACGCCGCCCTGCGTGAAGCCCGCCACGCCGCCGCCGTCGAGCACCCGAACGTCGCGCGCGTCTACGACGTCGGCGAGACCGACGGCTTCACGTGGGTCGCGATGGAGCGCGTGCACGGCGCCCCGCTGTCTCAGCTCACCATCTCGAAGCCGAACGCCCGCGCCATCGCGATACAGCTCACCCGCGCCGTCGCCGCCGCGCACGCGAAGGGCGTCGTGCACCGCGACCTGAAGCCCGCGAACGTGATGGTCACCGGCGACCTCGAGGTGAAGGTGCTCGACTTCGGCCTCGCGCGCCTCGGCGGCGACGCAGGCGAGCGCGCCGGCACCGAGGGCTTCTCGGCGCCCGAGCAGACCCGCGGCGCACCTGCCGACGCCCGCGCCGACGTCTACAGCCTCGGCCGCATCTTCGAGGCGCTCGGCCTCGGCGACGACCTCACCTTTCGCGCCGTCATCGCCCGGTGCACCGCGCCCGAGCCCGCAGCGCGGCCCGCGAGCGCAGGCGCAGTGCTCGAAGAGCTTCAGCGCGCCCAGCAGCGCCGCACCACCACGCTGTCGATCGCCGTGGGCCTCGCCCTCGCCGCGCTCACCGGCGGCCTGCTGCTCGTGCCGCGCGCTCCGTCGGGCCGCGTGCTCGAGAAGAGCCGCGTCTTTGCCTCGGCCACCGCACCGTATCGCGCTGTCGCCGCAGCCCGAGACGGCGCTTACGTCGCCGCCACTTCGACCCAGCTCGAGTGGGTGCAGCCCGGCGGCGCCCGCACCGTCGAGCCCTGGCCGCACGGCCGCGTCGTCGACGTCGCCTGGGGTGCCTCGAGCGAGGCGTGGGTCGTGTCGACCGAGGGCGTGTTCCGCGCGGCGCAGGGCCAGCCCGCGAAGCACCTCACCGCCGAGCGGTTCTTGCACGTGAAGCCGAGCCACGACGGCGCGTTCGTCGTCGCCGCCACCGAAGGTGCGCTCTTCACGTTGAGCGCCAGGGGCGAGCTCGTGCACCGCCTCGACGCCGGCGCGCTCGGCGACTTCGACGTCTCACCCGACGGCGCACAGGTCGGCTTCATCTCGTTCGCCGGGCAGTCGCTGCCCCAGGCCGAGCTGTTCGTCTTCGACCTCGCGACCGGCGAGCGCCGCCACATCGGAGTCGCCGAGCTCGGCCTCGAAGGCGGCCGCTCGGGCTTCGCCTGGCCGCGCGCCGGCACCTGGGTCACCGCCCGCGCCGGCCCGGTCGCCACGCTGCGCGCTTCGAGCGCGGGTCGACTCGAACCCTCGACCTCTCTCGGAGACCTGCCCCTCTCGGCCATCTCGTCGCTCGACGCCCGAGGCGATCACGTCTTCTTCCTGCAGACCGTGCTGCAGTCCGACGTCTATCTGGCCGTGCTCGACGGCGGCGTGACGCGCCTCACCGACACGCCGACGAACGAGCGCATCAGCGCTTTCATCGGTGGCGAGCCGCTCGGCATCTCAGACGCGTTCGGCGGCTGGGCCCTCGCCCGCTTCGTCACCGACGGCGGCGCCCCGCAGCGCCTCTCGCCCCCTGGCCTCGTTTGGCCGGCTGTCGGGCGAGACGGAGGCCTGTGGGCCTTCGAGCTCGAGCCCACGCCGCGCGGCTCACGACCTGGGCTCGTCGCTCCGAGCGGCCGACGCGTGCGCGAGCTGCCCGAGGTGACGGGCACGTTCGTGCCTCCTCCGCCGTTCGACGCCCGCGTGCGCTGCCACGCGCGCGGCTGCACGCTCGCGACCGCCGAGAACGGCCACATTCGCCTCGAGGGCCTCGACTACCCGCTCTCGGTCGAGACCGAGCCGACCGCCGAGGGCGTGCTCGGCCTGAGCATCTCGCCCTCGGGCCGCTGGCTCGCGCTCTCGGCGCGAGCTCGAGGTGTGGTGTGGGTCGACCTCGACGATGGCGCGCGCACCACACGCGCGACAGAGAAGCGGTGCGCCGTTCACGCCGTCAGCGTCGACGACGCCCGAGACACCATCGCCGCCGAAGAGTGTGACGGGGAAGGCCAGCTCGTGCGCTACGCCGGCGACGCCCGCAGCGTGCTGCTCGAGAGCCCGTTCATCGTCACCTCACCCGAGCGCGACGGCGACCGCCTCGCGTACATCGTCAAACACGAGCGCTGCGAGGGTTGGAGCTGGCGCATCGGCTGGTGACCACTTTTTTTCGTCACAAACTTCGCCGTCGCTCACTGCCTTCGTGAACCGAAGGAGCCACCGTGTCGACGCGCCATCTTTGCCTGCTGTTTCTGCTGGGTTGCCAGCCACCGCCACCGCCGGTCGGGCCGCCGGTCACGCCGCCCGTCGTGCCCCCCGATGCCGGCAACGCGCCCGCGATCGACGCAGGCACCGAGCCGGTCGACGCAGGCACGACGCCGGTCGACGCAGGCTCCTCCGTCGTCGACGCCGGCGCTCCGCCGCCGTGCACCGGTCAGCCGGGCCTCTACCGCGAGCAGACCTTCGAGTCGGGCGGCAAGGCGCGGCGTTACCTCTTGTACGTGCCCGCGTCGTACGCGTGCGCGACCTCGACGCCGGTGCTGCTCGACTTCCACGGCGCGTACGGCGGCGTCTCACCGCCCGCCGAAGAGGTCTACACGCTCGACGGCGCGATGGCGGCGGCCGATCGCGACGGCTTCATTCTCGTGCGCCCGCGCTCGCTCACCGTGCCGAACCAGGGCCGCGACTGGCACTACTGGGACGCGAGCACCGCCGACGTGCGCGAGAACCTGCAGTTCGTGCGCGGCCTGCTCGCCGACCTGCGCACGCGCTACCACGTCGCAGCAGACCGCGTGTACGCGCTGGGGTTCTCGAACGGCACACAGCTGGCGCTTCGCCTGCTCGCCGAGGCCGACCCGATCGTGCACGGCGTCGCCGTCGTCGGTGGCGGCTACTGGTCGCCGTTCGCCCTGCCCGCCTCGCTCGCCGATCGCGGCCGCGTCTTCGTCGCCACCGGCTACCGCGACTACCACTACACGCTCGGGGTACCGCAGCTGGTGAGCGCGCTGAAGCCCCGCGGCTACCCGATGGAGCGCTACCTCGAGCGGCCGATGATGTCGGGCCACGAGCTCTTCGGGTGGACGTACCCCGAGGCCTTCGCCTGGCTCGATCGCGCCGAGAAGCCAGCGGCCGCCGGCGCCCCGCCCACCGGGTGGTCGTCGAGCACGTCTGCGCCCGCCCTCACCGTCAGCGTCGGTCTCTCGCCGTGGCTTGCCTCGGGCATCGGCGCCGCGTGGAGCGTCGCTCCGGGTCAGCTCGACGCCTTGCCCGCCCTGCCGACGTCGACCACGCCGGTCACCGGCATCTGCACCACGCCCGCCGGCACACAGCTCGCCGCGGTGAACGAAGGCATCGCCCGCCGCCCTGCCGGCGCCACCACCTGGAGCGTCGTTCGCCCCCCGACCTCGGCCACCGACCCGGTCACCATGGTCGTCGACGTGCTCTGCCTCTCGAACGGCCGCGCCATCGCGTCGGGCTTCTCGGGCTTCTCGAGCGACGACGACGGCCTCACGTGGAGCCCGATGTTCATGGGCTTCGCCGGCTGGGGCAGCACGCAGGTGAACCGCCTGCACCAGACCGGCAGCGGCCGCGTCATCGGCGCGGGCGACTACTGGCTCGGCACGTCGATCGATCGGGTCGTGTTCGGAAGCGTGCGTGAGGTCGACGGGCGCCTGCTCGCCGTGACGAGCTTCGCGGGCGGCTTCGTGTGGGCGGCCGGCACGCACGGCCTCATCGCGCGCTCGAGCGACGACGGCACGACCTGGGCGATCTCTTCGGCGGGCGAAGACGCCGACATCTACGACCTCGTCGCAGTGTCGAAGGACGTCGTCGTCGCCGTCGGTGCGCGCGGTCTCATGCTCGTCACGAGAGACGGCGGAGCCACCTGGTCGCGCGTCGAGACCGGCCAGACCGGCATGCTCACCGCGGTGCGCCGCTCGGGCGCGGCGCTCGAGAACGTCACCGTGTTCGCAGAGGGCGGCACCGCGCTCGAGCTGCCGGTGCCGTGAGCTACGCAGCGGCCGGGCCGCTGCCCTGCTTCATCCACTTGCGAATGAGCAGCCCGATGCCGACCGTCGCGAGAACGCCGAGCCCGAGGGTGACGAAGGTGAACACCGAGCCCTCCATCAGCTTCGGCAGCTGGCCTCCGAGCAACGTGAAGAACAGCACCCCGGGCATCAGGCCCAGAAACGTGCCGAGCAGAAAGCCGAAGAACGGCACCTTCAGCGCGCCGGCCAGCATGTTCACCGCGGTGAAGTTGCCGATCGGCATCAGGTGCAGCAGCAGCGACGCGCGAAACGGGTTCTCGCGCAGCTTGTCGATGAACTTGTCGACCTTCGGCCCGCGCATCAGCTCGATCACCGACGTGGCGAAGACCTTGCCCAGGCCGTACGCGATCATCGACGCGAGCATGCCGCCCGTCATCGCGTAGGTGAACCCGCGCAGCGGGTCGAACGACAGCGCCACGCCCACGACCAGCGCGTTCACTGGCACGAACAGCACGGCGCCCAGCGCGAAGCCGAGCGGCACCAGCGCCCACCCGAACGGCCGCTCGGTGATGGCGCGCAGCGCGTTCGCCACGTCCTCCGCTTTGCGAAACTGGTTCAGCGGCGTGAACAGCCACAGCGCGCCAACCACCACGATGGGAATCAGAATCGTCGCCGCTTTGAACAGCTGCTTCTTGCGCTCAGGGGTCACTTTGCCGACTTCTGTATCGGTCACGCCTCGCGGGCGCCGCGAGGTCACCGAACGGCAACGTCACCCCGTGAGGTCGCTCGCCGAAATGCCCGCCGCGTCGAGATCGAGCTCATCGAGGGGGATGCGCTGAATGTGCTCGCGCGGGCGATCGACGTTCTGGTCGTACTTGTGCGAGCCGCTCTCGTACGTCACCCACAGCTCGCCGTCGATGACGTTGAGGCCCTGCGCGTACGGGTCGATGTGACCGTTGCCGATGTCGCGCCGGTCATCGATGTCGGCCGTGAAGCGCGTCTCGTCGAACGGCTGGTACACGAGCTTCTTGTCGCCCGTGGTGAAGAGCAACGCGCCGTCGACGACGGTCACGCCCTGCGCGCGGTCGGGCACGCGAATCGGCCCTTCGCGGGTGTCTGACAGCGTGCCGTCGTCGTTGATTTCGTAGCGCCAGAGCGCGCCGGCCTTGCCGTCGCCGTCTTCGCTGTAGCTGCCGACGTACGCATCGCCGTCCCGACGACGGTCGTGGTCGTCGGCTCGGCGGCTTCGGTCGAGCGGGAAGAGACGACGGTCGAGGTACCAGACTTGATGGGAGAGAGCATGGTGGGGGTACGCGTCACCCATTCTTCGGCAACGTCAGCGCCCTTCACAACCGTCTCGCTCGCACGGCGCAACCGCGGCGCGACAGCTCACCGCTTCTTGGACGTCAGCGTGCGCCAAGTCTCGTAGTTGCCCTCGTACCGCACGACCCTGCCCCCGCCCTCGAACACGAGCAGGCTCGTCGCGACCTTGTCGAGAAACGCGCGGTCGTGCGTGACCAGCAGCACCGAGCCGGTGAACTCGACGAGCAGCTTCTCGAGCACCGTGAGCGTGACGAGGTCGAGATCGTTCGTCGGCTCGTCGAGCACCAGCACGTTCGCGCCCTCGAGAAACAGCTTCGCGAGCAGCAGCCGGTTGCGCTCGCCGCCCGACAGCGCCGAGACCTTCTGCCGCTGCATCGGCACGGGGAAGAGCAGGTCGTCGAGGTACTCGGCGAGGCGAATCTTCTTCTCGCCGAGCGTCACCCAGTCGCTGCCGTCGGGGCCGATCGCGCTGTCGTAGACGGTGAGATCGGGGTCGAGCGCCTCGCGGTGCTGGTCGAACCAGGCCACCTTCGTGCGCGCGCCGATGACCACCGAGCCCGTGTCGGGCTTCTCGACGCCGAGCAGCGTCTTGAGCAGCGTCGTCTTGCCCGCGCCGTTCTTGCCCATCAGGCACACGCGCTCGCCGGGCTGCATGATGAAGCTGACGTCGCGAAACACCTGCTGCCCGTTGAACGACTTCGAGACCTTCTTCGCCTCGATCACGATCTGCGACAGCCGTGGCGCCTTCGCGATCTGCAGCTCGGCCACCTTCGGCCGCACGAACCCCTTCTCGGCGAGCAGCTTGCGCGCCCGCTCGATGCGCGCCTTCGACTTCGTGCGCCGCGCCTGCGGGCCCCGGCGCAGCCACGCGACCTCTTGCGCGATCCACCGCTCGCGCTTGTGCTGCTGCGTCGCGCGGTTCTCTTGCTGCTGCAGCTTCTGCTCGAGCCACGCCTGGTAGTTGCCGACCCAGCTCGTGAGCCCGCCCGGCTGCTGCGGCGAGTACGGCGGCTCGACCTCGATCACCCGGTCGACGAGATCATCGAGAAAGTACCGGTCGTGCGTCACCAAGAGCAGCGCACCCGTGCGCTCGTCGAGCTCGTCTTCGAGCCACTCGACCGTCTCGGCGTCGAGGTGGTTCGTCGGCTCGTCGAGCATCAAGAGGTCGGGCCGCGCGAGCAGCGCCTTCGCGATGGCCACGCGCTTCTTCTGGCCGCCCGAGAGCTCGGCGACGGGGCGCTCCCACTCGTTGACGCCGAGGCGGTCGAGCAGCGTCTTCGCCTCGTGGCCCGTGTCCCACCCGCCGAGCTGCTCGATGGCGTCAGACAGCGCCGACAGCCGCTTCAGCTCTTCTTCGGTGCCGACCATCTCGTTCGCAAGCTGCTCGTGCGCGGCGAGCGCCGCCCTCAGAGGCGCCTGCGCCACCTCGAGCTCGCTCTGCACGGTCGCGCCGGGCGGGAACTCGGGCTCCTGCGGTAAGAACGTCACCCGCGCGCCCCGCGTCATCTGCATCGTGCCCGCATCGGGCTTCACCTCGCCCGCGAGCACCTTCATCAGCGTCGACTTGCCGCTGCCGTTCACGCCGACGAGGCCGACGCGCTCGCCCGCCTCGATGACGAGCTCGACGTTCGAGAAGAGAGTGCGGCTGCCGAACGCGAGCGAGATGTCGAAGGCACGAAGAAGGGTCACGGGCCGCGAGGGGTTAACACGCCCGGCAGTATCCGCTGCACCTGCTTCGTCAGCTCGATCGACGCATCGATCTCGGCCTTGCCGAGCGACACGCTCTCGACGTTCGCCCCGAGCGCAATGCCCTTGCCGCGCGCGAACTCCCACAGCTCTTCGAACAGGTTCACCGACACGCGCACCGACGTCTCGAGAATGTCGGCGCTGTGCTTCAGGTCGTTCTCGAGCCAGCGCGGCACCGACACCCCGAGCCACCGCATGAACTCGAGCGTCTTGAGCGAGCCGCACGGGCTCAACGTCACGAGCACCGGCGGCACGGCGAGCCCGTCGCGCAGACAGCGGTAGTGCAGATCGCTGAGCAGGTTCTTGGTGCTCGTCACCGCGTAGACCGTCTGGCTGACGAAGAACGAGCAGCCCTGCCCCAGCTTCGTCACCACCCGGTCGACCTCGCTGCCGCGCGCCTCGTGGCGCTCGGCGATCACGATGCCACCGAGCGGCAACCCGGCCACCTCGGCGCTGCGCAGCGCATAGGCCTCGCTCAGCGTCGTCTTCGCGACGCCGTCTTTCGACGGCGCGCCGACCAGCACGACCGCGTGGCCGCCCGCATGAAGCGCCTGCAGCGAACGGCGCAGCGCCGCGACGTCGCGCCGCCCCACCGACTGGTAGACGATCTTCGGCACCGCCACGCCGCGCAGGTGGTCGGCCGCGTACTGGGCCGGGTCGATCGTCTCGATGAAGGGAAACGGCCGGGTGATCGCCGTGCGAGACGACTCGTCTTGCAGGTCGTACAGCACCAGCGCGTCGACCCCGAGCGCGTTCACCCGCGCCGTCTGCAGTGCGGCGATCTCGCGCTGCCGGTCACTCGCCGTCGTCGCCTTCGGCGGAGTCAGCCCATAGGTGAGTCGCAGCTCCGAGAACGACTTCATCGCTGCCGCGCACTCTACCGCCGCCCGTCACTTCGTCACGGCCAGGTGCATGAACAATTCGAAGTACTGCTCGCCGTGCGCGAAGGGCAGCCCCTGCCACACCTCGAACGAGGGCTGATGATCGGGCACGTAGCCGCTCCGCGGCAGCCACACCGAGTACACCCACTCGATCACCTTCGACTCGAGCTCGAGCGAGCCCTTGATCTCGATCTCGGCCACCTTCATCGCAGGCAGCCGCTGCTCGCCGACCTCGTCCGACAGCGCGACCCCTTCGGGCACCACGAGCCCCACGTCGTACCGGCACTTCTCGAGCGGCACGAGCTCGGGCTCTTCCCACATGTACCCGAGCCATTGACCCTTCTCGAGGCCGCGCGCCTTCGCCCACTCGACGAGCTGCAAACACGCGTTGCGCACCTTGTCGGGCTGGTACGGGTCGAACACGCGCAGGTACGCGACGCGCCGCGCGGGCAGCTCCCGAATGTGTACGGGAAAGTCGTCGGTCGCGCTCGGCTCGGGCACTCTGGGGAACAACCGCTCGCGGTGCGCCTTTCGCCACTGCTCGAGGTCGAACGCCCGCGGCGGCACGCCGAACTGTGCCTTGAACACCCGCGAGAAGTCGGAGCTCGACGAGAAGCCCACCTCGAGCGCCACCTCGGTGAGCGAGCGCTTGTCGTGAGACATCAGGTACAGCGCGCGCTCGAGCCGCGTGCGCTTGACGAAGTCGAGCAGCGTCTCGCCGACCACCGCGCGAAAGATGCGGTGAAAGTGAAACGGCGAGAACGCTGCGATCTTCGCGACCTCGTCGAGCTTCAGCGGCTCTGCGAGATGCCGCGTGATGTGGTCGATCGCGCGGTTGACGCGGTTCACGTAGTCGCGATTCGCAAGATCCGGCAAGTCGGGCATGCCGCGTCGATTCTAGAAGTCCCCGTCATGAACCTCGGAAACTTCTGTGTGTCCCTCACGGTGAAGAACCTCGAAGTGTCGCGCGACTTCTACGCGAAGCTGGGCTTCAAGCCCGGCCACGGCGACGGCAAGACCTGGCTCGTGATGCAGAACGGCACCACCAAGATTGGCCTCTTCATGGGCATGTTCGACAAGAACATGCTGACCTTCAACCCCGGGTGGGACTCGAACGGCCAGCCCGTCACGCCGTTCACCGACGTGCGCGAGCTGCAGAAGGCGCTCAAGCGCGCCGGCATCGTGCCGGCCAAGGCCGCCGACGAGAGCACGAAGGGCCCCGAGCACTTCATGCTCGTCGACCCCGACGGCAACCCGATTCTCTTCGACCAGCACGTCTGAGCCCCCTCTGGCGCAGAAACGGGGGCGCAGCGACGCGCAAGGCATTGAAATCGAGCGTACCCCGGCGCCGGCGCGCGAGCGGCGCTGCGCGACCAGACCGTGAACCTGCTGAAGACCGACCTCAACCTGCCAGACGGCTCGGGCCTCGAGGTCGCCCGACAGGCCCTGCTGCAAAACCCGAAGCTGCCGGTGATCGTCTGCTCCGGGCACGACGCGACGGGCATCGTGAAGTCGCTCGGCCCTACCGCCCACGCGCTGCGAAAACCCATCGACCTGGCCGAGCTCGAGGCCCTGCTCGAGCGGCTCGCGAAACAGGGGCTCGCCGGCTGAAGGCGCGCAGCCCCTAGGTCGAACGCCCCTACAGCCGCTCGTCGATCGCCCGGTTCGACATCTCGTCGGCCTGCTTGTTCATCGCGCGCGGCAGGTGCACCAGCTTCACGCGCGAGAAGTCGTTCAAGAGCCGCACCGCCTCGTCGTACAGCGGCTTCAGGCTCGCCGACTTCACCTGGTACCGCCCGCCGAGCTGCCGAATCATCAGCTCGGAGTCGGCGTACACCTCGACCTCGCGCACGCCCAGCGCCCGCGCCCGCCTCAGGCCGATCAGCAGCCCCATGTACTCGGCGTAGTTGTTCGTCTGCGTGCCGAGAAACTTGCCGAGCTGATCGACCACCTGGCCCGACGGGTCGACCAGCACCGCGCCCGCCCCCGACGGCCCGGGGTTACCCCGCGCCGCACCGTCGGTGTACACGCGCACGCTCTCGGGCGCCGGCGTGCCCAGCCGCGGCAGCGCGTTCAGCGTCTTCGCGAGCCCGGGCTCGAGCGTCGCCGCCACCCGCTCGATCAGCTGCGTGAGCTGCTCGCGATCGAGCGAGGGAAAGGCCTCGAGCGTCGAGGCCAGCGTCTCTTGCTTCGCGATGAACCGCAGCACCTCGACTTCGGTCGGGGCCTGATCACGAAGCTGAGCTCTCAGTTTCAGCGCCCGCGGCATCACACCAATACTACTTCGATGCGGGCTCGATCGCCTCAGGGGCGTAGATGATCCGCATGCACGACGGGCAGGTGTCGTAGCCCAGCGACACCTTCAGCGTGTTGTACATCTGCGGCGGCACGTTCATGCGACAGCCCGTGCACGTGTTCGGCGGAGCGAGCGGCGCCATCGCCGGCATGCGCTTCTTGCGAACCGCGTCGTAGCGCCGCAGCAGGTTCACATCGACCGTCTTCGCCGCTTCGTTGCGCTTCTCTTCGAGGCCCTTCACGCCCGCTTCGGCCTCGGCCAGCTTCGCGCGCAGCTCGCCCATCTTCGCGCCGAGCTCTTTGGCCCGCGCCTGGAAGTCTGCGTCTTTCGCCTTCAGCGCCTCGCGCTGCGTGCCTTGCGTCTTGCCGAGCTCGACCAGCTCTTCGGCCATCGACACGTTGCTCTTCTTCGCGATGTCGATCTCGCGGGCGAGCGCAGAGTACTCACGCGTGGAGCGCTGCTCGGTCAGCCGCGCCTCCCACTTCTTCACCTTGTCTTTCTCTTCCGTGATCGTCTGCTCGAGCGTCGAACGCTGGCGCTCGATGTCGTCGAGCTTGCCGCGCTCCGCGTCGACCGCGCTGCGCACGGCGCCGAGCTCCTTCTCGAGCTCTGCGATCTGCTTCGGGTATGTCTCTGCCGACTTCTTGAATGCCGCGACCTCCATGTCGACCTTCTGGAGATTCGCCAGCGACTGCAGTTTCTCCCGCAAAACTTCCTCCGTGCGCTAAGCGCGACGCTTGTACATGAAACGCCTCGGGTGGTCCAACCGCGTTTTGCTCACGTGCGTGCTCATCGCGTGCTCGTGCGAGCGACAGAAAAAAACGACGGCGACGGCGACGCCGCGCTCGGGCTCACTCACGGGCGTCATTCGCACCGACGCGCCGACTCCGCCCGACATCGCCCTGCCCGAAAACGTGCACAAGGTCTGCGGCCTCACCCTCCCCGACGCTTCGCTCCAGAGAGATGAGGGTGGCGCGCTCGCCAACGCCGTCGTCTGGGTCGAAGACGCGAAGGCCACCCCGCTCGGCGAAGGCAAGCCGCTGCTCGATCAGCAGAAGTGTGCCTACCTGCCCCCCGTGCTCGTCGCGCACACCGGCGGCCGCCTGCGCGTGAAGAACTCCGACCCGCTGATGCACAACGTGCGCGCCGGCTCCCTCTTCAACGTCGGCATGCCCGTCGAGAACCAGGTCATCGAGCGTGCGCTGCCCGACACCGCCGGCCCCGTGCAGATCGTCTGCGACGTTCACCCGTGGATGCGGGCCGACGTCATGGTGCTGCCCCACGACACGTGGGCCGTCACCGACGCGCACGGCCGCTTCACCTTGACGAACGTCGAGGCGGGCAAGCGGCCGGTGCACGTGTGGCACCCGCTGCGCGGTGAGAAGACCGTGACGGTCGAGGTGACCGCCGGGGGTGAAGCACAGCTGGAGACCACGCTCTGACGCGCGCCTCAGACTTCTTCGTCGTCGATGGCTTCTTCTTCTTCGATGCCCTCGATCTCGTCGCCCTCTTCGCCCTCTTCACCGTCGCCCGCCGCAGGCGCCACCGGCTCGACCGGCTCGACCACGCGGGGCACCGCAGCGAGACGGCCGCGGCCCTTCTCGGCCGGCTTGTTCGCCGGGCTCTCGCGCTGATCGCTGCCGCACTTCGGGCAGACCGGATCGGGCTTCTTCATGTCGTAGAACTTCGTGGAGCACTTGAAGCAGACGAACTTGTTTCCGAGGTCCTTGGCGGCCATGGGCGCGGCGGATTAATAGCCGACGCAAGCCAAGTCAACGTCTGGCGTGCCCCCATAAGTGCGCGCTACGCTTCTGCTCTGGCCGAGCAGCTCCATTGAACGTCACCTGCGACAAGTGCAACAAGCGGTACGCCATTGCCGACGACAAGGTCCGCGGCAAGTCGGTGAAGATCCGCTGTAAGCAGTGCCAGAACCTCATCAGCGTTCAGGGCCCCCCAGCCGGCGAAGCCTCTGCCGGCGCTCACGCGGCCGCCACCCTCCCCATCACGCCGTCGCCCTACCAGGCCGCTCCCGCTCCCGGTGCACCGTGGGAAGAAGAGCGCACCCGCGCGATGCCCTCAATCGACCTCTCGCCCGTCTGGTTCGCCATGGTGAAGGGCAAACAGATCGGCCCCTTGACCGTTCGCGACCTCGAGCTGCGCGTGAAGTCGAGCGAGGTCTCGCTCCGCACCTATCTGTGGAAGCAGGGCATGGCCGACTGGAAGCGCGCCAGCGACGTGCCCGAGGTCGCCACCGTGTTCGCCGGCGTCTCGGTCGGCGCCGCCGCCGTCGGAGCAGTTCAGGCTCCGCTCACCCAGACCTCGACCCAACCCGCCCGCGCCCCCGTCGCCGCGAAGCCCGCTGCGAAGCCGGCCGCCCGCGACGTCGCCACCGCCAACGAGCTGCCGTCGCCCGAGATCACTCGCAAGCCGAACGGCAACGGCCACGGCGCCCAGGCCTCCCCCGCTTCACAGACGCTCAGCACCACCGCTCCAGCGCTCGCCACGCGCCCCAAGACCGGCCAGTTTCAGAGGGCCGACACCACCCAGCCCGCGCTCGTCGAGCCCGGGCCGGCGGCCGCCCCTGCCCGCGAAGCCAAGAGCGGCAGCCGCCCGGCCGTCACCGAAAAGAAGCCGGCCCACGCGCCCGCGGCTCAAGCCAAGACCGATCTCAAGCCCGCACACGACGAGCGCACCGCGCTGATCACCGACGAAGAGCCCGCCCACTCGCCTGGCGGGCCGACCGCGGGCCCCGCGCCGCTCAACGATCTCTTCAACGACGTCAGCGGCCTGAACCCCAAGGGCGACGAGCCGGCGACCGGCGAAGGTCCCATCTCGGGCCTCGCTGGCCCCGCGAATGGCAATGCCGAGCCCCTCTTGGGCGGCGCCGCCGAGAAGGGCTACGACCCGTTCGCCGCGCTCGGCGAGGCCGACCCGAAAGACGCTCCGCCGCCCGGCGAGGCCACCAAGTTTTTCATCGCCCAGGCCGGCGTGAACAAGCGCAACCCACCGTGGAAGATCGCGCTCTTCATCATCGCGATCGTCGGCCTGCCCGTCGGCCTCTTGTTCATGCTCTCGAAGCTGCACGTCGTGCCGCCCGTGCTCGTGCAGAACGAGAAGGGCGAAATGGTCGAGCAGGAGTTCTTCAGCCCCCAGGGCTTCTCGACCGGCTTGAAAGACCTGCTCTCGGGTGACGCCAAGAAGAAGAAGGCCGACGCCGAGGCCGCCAGGCGCGCCGCCGCCGAGAAGCAGAAGAAGGTCGCAAGCGGCGGCCTCGGCAACCAGCACGCGGGCGGCAACGACGGCGCCGACGCCCTGCCCGGCCGCCGCGACAACAAGCCCGAGAACCCGAAGTACTCGGAAGAAGAGCTGAAGAAGCTCTACGGCTCGGGCGGCCCCACCGGCAGCGACGTCTCGCTGGGCTCGAAGAGCGACGTCGGCCCGAAGGTTCGCCTCGAGTCGCAGGCGCCCACCGTCGAGAAGGGCGGCGGCCTCGACGGCGAGGCGGTCGCGAAGACGATGGGGCAGCGCATGCCCGCGCTCGTCGGCTGCGTCGAAGACGCCTTGAAGCGCAACCCGAACGTGAAGCTCGAGAAGGTCACGCTGGTGATGCAGGTCGGCACCTCGGGCGCCGTGAAGGGCGCCGGCATCGAGCCGAAGCGCGTCGAGCTCACCGACTGGGGCGGCTGCATCATTCAGCGCGCGAAGAAGATCAGCTTCCCCCCGGCCGACAGCGAGTCTGAAATTCAGCTTCCGCTCGTATTGGGCGCGTCGATGCAGTAACCACGCGAGCTCCAACGATGTATCTCGGTCGCGTCATCGGCACGGTGGTGGCTTCGGTCAAGGCGAAGGGCCTCGAGGGCACCCGCCTGCTCGTCGTGCAGCCGCTCGATCACCAGAAAGAGCCCTCGGGCCCGCCCGAGGTCGCCGTCGACACCGTCTCGGCTTCGCCCCAGACGCTCGTCTATCTCGTGGGCAGCCGCGAGGCCGCCCTCGCGTGCGACCCGTGGTTCGTGCCCGTCGATGCGGCGATCGTGGGCATCGTCGACGAGGTCGACGTGTCATGACGCCCCACCTCACCCACCTTCCCGGGCGCGCGCCATGAACCTGTGTCGCGTGCTCGGCACCGTCGTCGCCAGCGAGAAGCACCCCGCGTTTCACGCCCGCAAGCTGATGGTCGTGCAGCCGCTCGACGAGCAGCAGAAGCCCATCGGCAAGAGCTTCATCGCCGTCGATCACAGCTCGAGCGCCGGCAAGGGCGACGTCGTGCTCGTGATGCGTGAAGGCAATGGCGTGAGGCAGATCGTCGGCGACAAGATGGCGCCGATTCGTTCGATCATCGTCGGCGTCGTCGATGCGGTCGACGTGCCCGGCCCCCAGAAGCCCTGATGCCAGTCGCCCCGCTGCCCTTCGTTCGCGCCGAGGTCGTCGCGGTGTCGCGGCGGCTCCACGAGAACGGCTGGGTCGCGAACCACGACGGCAACCTCTCGGTGCGGCTGAACGGCGACCGCCTGCTCATCACGCCGACCGCGTACAGCAAGCGCGACGTCGACGACGCGTCGCTCCTCATCGTCGACCTGAGCGGCAAGGTGCTCGAGGGCCGCAAGAAGCCGTTCAGCGAGCTCGAGCTGCACCTCGCCATCTACCGCGCGCGGCCCGAGGTCGACGCCGTGATTCACGCCCACCCACCCTACGCGACGGCGACCGGGCTCGTCGGCGGCGACCTCTCGCCGGTCGCGCTGCCCGAGATCGTGGTGTCGCTCGGGGCTCGAATTCCCACGCTGCCGCGGGTGATGCCGAAAGAGAAGGCCGGCGTCGAGGCCGTCGAGAAGGCCGCACGCGACGTCGACGCCATGCTGCTCTCAGGCAACGGCGTGTTCACCTGCGGCCCAGACCTGAACCTCGCGCTGCTCCGCATGGAGCTCGTCGAGCACTACGCCAGGATCTTGAGCATCGCGCACGGCCTCGGCCGCCCGGTGCCGCCCATCGCCGACGGCGATCTCGCGAAGCTGCTCGAGGCGCGAAAGAAGGCCGGCCTGGGGCCGAAGCCGGTCAAGTGACGGGGCGCCCGCCCAGCCACCTCTCGTCTTTGATGACGCTGCTCAGCTCGTACTCGCACAGCGGCGCGCCGCTTCGAAAGCACCGCAGCTGCGTCACGATCGCCGGCACGCCGACACAGTCGAGCGCCTCGATGAGAATGCCCTCTTCCATCATGCAGTGATGTGGCGTCGTCTTTTCCATTCGGGCGTAGCCCGGCTTCCACTGCGTCACCTGCCACCCGCCGATGTTCCGGCCGCGGTTCGCGTGGTGGTACATCGCGTCGAGCCCGTAGAGAATGTCGGCCGCGCTCTTCGCCGTCTGCTTCACGCGCGCCTGGTGCGACATGCGGAAGATCTGCCGCCCCATCTGAATCAGCCCGGCGCGACCGACCTTCTGATCGAGCCTGTCCATCGCGTCGAGCAGCGGCGCGATCGGGTACCACGACGCCGGCTTCACCACGCTCAGCTGCTCGGCCAGCTTCGTGCCCAGCGCCGAGTCGGGAAACGTCACCACCTTCAGCACCGACAGCACGTCGGAGCCGATCGTCTCGTGGTTCTCACCCACGTACCCCGCAGGCCGGCGCCGCTCAGGCATGACTCACCCCTTGAGGTGAGAGCCTACGAGATTCAAGAGCTCGGTGAGCGTCGTCGGCTTCGGCAGGTAGTCGGTCGCACCCGCCTCGTCGGCCACCGCGTGCAGGCGCCCCGCCTCGAGCGCAGAGAGAAAGATGACGGGTATCGCGGCGAGCTCGACGTCGGCGCGCATCACCTTGCAGATGTCGACCCCGTCGATGCCGGGCATCAGAATGTCGAGCAGCACGAGGCGCGGCTTCACCTCACGAATGATGCTGAGCGCCTCGGGGCCGCTCTTCGCCTTCAGCACCTCGTAGCCGAACTTCGACAGCGCCTTCGAGAGAAAGTCGAGAATCGACGTGTCGTCGTCGGCGACGAGCACCGTCGGCTTCGCGCTCGCCGGCCGCGCCGCGAGCCGCGCCACCTCGGCCTTGAGCTGCGCCGCCAACGCCTCGGTGAGCTCGATGAAGCGCAGGCCCACGTAGCGGCCCTCGGGGCCCTCGCGCGTCAGCTCGGCCCGAATGCGCGCCGGCCCCGCGTCGAGGTGCAGGTCGATCTCGACCAGCTCGCCCGGCTTCACCTCGGCGTTCGTCTCGAGCAGCGCGCCCGTCTCAGAGAGGTTTCGCGCTGTCGCCTCGTCGGCGAGCTCGGGCCGGCGAAAGACGGCCTTGAGCGAACACGGCTCGCGCGGCGAGCGGCGCCCGACCGGCGGGCGATCGGGGTGCTGCGTGAGGCCCAAAAACCGGCGCACCTTGTCGATCTCTTCGTCGTCGAAGCGCACCCAGATGCCGCCCCGAAACCGCGGGCCGGGGCGCCTCAAGCCCACCACGTCGCCCGTCGCCACCAGCGAGACGCTCTCGACCTTCAGCTCGATGGGCACGCGCTCGCCGAGGCGCGGGGGCTCCATCGTCTCGATGAAGACGCGGTCGGTGTTGGCCTTCACCAACTCGTCCCACAGGCTGTACTTGTCGGGGTACTGCAGCTCGAGCGCCAAACCCCGCCGGATCTGGGTCAAAACCCGCCCGCTGTCCAGCCCTAAGGGGAAAGCTGCGCGCCCCCCCCATGTGACCTGGTCGTTCACGTTCGCGAGAGAATGTCTTCGGTGACCGCCTGCGTCGACAGCGCGCCACCCAGGTCTCGGGTCGTCTTGCCCGCCTGCACCGCAGCCTCGATCGCCCCCTCGAGCGCCACCGCCTGCTTCTCGTCGCCCAGCTCGCGAAACATCAGCGCCGTCGTCAGCAGCATCGCCACCGGGTTCACCAGGCCCTTGCCCGCGATGTCGGGCGCGCTGCCGTGCACCGGCTCGAACAGCGGCGTCGACTCGGGGTTCAGGCTCGCCGACGGCGCCACGCCCATGCCGCCCGTCAGCGCGGCACCGAGGTCGGTCAGAATGTCGCCGAACAGGTTCGTGGTGACGATGACGTCGAAGTCTTCGGGCTTCATGACGAGCTGCATCGCGATGGCGTCGACGTAGTAGTGCTTCGCGGTGATGCCCTCGTAGCCCTTCGCGACCTCTTTGAACGTGCGCCCCCACAGCTCGTGCGCGCCGATCGCGTTCGACTTGTCGGCCATCGCGACGCGCTTCTTGCCCTGCTTCTTCGCGTACTCGAACGCCGCCCGAATGATGCGCTCGACCCCCTTGCGCGTGTTGATCTCTTCGGCGACCGCGACCTCGTCGGGCGTGCCCTTCTTGAAGACGCCGCCGATCGCGTTGTACATGCCCTCGGTGTTCTCGCGGAACACGACGAAGTCGATCTCTTTTTTGCCCTTGCCCTTCAGCGGCGACAGCTTGTCGTCGAGCAGCTTGCAGGGGCGGAAGTTGACGTAGAGGTCCAACCCGAAGCGCAGGCCGAGCAGAATTTCGCGCGCGTGCGCGTTGTCTTTCACGCGCGGGTCACCGACGGCTCCGAACAGAATCGCGTCGTAGTCGTTGCGAAACTCTTCGAGCTGACCGGGCGGCAGCCCCACGCCGGTCTTCAGGTACCGGTCGGCGCCGTAGTCGAACTCGACGAGCTCGTGGTGCGGGGTGAGCTTCTTCACTGCGGCCTTCGCCGAGGCGGCGACCTCGATGCCTGCTCCGTCGCCCGGGATGAGTGCGATCTTCGCCATGGTGTCTTCTCTCGTCAGTGGTGCTGCGCAGAAAGTGGAGGCGCCTGCTCGCCCGTGAACTCACGCAGGGTCCGGTATTCGTCGTAGCGGCACTGCACGGTGAGGCAGTCGGCCTTCGCGATCTTCGTCTCGCCCGGCGGGTGGAGCTGCTCTTCGGCCCCTGCTCGCTTCAGCCCCAGCGTCAGACCGCCGAACCGGTCGCGCAGGTCGCCGATCGACATGCCCTCGAGCTTCACGTTCGCGTCGAACTTCGACACCACCATCAGGTGGGGCCCGACGTTGAACGAGTGGAGGATTCTCGGGTCGAGCGCCGTCAGCGCAAAAGCCGGCGCCGCGAGCGCCGAGGTCGAGTGCGCCTCGGCACGAAAGTTCTCTCGCACGCGCTCGACGAGATCTTCGTCGAACAGCCGCAGCACGATGCGCAAGGTGGGGTTCGCCTTGCGCGCATCGAGCGCCACGTTGAGGTTCGCGAGATCGTCGTTCGTCGCGCAGATGATCGCCTCGGCCTGCGCCAGGTTCAGCCGCTTGAGCGCGAGCGGGTTGCGCGCGTCGTCGATGAGCACCGGCACGTTCATGTCGCGCAGCGTCGACACGAAGTGGGCATCTTCGCGCGCCTCGATCACCATCACCGGCCGCTTCAGGGCGAGCAGCTGCAGCGTGACGCGATAGCCGACCCGGCCTGCGCCGCAGACCACGACGTGCCCCTTCATGGCCTCGGCGATCACCTCGATCCACTCCTTCTCGGCTTTGTGCTTCGCGAAGAACAGGTACCCGAAACGAACGCCGCCATCCACCACCGTCGCGATGCCGAGCGGGGGAATGATGATGTTCATCGCCTCGATCAGCCACACGTCGACGTAGTCGAGCGAGGGCTGCCCGAAGAGCAGAAAATAGATGTGGTGCAGCGCCCGCCCGTACGAGATCGGCTCGCCCGTGCCCGTCGGGTACACGCCGATGAACACCACCGGCAGCACCAGAAACAGCAGCACCAGAAACGCGAGCGTGATGCGGAAACGGCGCAGCACCGCCCAGGCGTAGCGGAGCCTGAACTCCAACGTCACGCCGGCGTCCCACCCTCGGGGTTCGCCGGGTCGTCAGGCGGCGCGTTCTTGCGGCGCTTCTCGATGATCCACACCAGCAGCACGCCCAGCTCGTAGCAGGCGATCATGGGGCCGGCCATCAGCGACAGGTTGATGACGTCACCCGTCGGCGTGATGACCGCCGCCACGATGAGGCACACCACGAACGCGTGCCGCTGGTACTTGAAGAGGAAGCTCGACTTCACCAGCCCCACCAGCGACAGCACCGCCATCACCAGCGGCAGCTCGAAGATGAGCCCGAACGCGAGCAGCAAGATGAGCACGAGCGTCAGCTGCTCGTTCATCGAGAGCATCGGCCGCGTCCAGTTGTTCGACTCGTAGGTCGCCTTGCCCGTGCCGAGGTCTCGCTCGAGCTGCCACAGCGCGCCCATGTCGCTCGCCGCCGACGGGTCGATGCCCTCGAGCAGCTTCGCCGCCTCGTCGGCCAGCGCCGTCGCCTTCGTGAAGTCACGCAGGCCGTAGGCCGCCACGGCCTCTTGCCGCTTTTCCATCACGCTCGACAGCACCGACAGCGAGCCCTGACCGAAGCCATCGCGCGTCGCGTCGATGAGGCGGCCGAGCCCCTCGAGGCGCGTCAGCACGTCGACGCTCTGCTTCGGCACCAGCGTGACCTCGAGGCTCAGGTCGAACAGCTTCTCTTTTTCGGCCTTCGCCTGGCCTTCACCCGCCGCCTCGAGATCTTTCGTCGCCTCGCGCGCCAGCGCCGCCGCCCGCGCGACGTTGCCGAGCCGCAAGTACCGAATCGCGTCTTCTTCACGCAGCCGGCCCGTGTTCAGCCGGCCCTCGAGCGCGATGGCGCGCTCTTCGCGGAGCAGGAACTTGAACATCTGCGGCAGCACCGCGAAGTAGCAGAACGACGCGCCCGCGACGAAGGCCGCCGTGCCGAAGAAGATGAACGGCGCGGCGAGCTTGCGCTCGTTGTCGTAGAGGCCCGGCGAGACGAAGCCCCACAGCTGCCACAAGATGACCGGCGTGGTCAGGAAGACGCCGCCGTACAGGCCGACCTTCATGTACACGTTGAACTCTTCGATCGCCGACGTGTAGACGAGCGCCGACGCCTCGGGCGGCAGCGCGCGCAAGACCGGCAGCATCAAGAGGCCATACAGCGTCTTCGCGAAGGCCAGCGCGCCGACGCCCAGCACCAGCACCGAGATGACGATGCGAAACAGGCGCTTGCGCAGCTCACCGAGGTGCTCGGCGAGGCTCATGCGAAAGTCGTCGGGGGTCTGCGCCTGGCCTGCAGTCAAGGCGGGCATCTTGGGGTCAGCCGGCCTTCTGCGACGGCGAGTCAGACGTCGGCGGCGCTTCGTCGGCCGGCTTCTCTTCGCGGTTGTAGTTCGGGTGGCCCGGCTCTGACTCGTCGAGCGGCGGGTGCTGCAGCGCGAGCTCGCTCTGCACGGGTGAGGCTGCCGTCGAGGCAGGTTCGTCGACCGGCGCGTGCGCCGTGTCGGGCTGCGGCGCTTCGGGGTGCACCGCATCGGGCAGGCTCGATGTCGCCGGCACCGAGTCGGTCGGAGCATGAATCTGCGGCGGCGGGTTCATGATCTCGTTGTCCATTCGATAGAACTCGCGCTCGACC
>JAEUJP010000228.1 GCA_016793725.1 Myxococcaceae bacterium | reverse complement strand
GCCCGGTCTGCTTCGCAACCTCGGGCAGCACGAACCGGCCGACGAGAAACAGCCCGAGGGCCAGCGCGGTCGCGTACATCAGCGGCCGCGAGGGCCTGGCTCGCCACGCCCACAGCCGCTCGCGCCGGCGCTGAAAGCGTGGGGCGGCGACGTACTCGTCCCACGCCTGGTCGCGCATGAGCGCGGCGGCGCCGTCGTCTTTCAGCCCGTCGAGCGCGCGTGAGAGCAAGAGCCGGCCCTCGACGGTGCCCTTGCGCGCGCTGACGAGGCGCTCGAGGGCCTGCTTCGCTCCGGCCCAGTCGCCGCGCTCGAGGCGCCAGCGGCCGAGCGCGAGGTGAATTTCGCCGACGCGAAAATCGGGCTGCATCTCGAGCGCGTGCTCGAGCAGCTTCTCGCCCTGCGTGGTGTGGCCGGCGCCGAGGCATGCGACGCCCATGTCGAACACCGTGGCGATGTCGTCGTCGCCGGCCTCGAGGTTCGGGCGCAGCACCTCGACGGCCTTCGCGTACTGCTTGCGCGACAGGTACACCTCGGCGAGGTCGGTGCGGGCCTTGCGGTCGTGGGGGGCGATGGTCAGGTGGGTCTCGAGCCTCCACCGCTTGCGCAGGGTGCTCACGAAGCGAAACGGGTCGGGCAGCACGCCGAGCGTGTACCGGTCGATGGCCCAGTAGAAGACGATGAGGCCGATGGCGCTGGCGATCGGGCTGCCCGTCATGCGTGCGAGCAGGTACCAGATGAAGAACTTGCTCACGCGTCGTCCCTCGAGTCGAGCTCGTGAAACCGCTGCAGCACCGACGTCAGCGCGAGCGAGAGCACGTCGGCGCGCCCCATCTCTTCGGCGAGCGAGCTCTTGCTGAAGACCGCGACGCGCGTCGCCTCGAGCGCCACGACGGTCGCGGTGCGCGGCTTCTTGTCGAAGATGGCGGCCTCGCCGAATAGCTCGCCGACGCCCATCTTGCGCAAGACTCTCTTCTTGCCCTTGACCTTGCGGCTCGCCTCGACGCGGCCCGAACGAATCAGAAACGCGCAGTCGGCGGCGGCGCCCTCGCGCACGATCACGTCGCCCTTCGCATACGCCCGCTCGGGAAAGCGGGCGGCGCCGCGCACGTACGACTCGAGCTCGCCGCGCAGCTGATCGACGCTGCCGTAGCGCTTCTTCGGGTCTCGCTCGAGCGCCTTCATCGCGATCTCGAGCAGGCGCCGCGACATCGAGCGGCCGCGCGCCTGGGCTTCGGGGGGAAACACGGTGCCACGCTTCGCGAGGTCGAGGCCGGCGTCGGCCGACTGCGCGTGGTACGGCGGGAAGCCGACGACGATGCGGTAGAGCAGCGCTCCGAGCGCGTAGACGTCGGTGCGGGCGTCGAGCGCTTGGGTCTGCCCGCGGGCCTGCTCGGGCGACATGTAGCCGACCGTGCCGAGCACCGCGCCGCGCGTGGCAGGGTCTTTCAGGCGACGCGAGATGCCCCAGTCCATCACGTAGACCTGGCCGTGCGGGCCGACCATCACGTTCGAGGGCTTCAGGTCGCAGTGAATGACGCCCTTCGAGTGGGCGTACGAGACGGCCTCGCAGACGCGAATCAACACCTGCAGCGCGTGGTAGAGCTGCACGTCGTCGGCGGCGTCGAACTTCTTCGGAGCGAGCAGGCCGGCGAGCGTGTCGCCCTCGACGAGCTGCATCGTGAAGTAGTGTCGGCCGTCGGGCGTGACGCCGAGGTCGTGAACCGACGGCACGTGCGGGTGCTCGAGGCCGGCGGTGATGCGGGCCTCGTCGACGAAGCGGCCGACCTCGTCGGCGCGGGCGGCGGCAGCCCCTTTCATGACCTTCATCGCGACGTCGCGGTCGAGCTTCTTGTCGCGCATGCGATGTACGGCGGCCTGGCCGCCCTCGCCGATGAGCTGGCCCGAGCGAAAGCGGTCGTCGCTGACGGGGCCGGCGGGGACCAGCGTCTCTTCGTTTTCGGTTCGAGTGGCCACGCGACCGGCGCTACGAAGGCAGGGGAATGGAGTGGCCCACGCGGGCGATGCGCCTCAGCGTCACGAGCTGAGCGATCGACACGCAGAGGATGCCGTCGAGAATGAGCAGCGATGCGACGCCGCGAAACGCGGTGGAATCGACGAACAAGAACACCGTGTGAACTGCGCAGGTGACGAGCCCCAACGCCGCGCACGCGACGACGATGGGGCGCGACCACCGGTGGCCGGCGGCGACCGCACCGAGGCCCAGGGCGAGCAGCAGCACGGCGAGCACATTGAACGCGAAGAAGAAGCCCGGGCCGCCCGGCACCCCGAAGACCTCCCACTCGCGTTGGTAGGCCGCGTCGGCCTGGTGCGTGGTGAGCAGCGCGACGTTCACGGCGAACAAGACGCGGTGGAGCATGCCGGTTTCCTACCACGCCCGGCTACATGAGCGCGGCCGCGACCGATGAGTGCACGTCGAAGCCGCGGTCGGTGAGGCGCACGCGTTCGCCGAGCGTGACGAGGCCGGCGCGCTCGAGGCGGCCGAGCTCATCGGCGGGCCCGGCGAGCCTGATGCCGCTGACGAGCCGCAGGCCCATCGCCACGCGTTCGGCGGCGAGCGTCTGGTCGTCGAGCGGCTCGCGGTTCGCTTCGGGCAGCCGGCCGGCCTCGACGTCAGCGAGGTACCTCTCGGCGCTGCGGTGGTTCTGCCAGCGCACGTTGCCGATGCGGCCGGTCGCGCCCGAGCCCAGCGCGAGGTATTCGCCCCCCGTCCAGTACGCGGCGTTGTGGCGCGAGTGAAAGCCCGGCTTCGCGTAGTTCGAGATCTCGTAGCGCTGAAGGCCGACGCGCGCGTACTCCGCAGCGACGGCGCGCTGCATCGCGATGACGGCGTCGTCGGGCGGCAGCGTCACCTCGCCGCGGCTCAGCTGCTTCGCGAGGGGCACCTCTTCGGCGAGCGCCTCTTTTTCGAGGGTCAGCGCGTAGGCCGAGAGGTGCTCTGGCTCGAGCGACGCGGCGCGGGCTGCATCGCTCACGACCTGGTCGAGCGTCTGGCCGTGAACGCCGTAGATGAAGTCGAGCGAGACGTTGTCGAAGCCGGCCGCCCGGGCTGCGCGGAACGCGGCTTCGGCGGCGTCGCCGTCGTGAGCGCGGCCGAGGGCGGCGAGCGTCGAGGCCTGAAACGACTGCACGCCGATGCTCAGGCGGTTGACGCCGGCTGCGCGGTAGTCGCGAAAGCGTGAGGCGTCGGCGGCGCCAGGGTTGGCCTCGAGGGTGATTTCGGCGCCGCCTTCGAGCGAGAGGGCGTCGAGCACTTCACCGACGAACCGGGCAGGCCAGAGAGAAGGTGTGCCGCCGCCGAAGTACAGCGCGTCGAGGCGAGGTGAACCGCGGAGCTTCAGCTCGGCGAGCACCGCGCGGGTGTAGCGCGCGTTGGGAGGCTCACGCGACGCGATCGAGGCGAAGTCGCAGTAGGGGCACTTCGAGAGGCAGAAGGGGTAGTGAACGTAGGCGGTGAAGCGGGCGGCCTCGATGCCGGTGAGAACGTCGATGGGAGCGACCGGCGGCACGCGCAGGCGGGAATACGCCGTCTGCTCGAAACCCGCAAACGGCGACCGACCGTCGTGGCGCCCTACTTCTTGCCGCCCTTGAGCTGCGCCTCGAG
>JAEUJP010000231.1 GCA_016793725.1 Myxococcaceae bacterium | reverse complement strand
GCCCCCGTCTCGGTTCGTGCTGAACGTCGTCAGTGAGACCGGTGGCTCGGTCACTCGCACGCCCGATGCGGCCGACTACGTCGAAGAGTCGGTCGTCACGGTCACCGCCACGCCGCTCGAGGGCTACCGCTTCACCGGGTGGAAGCTCGACGGCGCGACGGTCGGCACCAGCGCGCAGATGACGGTCACGATGGATCGTGCACACGACGTCGTCGCGAGCTTCGAGGTCGTGCCGCCCGCCGCGATGCCGTCGATGCCGCCGCCGCCGACCATGATGCAGCCGCCGCCGTCGATGAACCCGCAGCAGCCGCCGCCGGCCCAGCCGGCCCCTCCGCCGTCGATGCACGTCGAGCCGATGCAGCCTGCGCCGACGCCGCCGACGGCCGGCCCCCCCGAGCAGGTGATCGGCGGGTGCCAGGCAGCGCCGGCGAGCGCGATGCTGCTCGCGGCGATCGCGATGCTCATTCGCCGCCGTCGCTGAAAGAGCCGAGGGCGCCGAGGTCTTTCGAGCTCGGCGCCCTCGTCACTTCATCAGACTCTTCCAACCCGAAGCTTGAAGGCCGCGGAGCGCAACGCCCCGGAAGACCTACGGCAGCTCCGTGTGCCCCTGGCGCCTCAGGAAAGTCGGAATGTCGAATTCGTCTTCATCGAGCGCGAGGCTCTCGCGCTGCGGCGGAGGCGGCCGCGACACCGGCGTGCGCGGGTGCTCGGCCGACAGCGTGCGCGCGCCGGCCTTCGCCGGCACCAGCGTCGCCACCTCTTCGCGCGAGATCGTCACCGGCACCGGCTGCGCCGCCGTCAGCTGCGGCTGCACCGGCGCCGACACCACCTCGCGCGGAATCGGCGTCGCCGGCCGCGGAATCAGCGGCACCTGCACCGCCACCGGAGCCCGCACCTGCTTCACCTCGCGGTGAACGAAGCCCGTCGCGATGATCGTGATCTTCACCTCGTCGTGCGCGTTCTCATCGATGAGCGAGCCGAAGATGATGTTCGCCTCGGGGTCGGCCGCGTCATGCGCCAGCGACACCGCCTCGTTCACCTCTTGCAGCGTGATGTCGCGCCCGCCCGTGATGTTGATGAGCATGCCGCGCGCGCCGTCGATGCTGACGTCTTCGAGCAGCGGCGAGCTGATCGCCTGCTCCATCGCGCGCAGCGCACGCTTTTCGCCGTTCGCCCGGCCCGTGCCCATCAGCGCGAGCCCCTGCTCGCTCATGATCGTCTTCACGTCGGCGAAGTCGACGTTGATGTAGCCGTGGTACTGGATGAGATCCGAGATGCCCTGCACCGCGTGCAGCAGCACCTCGTCGGCCCGGCGGAAGGTGTCGAGCAGCGGCATCGGCTCGGAAGAGATCGTGAGCAGCCGCTGGTTCGGAATCGTGATGAGCGTGTCGACCGCCGCCTTCAGCTCCTGCAGGCCCTGCTCGGCCGCCTTGCGCCGCCGGTTGCCCTCGAACTGAAACGGCTTCGTCACGACGCCGACCGTCAGCGCGCCCATCGACTTCGCGATGTCGGCGATGACCGGCGCCGCACCCGTGCCCGTGCCGCCACCCATGCCGGCCGTCACGAACACCATGTCGGCACCCTCGAGCGCCTTCGCGATGTCGTCTTTCGACTCGGTCGCCGCCTGGCGCCCCATCTCGGGGTTCGCGCCTGCGCCGAGGCCGCGCGTCAGCGCCGCGCCGATTTGAATGCGCGTCGCCGCCTTGCTGTTCTGCAGCGCCTGAATGTCGGTGTTGCACGCGATGAAGTCGACGCGCTCGAGCGCGTTCGCGATCATCGTGTTCACCGCGTTGGAGCCAGCGCCGCCGACGCCGACCACCCGAATTTTTGCTGCCTGCTTGCTCTGCTCGAAAGAGTCCATGGGTTCGCTCGATTCTCGGTTGCTACAGCGCTGTCGCAAGTTTTCAGAACACCTCTTCGAGCCACTCCCTCATGCGGCCCTTCACCTTCTTGAACACGTTCTCTTCGCGAATGCGGAACATGCGCCGGTCTTGGTGCTTCGCCCCGTAGACGACCAGGCCCACGCCCGTCGCGTAGATGGGGCTCTTCACCACGTCGACCAGCCCGCCGATGCCGCGCGGCGTGCCCCGACGCACCGGCACGCCCATCACCTCTTCAGCCAGCTCGTTCATGCCCGGCAGCAGCGTCGAGCCGCCCGTGATGACCACGCCGCTCGTCAGCATCTCGGCGAAGCCGTTACGCTCGATCTCGCGGTGCACGAGCTGGAAGATCTCTTCGACCCGCGGCTCGAGAATTTCGCTCAAGATCTGCCGGCCCATCACGCGCGGCTCACGGCCACCGACCGACGGCACCTCGATCATGTCGCTCTTGTCGACCATCGACGCCATCGAGCAGCCGTACTTCTGCTTGATGCGCTCGGCCTCGTGCACCGGCGTGCGCAGGCCCACCGCGATGTCGTTCGTCAGGTTGTTGCCGCCCAGCGCGATGACCGCCGTGTGAACGATCGAGCCGCCCGCGAAGATCGCGATGTCGGTCGTGCCGCCGCCGATGTCGACGAGGCACACGCCGAGCTCTTTCTCTTCGTCGGTCAGCACCGCCTCGCTCGACGCGAGCGGCTGCAGCACGATGTCGGCGACGTTGAGGCCCGTCTTGTTCGCGCACTTCACGATGTTCTGCGCGCTCGCGACGGCGCCCGTCACGATGTGCACCTTCGCCTCGAGGCGGTAGCCGGCCATGCCGAGGGGCTCTTTGATGCCGCCCTGGTCGTCGACGATGAACTCCTGCGGCAGCACGTGAATGACCTCGCGATCGACGGGAATGTTGACCGTCTTCGCCTGCTCGATGACGCGCGCGATGTCGGCCTCGCGCACCTCTTTGTCTTTCAGCGCGACCACACCGCGGCTGCCGAAGCCCTTGATGTGGCCGCCGGCGATGCCCGTGTAGACGTGGCTGATCTCGGTGCCGGCCATGGCCTCGGCCTCTTCGATCGCGCGCCGAATCGAGCCGACCGTGCTCTCGATGTTGACGACCACCCCCTTGCGCAGACCTTTGCTGGGGTGCGTGCCGATGCCGATGATGTCGATGCCCTCGTCCGAGATCTCACCGACGATCGCGCAGATCTTCGTCGTGCCGATGTCGAGGCCCACGACGATCTCTCCGCCCTTCTGCTTTGCCATTGATGCCCTCCGTTATTTCGTTGCTGAAGTTGAAAGTTGAACCGTGACCCAGTCGGGCCTCATGCGGTTGTCGAGCCTGATGACGTCGGCGGTCAGCTTGCGGCTCTGGAGCTCTCTACGAACTCGTGCGAGGCGCTCGAGCTTCGCGGCCAGGTCACCCTCACCGAGTCGAACCTCGAGGCCGTCGGTCTGTACGACGGTCACCCCGTGAACCGACGTACGAACCTCTGCGGGCGCCGGCTTCCACTGCTCGAGCACCGCCAGCGCCGCGACGATGCGGTCGTGCGCCTCGAGCGGCCGCTCGGTGTA
Organism: Myxococcaceae bacterium; assembly: GCA_016793725.1. GTDB lineage: Bacteria > Myxococcota > Myxococcia > Myxococcales > Myxococcaceae > Xiheicaenimonas > Xiheicaenimonas phototrophica. The sequence continues at coordinate 15,335 of JAEUJP010000231.1, read as the reverse complement.
GCCGTCACGGTCGAGGCCGGTGACGATCGGCAGGTCGAGCTCGTCTTGCGCCTGCAGCCGCTTGAACGGCAGGCCGTCGGCGTCGACGAGGTAGAGCTCGCCGAGCGAGACGACCGCGGCGGGCTCGTGCTCGACGATGGCGATCGCGAGCCCTGACGGGAAGTGCCGCGACACCTTCGCGGTTTTCACCCACGGGTGGGTACCGAGAGCGCGCTCGAGCTGCGCGGTGTCGAGCTGAAACAGGTTCTGGGCGACGTCGAGGCCGGCGAGCTTGAGCAGCTCGGCGTCAGCCGAGCGCGCGTTGCCCGAGACCGAGACCGACTTCACGACGAACTGCGGGCTGACCTGCGCCCACGCCCACGCGAGCTGGCCGCCGAAGCCCACGCCCACGATGAGCAGCGCCGCACCGCAGAGCTTCAGCACGAACGGCGCGTGCGCCTTCGCGGCGGCGGCGACATCTCGTTTGCGGCGGTTTTTCTTCGTGGTCAGCAACATGGGTGTGGCGGGATGACGCAATCGTCAACCCGCGGAGATCCGAGGGCAATTTTTTGGTCACGCCTTGAGCGATGCGCCCTGGAGCAGCCGCTCGCAGAGCTGGGTGAAAGACAGGCCTTTTCCCGCCGCGATCTTGGGCAACAGGCTGCTCGCGGTCATGCCCGGCAGGGTGTTCACCTCGAGCAGGTAGAGCTCGCCCTTCTCGGTCACGATCGCGTCACTGCGGGTCGCGCCGCTGCACCCGAGCGCGCGGTGGGCCGCGAGGCAGGTCTGGTTGACGCGGTCGTAGAGCTCGGGGTCGAGCCGCGCGGGGAAGATGTACTGCGTGCCCGAGCCGGCTCCGTACTTCGCCTCGTAGTCGTAGAACTCGCGGGCCGGCACGATCTCGATGACGCCGAGCGCTTCGTCGTCGAGCACCGCGCCCTGCACCTCGCGGCCCTTGATGAACTGCTCGACCATGATGAGGCCCGCGAGCTTGCCGGCCTGCTTCACCGCGTCGCGGTACTGGGTCGCGTCTTTGGCCAGCGAAACGCCGACCGAGCTGCCCTCGCGGCTCGGCTTCACGACGACGGGCAGGTCGAACGGCAGCTTCTCTTCGAGCGCCTGGTCGACGGTCTCGAAGACGACGTGCTTCGGAGTCGGAATGCCGCGCGCCACGAAGACCTGCTTCGTGAAGACCTTCTCCATGCCGACGCTCGAGGCGAGCACCCCGCTCCCGGTGTAGGGGATGAACATCGACTCGAGCAGGCCCTGCACGCTGCCGTCTTCGCCGTAGCGGCCGTGCAGGGCGATGAACGCGACGTCGATTTTTTCGGCGAGCAGGCGCTGGGGCAGATCTCTCTGCACGTCGATCTCGACGACGGTGTACGCGGCCTCGCGCAGGGCCTTGGCGATGGCGGCGCCGCTCTTCAAGCTCACGTCGCGCTCGCTGCTCATGCCGCCGAGCAGCACTCCGATGCGCTTCGCTTTCAGGTCGTCGATGGTCATCATGGGGTGAAGACTCCGATGCGTTTGACTTCGGGCGTGAGGGTGACGCCGCTCGAGTCGCGAACGCGGGTGGTGGCGAGCTCCATCAGGGCGACGACGTCGCGGGCGGTGGCGCCGCCGAGGTTCACGATCCAGTTCGCGTGGAGCTCTGAGATCTGCGCGTTGCCGATGCGGTGCCCTTTCAGCTGCACGCTCTCGATGAGCCGGCCGGCGTGGTCGCCCGGCGGGTTCGTGAACACGCTGCCGAAGTTCGGCTTGTCGAGCGGCTGGGTGCGCTTGCGGTAGCCGAGGTCGGCCTCCATCTTGGCCTGGCTCTCTTTCAGGTCGCCCTGCCCCAGCCTGAAGCGCACACGGGTGACGACGGCTCCGGCGGGTATCGCGGTGTGGCGGTAGACGAACGGCAGGCTCTTCACCCAGCCGATGCCATCGGCGGTGGCGAGCTCGAGGCCGTCGACGATGCGCATGCACTCACCGTTCTTCGTGCCGGCGTTCATGGTGGTGGCGCCGCCGATGGTGCCGGGGATGCCCGCGAGGAACTCGGCGCCCACGCGCTGCTGCTGCTTCATGAGCGTGACGAGGCGGGTGATGGGGGCGCCGGCCGAGAGGGTGATGAGGTCGCCGTCGACCTCTTCGCCGCCCGACGGGAGCTTGAGCGTGACGCCGGGCACGCCGCCGTCGCCGACGAGGGTGTTGGCGCCGCCGCCGAGAATGCTGACGGCGAGGCCTTCTCGTTTCGCGATGGCGAGCGTCTGCACGAGCACGTCGGGGTGGCTCGGCTTGACGAGGGCCTCGGCGCTGCCGCCGACACGAACGCTCGTCCACTTCGCGAGGGGCACGTCGAAGGTGACGTCGCGCGAGAGCGGGTGAGAGCGCGCGGGCATCACTTCGCGGCCCCGAGCTGCGCGAGGAGGTCGGGCCCGACCTGCGTGATGTCGCCGGCGCCGAGCGTGATGACGATGTCGCCGTCTTTCACGCGACCGGCGAGCGCGGCGGCGAGGTCGGCGCGCTTCTCGACGAACGTGACGTCGCGGTGGCCGTGGGCGGTGACGGCGTCGGCGAGCGACTTGCCGGTGACCCCGGGAATCGGGTCTTCGCCGGCCGCATAGATGCTGGTGAGGAAGACGACGTCGGCGTCGTTGAAGGCGCTGACGAACTCGCTCATGAGGTCGTGCGTGCGCGTGTAGCGGTGCGGCTGAAATGCGACCACGATGCGGCGGCCGAACGCCTTGCGCGCGCCGGCGAGCGTGGCCTTCACCTCGGCGGGGTGGTGGCCGTAGTCGTCGACGACGGTGACGCCCCTCGCCTCGCCCTTGACGGTGAAGCGGCGCTGCACGCCCTCGAACTCGGCGAGCGCCTTGCGCACGGTGTCGAGCGGCACGTCGAGCTCTTCGGCGATGGCGATGACCGAGAGCGCGTTCATCGCGTTGTGGGCGCCGACCATCTTGACGGTGAAGGGGCCGAGGTCGGTGTCGTGGCGATAGGCGCGGAACTTCGTGGCGTAGCCGTCGAGCTCGACGCCCTCGAGGCGGTAGTCGGCGGTGTGCACCGAGCCGTAGGTGACGAAGCGCTTCTCGATGTGCGGCAGCAGGGCCTGCACGTTCGGGTGATCGAGGCAGAGCACGTTCAGCCCGTAGAAGGGCACGCGGTTGCAGAACTCGGTGAACGCAGACTTGAGGGCATCGAGCGAGCGGTAAAAATCCATGTGCTCGGGGTCGATGTTGGTGACCACCGCGATGCTGGGGTGGAGCTTCAAGAACGAGCCGTCAGACTCGTCGGCCTCGACGACCATGAGCTCGCTCTTGCCGAGGCGGGCGTTGCTGCCGATGACGTTGACCTTGCCGCCGACGACGGCGGTGGGGTCTTTGCCGGCGGCGTTGAGCACCGAGGCGACCATCGAGGTGGTGGTGGTCTTGCCGTGTGAGCCGGCGATGGCGACGGCGTACTTGAGCCGCATGAGCTCGGCGAGCATCTCGGCGCGGGGTATGACGGGGATCTTGCGCTGCCGCGCCGCGACGACCTCGGCGTTGTCTTTGCGCACGGCCGACGAGATGACGACGACGTCGCTGTCGAGCAGGTTTTCGGCCTTGTGGCCGTAGAGAATGCGGGCGCCGAGCTGGGTGAGGCGCTTCGTGACCTCGCTCTCTTTCAGGTCGCTGCCCGAGATCTGGTAGCCGAGGTTCAAGAGCACCTCGGCGATGCCGCTCAGGCCGATGCCGCCGATGCCGACTAAGTGACGGTGGGGGGTGGGGCGGGTCTTGATGGGTGACGAACACGGCCGGGGGGCCGAGGGGCGGTCGAGCGAGCTCATGCTGATTTCCTCGGGCGGCCCTGCTCGCCCCACTTCTTCCACATCATTTCCATACAGACGTCGGCGATCTCGCGGGCGGCCTCGGGGCGGCCGAGCTGGCCGGCGGCCTTTTCCATCTTCTTGCGGCGCTCGCCGTCGGCCTTGAGGGCGCGAATTTCGGCGGCGAGCTTCGCGCCGTCGAGGTCGGCCTCGCGAAACATGACGGCGGCGCCGGCGTTGACGAGGGCGCCGGCGTTGACGGCCTGGTGATCATCGGTAGCAAATGGGAACGGGACGAGGATCGCGGCCTTCTTGCAGACGGTGAGCTCGGCGAGCGTGGTGGCGCCGGCGCGGCAGATGACGAGCTCGCTCTTGGCGTAGGCGGCAGACATGTCGTCGATGAACTCGACGACGTCGGCGTCCCACCCGGGTGAAGCGTAGCCGGCGCGCACGGTGTCGAGGTCGGCCTTGCCGGTCTGGTGAATGAACTTGAGCTCGCCCTTCAGATCATCGAGGTGCTGGAGCGAGTCGAGCACGCGGGAGTTCAGCCCCTTCGCGCCGAGCGAGCCGCCGAAGACGAGCACGGTGAACTTCTCGTGCGGCGTGGTCGAGCGCAGGTAGTTGTCGAGCAGCTTTCGGCGAATCGGGTTGCCGATGACGTGCACCTTCTTCTCGGGGAAGAAGCGGCGCGCCTCGTCGAACGCGAGGAAGACCGCTTTGACGAACCGGCCGAGCACCTTGTTGGTGGCGCCGGGGAGCGCGTTCTGCTCCTGCACGGCGGTGGGCACGCCCATGAGCCAGGCGGCCATGACCACGGGGCCCGACGAATAGCCGCCGACGCCGACGACGACGTCGGGCTTGTGGCGAAAGAGCAGCCACGCCGACTCGAAGAACGAGACGGGCAAGAGCAAGAGGCCGACGAGCAGGTTGAGCGGGCCCATGCCCTTCAGGCCGCGCGAGGTGATGGTCTCGAGCTTGAACCCGGCGGCGGGCACGACGCGGGCCTCGAGGCCACGGTTGGTGCCGACGAAGACGACGTCGTTCTTCGGGTGGCGGGTGGTCACTTCTTCGGCGAGCGCGATGCCCGGGAAGAGGTGGCCGCCCGTGCCGCCGCCGGCGATCAGCACTCTCACGTCGGTGCCCCTTCGTGAAAGACGGGGACGGGGACGCTTGCCGGGCTCGCGAATCGGGAATCGGTGATCACGCTGGCACCCCGGCCAGTGGGGTTTCTCGCGTGGCCGTGCGGGTCTTCTGCGCAGTCGCTCGGCGCCTCACGCCCTCTGAGGTCGAGCTGACCGAGAGCAGGAGACCTGCCGCGCCCATCAGCACGATGAGCGAGCAGCCGCCGTACGAGACGAACGGCAACGTGAGCCCCTTGGTCGGGACGAGGCCCATGGCGACCGCCATGTTGGTGATGGCCTGGAAGGCGATGAGCGACGTGATGCCGAGGCCGAGGTACGAGCCGAACGGCTCGCTCGCGTTGAGCGACGCGCGCACGCCGCGCCAGATGAGCACGCCATAGAGCAGCACCAGCGCCGCGACGCCGATGAGGCCGAGCTCTTCGCCGATGATCGAGAAGATGAAGTCGGTGTGCGCTTCGGGCAGGAAGAACAACTTCTGCCGGCCGTCACCGAGGCCCAGGCCCGTGATGCCGCCCGAGCCGATCGACATCAGCGACTCGGCCACCTGGTAGCCCGAGCCCTGGCGGTTGGCCCACGGGTCCAGAAAAGCCGTGATGCGCTTGAGCCGGTACGGCGAGCTCGCGATCGCGTGGTACGCGAACGGCAGCGACATGAGCACGCTGCCGACGAGGTAGCTGAGCTTCGTGCCCGCCGCGAAGAGCAGCACGAACATGAGGAAGAGCAGCGCCACCGACGAGCCGAAGTCGGGCTCGGCCATGCACAGCAGCACGAGCACGCCGCCGAGCGCGAGGTGCGGCAAGAAGCCGATCGAGAAGTGCGTGACCTTGTCTTGCTTCTTCGCGAGCGAGTACGCGAGGTAGATGGCCCAGCAGACCTTCGCGATCTCGGCGGGCTGAATGCTGGCGCCGGGAAATCGAATCCACCTTCGCGCTCCGTTCACGACGCTGCCGATGCCGGGAATCAGCACGGCGATGAGCAGCACGATGGCGACGAGCAAGAGCGGCCACGCGAGCCGCGCCATACGCCGGTAGCCGAGCTTCATCGCCGTCGCCATCGCGAGCAGGCCGATGCACGCCGCCACGCCCTGGCGCTTCAGGTAGTGAAAGCCGTCGCCCAGCTTCTCTTGGGCCGTGACCGCGCTCGCGCTGTAGACCATGACGAGGCCGAGGCCGGTGAGCAGCAGCACCGCGGCGAGAATGAACGGGTCGTAGGTGAGCGGCAGGGCTCGCTTCGTGTCGGTGGTCACAGTGCGTTCACCAGGCGTTTGAAGGTGTCACCGCGGTGCTCGAAGTTGTCGAACTGGTCGTAGGAGGCACACGCGGGCGAGAGCAGAACCGTGTCACCGGGCTTCGCCAGTTTTTGTGCCTCTGCGATCGCCCTGGGCAGCGTCTCGCACGGGTGCACCGTGAAGAGCCCGCCGAACGCCTTCGCCACGACCGGCGCGTCGTCTCCGATGGTGAGCACGCCGGCGACCTTGCCGCGCGCGGCGGTCACGAGCGGCTCGTACGGCGCGCCCTTGCCCTTGCCGCCGGCGATGAGCCAGATGGGGCCTTTGAGCGCCGCGAGCGCGACGAGCGACGAGTCGACGTTCGTGGCCTTGCTGTCGTTGATGTACTCGACGCCGTTCACCTCGCGCACGAGCTCGAGGCGGTGCGGCAGGCCCGGGAAGGTGTCGAGCGCGGCTTGAATCTGCGCGTTCGCGAGGCCAAAGAGCTGGGCGCACTTCGCGGCGGCCATGGCGTTCTGCCTGTTGTGGTCGCCGCGCAGCGCGCGGTTGTTCAGGGTGAACTCGAACGGCTGCGAGAGACTGAAGCGGTGCACGGGCACCGTCGCGGGCTTCGAGAGCTCGAGCACCGCGGGGTCGTCGCCGTTGACGACGACCCAGCCGTTCTTCGGGGCGTTCTTGAAGATGCGCGCCTTGGCCGCGCCGTACTCGGCCTGCGACGCGTAGCGGTCGAGGTGGTCGGGCGTGAGGTTCAAGATGATGCTGCCCAGCACCGGGGTGTCGACGATGCTCTCGAGCTGAAAGCTCGACAGCTCGACGACGTGCACCGGGTAGACCTTCTCGCAGGCCTCGCTGAAGGGGCGGCCGAGGTTCCCGCCGACGAACGCTTGCGGGATCATGTGGCCCAGCAGCGCGGTGGTCGTGCTCTTACCGTTGGTGCCGGTGATGCCGAGAATGGGGCCGGCGCCCTTCGGCAGCAGGCGCCAGGCGAGCTCGATCTCGCCGATGACGGGTGAGGTCGCGTTCACCTTCGCGCGTGGCACGCCGGGCGAGAGCACGATGAAGTCGAACGCGGGAAACGGCGAAGGGAACGCGCCGTCTTTTTCGTCGTAGGTGGTGACGTCGTAGCCCCGAGACTTCAACAAGGCTGTAGCTGCCTTGCCGGACTTCCCCATGCCGATGACGGCCGCGCGGTTGTTCATCGAAGTTTGAGACCCAGAATGGCGATGCCGCCGCAGAGGACCGAGGCGATCCAGAAGCGGACGATGATCTTCGGCTCGGGCAGACCGCTGAGCTCGAAGTGGTGGTGCAGCGGCGCCATCTTGAAGATGCGCTTGCCGCGAGACTTGAACGACGCGACCTGCAGCATGACCGACATGATCTCGGTCAAGAACACGCCGTGAATGATGGCCGACGCGATCTCGTTCTTCGACAGCACCGCGAGCGTGCCGAGCGCTCCGCCGAGCGCGAGCGAGCCGACGTCGCCCATGAACACGCTCGCCGGGTACGAGTTGAACCACAAGAATGCGATGCCCGCGCCGACGATCGACGCGCAGAAGATGGCGAGCTCCGACCCGCCCTCGACCTTCGCGATGCCGAGGTACTGGTGCAGCGGCACGCCGACGACCTGCCCGTTCACCTGGTCGGCAATGGCGACGCCGGTGCCGGCCACGTAGCAGAGCACCGCGAACGTCGCCGCGCTGACGACCGTCGGGGCGATGGTGAGGCCATCGAGGCCGTCGGTGATGTTCACGGCGTTCGAGGTGCCGACGATGACCACCCAGCCGAACGCGATGTAGAGCCAGCCTAAGTCGGGGTGCAGGTGGCGCGTCGGCACGAACGGCACCGTCAGCGCGGTGTCGATGAGCAGGTGCGGCGTGCCGTGAGACCAGTCGGTGAGCAGCCCGAAGACGCCGAGCAGGTAGAAGCCGGTCTGCAAGACGAGCTTGTAGCGGCCGGGCAGGCCCTTCGAGTTGCGCTTCGACAGCTTGAGCCAGTCGTCGAGGAAGCCCGTGAAGCCGAAGCCTCCGGTCATGAGCAGCGCGACGAGCACGACGCGGCTCCTCAGGTCGGCGAACAGCAGCGTGCCCAAGAAGATGCTGAGCAGAATGAGGGTGCCGCCGAGCGTGGGCGTGCCCTTCTTCTTCTGGTGGGTGTCGGGGGTGTCTTCGCGAACGTTCGAGATGCCGTGCTGGCGAAAGCGCAGCCAGGCGATGAGCCTGGGGCCGACCAGCACGCCGATGACCATCGAGGCGGCTCCGCCGGCGACGATGCGAAAGGTCGGGTAGCGCAGGAAGTTGAGGAGCCGGCCGGTCTCGCTGTCTTTGAGCCACTCGTAGAGCAGGTAGAGCATTCAGTGCCCCCCTGCCGACGACGGCTTGCCGGTGAGCGCATCGACGACGCGCTCGAGCTTCATGCCGCGGCTGCCCTTCACGAGCACCACGTCACCCTTCGCGAGGTCGTTCTTGAGCCAGTCGACGAGCAGCTCGACCTTGTCGAAGTGGGCGGCGTTGCGCTTCAGCTTCTTCGTGGCGACGTTGTAGGCGGCCTTCATGCGCGTGCCGAAGAAGGCGACGCGCTGCGCCAGGTCGGAGGCGTTCACGCCCATCTGCTCGTGGGCCTTCAGCTCGTCTCTACCGAGTTCCAGCATGTCGCCGAGCACTGCAATCGGCCGGCCCTCGATCGCGAGGCCGCCCAGCGCCTCGAGGGCAGCCTTCATCGACGCGGGGTTGGCGTTGTAGCAGTCGTCGACGACGGTGACGCCGCCGGGCGCTTCGAGCACCTGGAGCCGCCGGGCGTGGGCCTGTGCGGCTTCAAGGCCACGCACACACTCTTCGGGCGAGTAGCCGAGGGCGATCGCCAGCGCGAAGGCGCCGGTGGCGTTCATGGCGTTGTGGTCGCCGATGAGGCGCAGCGCGATGGGGTAGTCGACCCCCTTGTAACGAATGGTGATGGCGAGCCCCTCTCTGCCGTGGGGCTCGGTCTTGACGAGGCGCACCTGGGCGAGCGCGGCGCGGCCCCAGGTCAACGTCTTCGCGCCGCTGAGCTTCGCCTGCTCGACGATGCGCTCGTCGTCGAGGTTCACGACGGCGAGGGCGCTGCCGCGCAGGCCCTTGAAGAGCTCGCCCTTGGCGCTGGCGACGCCCTCGATGCTGCCGACGCCCTCGAGGTGGGCGGGCTGAACGATGGTGATGAGGCCGGCGTCGGGCTGGGCGATGGCGGTGAGGCAGCCGATCTCGCCCGGGTGGTTCATGCCCATCTCGACGATGCCGGCGACCTGCCGGTCGTCGAGGTTGAAGAGCGTGAGGGGTACGCCGATCTCGTTGTTGAGGTTGCCTGAAGTCTTCAGCACGGGGCCGCGCGTCGAGAGAATCGCGGCGATGAGCTCTTTGGTCGTCGTCTTGCCGTTGCTGCCGGTGACGGCGCCGATGGGGAACTTGAACTTCTTGCGCCACGCGCGCCCCAGGCCGCCGAGCGCGGCGAGGGTGTCGTCGACCTCGAAGACGGTGACGCCCTTGGGAGCTTCTGCCCGCGCGTGCTTGCGCTGAACGATGACGGCGTCGGCGCCGGCCTTGCCGACGGCGTCGACGAAGTTGTGGCCGTCGAAGGTCTCGCCCTTCAGCGCGACGAAGATGGAGTTCTTCGCGAGGTGGCGCGAGTCGGTGCAGACGGCCGTGTAAGACGCACGCGCGCCCTTCCGAACGCGCGTCGCGCCGGTGGCTCGCATGACCTGGTCGTCTGTGAACTTCACTGCCACCTTCAGCCTCCGAGCGCCTTCGTGGCCTCCTCGACGTCGTCGAAGCGCTTCTTCTCGCCGCCCACCTCCTGGTACGGCTCGTGGCCCTTGCCGGCGATGAGAATGGTGTCGCCCTCTTTCGCGAGCGAGGCGGCGAGCGCGATGGCAGCGGCGCGGTCGGCCTCGACGAGGTAGCCCTTCTCACCGGTCTTCGCCTTGGCGGCGCCCATGCGGCGCAGGCCGTGCTTCTCGAGGCCGGGCACGATCTCGGCGATGATCTCGTCGGGGTCTTCGCCGCGCGGGTTGTCGCTGGTGATGACCGGCACGTCGGCGAGCTCGGCTGCGGCCTCGCCCATCAGCGGTCGCTTGCCTTCGTCGCGATCGCCGCCGCAGCCGAAGACGACGATGAGGCGGCCACGCGTGACGCCGCGGGCCGACTCGAGCGCCTTCTTCAGCGCGTCGTCGGTGTGGGCGTAGTCGACGAGGGCGACGACGCCGGGCATGCGGCCGACGACACGTTCCATACGGCCTGGCACGCGCACGACGCGCTCGATGCCGTCTTGAACGTCGCGGCGCGAGTAGCCGGCGCTCAGGGCGACGCCGGCGGCCGCGAGAATGTTCTCGAGGTTGTGGCCGCCGATGAGCGAGCTCTTGATGGCGATGTCACCCGCCGGCGTCTTCAAGGTCGCCTTGATGCCGTTGCTGGTGAGCTCGACACCGGCGGCCGAAATTTCACCGGCGCCGCTGCGCGAGAACTTCCACGCCATGCGCTTCAGGCCGCGGAGCTCGCTGTAGATGCGCACCGCGTGGGTGTCGTCACCGTTGACGACGGCGACGCCGCCGGCGCTCAGGTTGTCGGTGAAGAGGCGGCGCTTGGCCTGAAAGTACGACTCCATGTCTTTGTGGAAGTCGAGGTGATCGCGCGTGAGGTTGGTGAACGCGGCGGCGCGAAAAGTGAGGCCGTGCACGCGGTCTTGGCTCAAGGCGTGGCTCGAGACCTCCATCACGACGGTGTCGACGCCGGCCTCGACCATCTCGCGAAAGGTCTTGTGGAGCTGCACGGGGTCGGGCGTGGTGTGGGTCGGAGGCAGCTTCTTGCCGGCGAAGCGGTTCTCGATGGTGCCGAGCAGGCCGGTCTGGGCGCCGCCGGCGGCGGCGATGCTCTCGAGCAGCCACGCGGTGGTGGTCTTGCCGTTGGTGCCGGTGACGCCGAGCAGGGTGAGCTCGTCGGCGGGCTTCTTGTAGAAGTTGGCGGCGATGAGGGCGAGCGACTTTCTCGCGCTGGTCACCTTGAAGACGGGGACCTTGACCTCGGGGATGTCTTTTTCGGCGACGACGGCGATGGCGCCCTTGCCGACGGCCTCGGCGGCGAAGTTGATGCCGTCGACCTTGGTACCGGGAACGGCGACGTAGAGGTCGCCTGCTTTGACGGCTCGGGAGTCGTGACAAACGCCGGTGACGTCGCCCTTGTGCTTCGGGCCCGCGGGCGGTTCGGTGCCGACTCCGGCGAGCAGCTCGTTGAGTTTCATGGTGCGTTGCCTGCCAGGTGAAGAGTGACCCGGGTTCCTCTGTCCACCAGGGAGCCCGGCGCTGGTGCCTGGGACGTTACCCTGCCGGAGCCAGAAAGCCGCGGTTCGAGTGATGCTGCGAGCAGAACAGAAACTGCGTTACGGCTGACCTTTCCCTTCAGGTCTGGCACCCTCACCACGCCTGCGGCGATTGGCTCGGTGATGGTGTCCAACGCTTCGATTGCTGCGACGACGGGGTTCTTTGCGGGCTTCGCCTCGGGTGCCGGCGCCGGAGAAGGTGCGACGGCGACCGCCTTGGGAGCGCGAGACGGCGGCGCACCGAGGTACGGCATCGCGGCCAGGGCGATCTCTTTGAACGCGGGCGCGGCGACGAGGCCGCCGTACACGTCGGTCTTGGGCTCGTCGATGATGACGGCGATGACGGCGCGGGGGTCTTCGGCAGGCACCATGCCGATGAACGAGGCGATGCGCTTGTCTGAATAGCCACGCGCGACGGTGTCGACCTTCTGGGCGGTGCCGGTCTTGCCGGCGACGCGGTACTCGTCCATTCGGGCCTTCGGGGCGGTGCCTTCTCTTTCGACGACACCCTCGAGCATCGAGACCACGGTCTTCGCCACTTTTTCCGAGACCACACGCCGCTCTTTGACCGGGCGGTTGTCGAGCAGCACCACGCCGTCGGCATCGACCACCTTCGAGACCACGTACGGCCTCATGTACGTACCGCCGTTGGCGATCGCTGCGTAACCGGCAGCGAGCTGAATCGCACTGGCAGTGAGGCCCTGGCCGAACGATTGTGTGGCGAGCGAGACCTCGGCGCGGGGAAAGGGAATGACGCCGCGGGCTTCGCCGGGCAGGCCGAGGCCGGGCTTCTCGGCGAAGCCGAAGCGGTTGAAGGCCTCGACGAGGGGCTTTCTGCCGACGAGCGCGCCGATCTTGGCCGCGCAGATGTTGCTCGAGACCTGCAGGGTCTTGGCGGCGTTGAGCGACGCGTGCGGGTGGGTGTCGTTGATGACGTGTTTGCCGATGGCCCAGGCGCCGTTCTCGCAGTTCAAGGTCGTCGACGTGTCGATGACGCCGGCCTCGAGGGCGGCAGCGACGACGAAGGCCTTGAAGGTCGAGCCGGGCTCGAAGGCGTCGGTGACGCTGCGGTTGCGCAGCGAGCCGGGTGCCGACTTCTCGGGCGCGTTGGGGTTGAAGCGGGGGGCGTTCGCGAGCGCGAGAACCTCGCCGGTCTTCGGGTCCATCACGACCGCCATGCCGGCGGTGGCCTTCGCCGAGTCGACGGCCGCCTCGAGGGCGCGCTCGGTGACGTACTGCAGGTGGCGGTCGAGGGTGAGGGTGACGGTGGCGCCCTGGCGGCCCGAGTCGTCGATGCCGGTGAGCACCTTGCGGCCGCGGGCATCGCGAAAGGCGGGGCGCGTGGTGCGGTCGCCGGCGAGCTCGTCTTCGAAGGCGAGCTCGAGGCCGTCGAGGCCGCGGCCGTCGGTGCCGACGATGCCGATGACGTGGGCGGCGAGCTCGCGCTGCGGGTAGAAGCGGCGCGGCTCGCGGGTGATGCCGAGGGCTGGCCAGCCGAGGTTCTTGGCGGCGAGCACGTCTTCGGGGCGTGCCTGGCGCTTGACCCAGGCGAAGCGCTTGGCGCGCGAGAGGCGCTCGTAGAGCTCGGCGCGATCGACGTCGAGGGCCTTGGCGAGCTCGAACGAGGCGAGCTTCACGTCGGGCAAGGCCGAAGGGTCGACCCAGATGCTGTCGACGTCGACGCTCTGGGCGAGGGGCACGCCGCGGCGGTCGAAGATGTCGCCGCGCCGCGCGGGTATCTCGACCTCGCGCACGTACTGGTCTTGCGCCATGCCGCGCAGCCGCTCGCGCTCGCGCACCTGGAGCTGCACGGCGCGGGCGAAGACGCCGGCGAGCAGGCCCAGGAAGACCAGGCCGACGAGCGACAGACGGAGCCGCATCCACCTCGTGGGGTCTTCGACGTCGGCGGCCTTCTGGCGCTTCAGGTCTCTCATGCGTCTAGAGGCTCACCGCTTCTTCACGACGTGGATGATGGCCGATGCAGCGGGCGGCGCCAGATTCAGCTTCGTTCGGGCGATGGTCTCGAGGCGGCCGGGGCTCTTCAGGGTGGCGAGCTCGAGCTTGAGGCGGTCGTTGTCGCGCTGCAGCGCGGTGGCCTCGGCGTCGAGCTTCGAGAGCTCGTAGCCGACCTTGACGACGAGCACGCGCGAGGTGACGTGCACGACGCCGACGGCGGCGAGCAGGGCGATGGCGAGAGCGGCAGGCAACAGCTCGAGAAAGATGATCGAGAACGGCAGAGCGCCACGCGTGCGCAGCTCGGCGGTGCCGGTGTTCACGGGAAACCTCGGGGGAGCTCGGGGGGGCGCACCCAGCCCTCGGGGTGACGGCGTGCGGCGCGGAGCTTCGCGCTGCGGGCGCGGGGGTTCTGATCGGTCTCTTCGTCGCGGGCGACGACGGGCTTCTTGGTGAGCGGCTCCATGGTGTCGCGGAAGGCGTGCTTCACGAGGCGGTCTTCGAGCGAGTGAAACGAGATGATGGCGGCGACGCCGCCGGGCTTGAGCGTGGTGGGCAGCCGCTCGAGCACCGACTTCAGCTGGCCGAGCTCGTCGTTCACGGCGATGCGCAGCGCCTGAAAGGTGCGGGTGGCGACGTGAATCGAGCCCCAGGCCTTGCGGGGCACGGCGCGCTTGATGGACTCGACGGCCTCGAAGGTGGTCTGGGGCTTCGTCTCTTTCAGCAGCTTCGCGATGCGGCGCGAGTGGCGCTCTTCGCCGAGCTCGTAGATGAGGTCGGCGAGCTCGTTCTCGTCGAGGCGCTCGATGAGCTCGGCGGCGGTCTCGCCTTCGCCGGCCATGCGCATGTCGAGGGGGCCGTCGCTCTGAAACGAGAAGCCGCGGGTGGCCTCGTCGAGCTGGTGGCTCGAGACGCCGAGGTCGAGCAAGAAGCCGTCGCAGGGCTCGAGGTGGCTGGCGTAGTCGCCTTGGCGGGCGGTGAAGCGGTCGCCGAAGCGGGCGAGGCGGGCCTTGGCGGCGTCGAGCGCGTTGGGGTCGCGGTCGATGCCGATGACGGTGGCGCCTGCGTCGAGCAGGGCTTCGGTGTGACCGCCGCCTCCGAGTGTGCCGTCGATGATCAACTTGCCTGCTTTCGGTTCCAAGAGCTGCACGGTCTCGGTGAGGAGAACGGTCTGATGACGGAAATCAGCCACTGACGAACACGCCGCGGGCGAACGCCGAGACGGCGTCGTCTTTCTGTGCGTAGAAGTCGAAGGCCCCTGCCCCGCCGGCGCTGCGGAAGATGGCGTGCAGGTAGGGCGAGAGGCCCGAGAGCTTGATGTCGCCGCCGGCCTTGCGAAAGACCTCGGCGCGCTGAACGAGGGGCTTCACGCCGCGAAAGTCGAAGTGGGTGACGCCGTCGAAGTCGATGACGATGCGGGTGGCGCCGCGGTGGGCGACGCGAAAGAGCATCTCGAAGATCTGGGGCAGGTCGCCCTTCTCGATCTCGCCCTCGAGCACCATGGTGGTCGGCTTCTCGACCGGCGCCGCAGAGGGGAACAACTCGATTTCGGCCAGCTCGCTCACGACGGTTTCCTTTCAGTTCTGACGAAGCTCAGAGAGCACGCGCAAGACGTCGGGGCTCTGGGCCTCGGTGCGGGCGTCGGCCTGGGCCTTTTCCCAACCCGGCTTCGACCAGAGCTCGATCATCTTCACCATGCCGGCCCAGATGAGGTCTTTCTCGAGCTGGGCGTGGGCGCGCAGCTGCGGAGGGATGAGGAGGCGGCCGAGCTTGTCGAGCGGGCACTCCTGGGCGGGCGCGACGTAGAGGCGCATGACGGTCTTCACGCCGGGCTCCATCGGGTTTCTTCGGGCGAGCGCGGTCTCGAGGGCCTCCCACTCGCGCACCGGGTAGGCGTGCAGGC
>JAEUJP010000207.1 GCA_016793725.1 Myxococcaceae bacterium | reverse complement strand
GACACCCGCGTGCTCGGCCCGATGCTCGCGCGAGAGGTGCACTACCGCCTGTTGCGGGCGCCGCTCGGCGGCATGCTGCGACGGCTCTTGCGCCACGACAGCAACGAGAGCGCCATCTCGCGCGCCATCGCGCAGATTCGCCGCGACTACAAAGCGCCCATCGAGGTGTCTCGGCTCGCGCGCGACGTCGGCATGAGCGTCTCGGCGTTTCACAAACACTTCAAAGACGTGACCTCGTCGAGCCCGCTGCAGTTTCAGAAAGACCTGCGCATGCTCGCCGCGAAGCGCCTGCTCGTGACCGGCGAGGCCAGCGTGTCTTCGGCCGCCTACGAGGTCGGCTACCAGAGCCCGAACCAGTTCAGCCGCGAGTACGCGCGCAAGTTCGGGGCGCCGCCCAGCCGCGACGTGGCAGCGCGCTGAAAAGAAACTGTCCCCGAAAAAGCACCTCGCACGACCCACGGCGCAAACCTCAACAGGAGCGCCAAATGTCCCGCCTCATCCTCCCCCTCGCCGCCGTTCTTTCCGTCACCGGCTGCGCCAGCATTCAGATTCAGCGCGAGAAGGCCGCCGCCGTGAAGACGGTGGCCATCGTCGGCTTCACCGGCGTCACCGACCTCGAAGAGAAAGACGCGAGCGGCAAGAAGAAGTCGAGCGGCGGCATCGGCGGCATGGTGAACGCCATCAACGACACGTCTGACCTGATGAGCGGCGAGCTCGACAAGCGCCGCATCGCGCAGGCCGAGTCGGCTTACACCGCGCTCGAGAAGCAGCTGCAGACCTCGGTCGGGTGGAAGGTCGCCGACCGCAAGCAGCTCGCCGGCGTCGAGACCTACAGCGGCCTGCTCAGAGACAACCCGAACACCGACACGCTGCGCGCGACCGGCCTGCAGCGCCTGCCTGACGTGCTGCGCGCCGAGGTGGCCGAGCAGATGGACGCGAAGGCCGTCGCCGAGCTGTGCCAGCGCCTCGGCGTCGACGCCGTCGCCATCGCCAGGGTTCGCTACGTCATCGGCGACAAGGGCGGCTTCAGCATCGGCGGCATCGGGAACCAGACCATCTACCCGAAGGCCGTCGTCGACTTTCAGCTGCTCGACGGCAGCGAGCAGCCCATCTGGCGCGACCGCCGCGCCGAAGGGAAGCCGACGCAGGTCGGCCTCGAGAGCGTGATGGGCGCCAAGAACAACGAGACCGAGACGCAGGTGCTGGTGTCGGCCGCCGAGTCGGGCTTCGACGCGCTCGTCGAGCGGTACAAGAAGCAGCCCTGAGTCAGCGTGTCGCTCGTCGATGCCGGCATGCTGGGGCGCTGCCGCCTACCGCCCCAGCTGCTCCACGTCGACCCGGTACACCGCCCCGTTGCCGCGGCCCAGCGCGAACGTGCCCGCCGCGCCCTCGGCGACGTCATCGACCGACGGCCCGCCTCCGACCCAGGCGCCGTCGCGGTACACGAAGATGCCGTCGGTGCTCGCGACGAGCGGCGCACCGGCGCGCGTCGTCGTCACCTCGAGCGGCCCGCCGAACGGAGTGCGCGGCAGCTTCGACCACGACGTGCCGTCCCACCGTTCGTGCTCGGTGGCGAGCGCGAAGAACGCCATCACGTCGTTCGGGCCGAGCACGAGCACGTGCGCGTACTGCGAGCCGAGGCTGGTCGCCGCGCGCCGCTGCACCCAGCCCGACGGCGTGCGCTGCAGCACCGAGCGCTTCTCGGTGATGGCCCACACGTTGCCGGCCGGCCCGCTGAAGTGCACCACCGGCCCGGCGTCGGTCACGTCGATGCTCTCGTCGGTGAACGACGACCCGTTCCAGTGCGCGATGGCCGCGATGCCCGCATCGTTGCTGCCGCCGACGTAGAGGTCGTTCGGCGCGAGGCCGCGCAGCGCGCGCGGCAGCACGTTCGTCGGCACGAGCTCCCAGGCGCCGCCGTCGCTGCGGGCGAGGCCGGCCGCGCTCGCGGCCCAGCGGTCGGTTTCAGAGAACGCCACCAGGTCGGTCGGCACGCGGCTCGGGTTCGGGGCCGGCCGCCATGCGCCCTGGGCGTCGCGCACGAGGCCTCGCGTGCCGAGCGCGACCACCTCGTCGCCGGCGCCGGCGATGACCGCGAGCCCGTCGGTGTTCTGCCAGGGGGTCGCTGCCTCCAGCGCCGGCGGCGTGCCGTGCGCCCACGAGCCCTGCTGCCCCACGGCCCACAGGCCTGCGTCGGCGCTGCCCGAGACGCCCGTCCACCCCACGCCCGGCGGCAGGGTCAGCGGCGAGAGGGTACCGTTCACGAGCCGCTGCGCCGAGGTGCCGTTCGCGTAGTAGACGACGCCGCCGAAGCCGGTGACGCCGGTGACGGGGTAGATGTTCTGGCCCGAGTTGGTCCACCCGCCTCCGTCGAAGTGAAAGAGGTCGCCGTTGAACGAGTTCGACCAGACGTCGTCGTCGGCGAACGCGTGCACCGCCGCATGCGGGCCGCCGACGAGCGTGCTGAGCACGCCGCGCGGGTGCCAGGTCGTGCCGTCGAACTGCCAGGCGTGGTAGTCGGGCGTGCGTGAGCCGACGGCCCAGATGCGGGTCGCGCTCAGCCCGCTCAGCGACACGTGGTACCCGGCGTTCTGCAGCTGCGTCGTGAAGCCCGACCCATTCCAGAACAAGATGTCGCCGGAGTCGGTGCCGACCCATACGTGCGAGTCGTCGCTCGCGTAGAAGCTCACCAGCTGGTTGGCGACCACGCCGCTGTCGAGCGCCTCGAACTCGGGCGGGCGCGCGTCGCGTCGCGAGCGCAAGAGCGCACCGTCGAAGCCGAGCGCCCACACGTACGTCGGGCTCACGCCGACGTGAATGAGCCGCTTCGGGGTCGCGCGCGGCACACCGATGAAGCGCGTGCCGTCGAAGAGCACGATGGTGCCGCTCTCGCCGACCGCCCATACCTCGCTCGCCGAGGCCGCGTGCACGCCGTAGAGGTGCTGCACGGTGGGGAAGGGCAGCTCGCTGCACACGCCGCGCGCCGGGCAGATGGAGTCGGGGCGAAACGCCGCGCTGCCTCCGCCGGTGCCGCTCGAGCCGCCGCCGGTTGCGCTGCTGCCACCTGCGCCACCGGTGCCGCCGTCGACAGAGACGTTCGTGCCGGAGCAAGCGACGCAGAGCAGCGCGGCGCTCACCCTCCCAAGCGAGACTCGCATGCGCTGGCAGTCTACTGACGTGGTGCCCGAGCGCGTCGGGGGTTCCCCGATTCCCTGATCAGGGCGCGACATCGCGTCTGGTTGCACGTCACCCTCGGCGTCGCGGGCGGCCGGCGCGAGTCGGTCGCTCCGCCACAGGGCAGCCCGCGAGCGTGAGCGCGACGAAGAGCCAGGCGAGGCGGCTCACCGCGGCGAATCTGCCACGCGGCGGCGTGACGATGCGCACCTCCGCGGCTTGACGCTGCGGTGCCGGGTCCGCTTGATTGGCCGCGCGTTGCTTCGCAGTCTCTCTCTCTGCCTCACGCTGCTGCCGGTCTCTGCCCTCGCCGAGACCCGCTTCGCGCTGGTCGTGGGCGCCAACGCCGGCTGGTCACAAGACCGCGCCCTGCGCCACGCCGTCTCTGACGCGCAGCACGTCGCCGAGGTGCTCGCCGAGCTCGGTGAGTTCGAGCGCGACAACGTCGTGCTGCTGCGCGACCCCGACACCGCCGAGGTGCGCGCCGGCCTCGCCGCGCTCGCGAAGAAGGCGTCGGCGGTCGACGGCCAGACGCTCGTCTTCTTCTACTACTCGGGCCACGCCGACGACCGCTGGCTGCACCTGAAGGGCGACCCGCTCGGCTTCGACGAGCTCAACGCCACGCTGCGCGACCTGCCCGCCCAGGTGCGCGTCGGCGTGCTCGACGCTTGCCGGTCGGGGGCGCTGGTGTCGACGAAAGGCGGCGCGCCGGTGGCGACGTTCGACGTGACCGTGGTCGACGAGCTCACCGTGCGCGGCCTCGCGCTGCTCACGTCGAGCGGCGCCGACGAGCTCTCGCAAGAGCAGCGCGCGCTGCAGGGCTCGGTGTTCACGCACCACCTCATCTCGGGCCTGCGCGGCGCGGCCGACTTCGACTCGAACGGGCAGGTGACGCTCGCCGAGGCGTACCGGCACGCGTACCAGCGCACCGAGGCAGACACGGCGGCGACGCTCGCGCCGCAGCGGCCGGCGTTTCGATACGACATCAAGGGCAAGGGCGAGCTGGTGATGACGTGGCCGGTGAAGAGCACGGCGTCGCTGCTGCTGCCGCGCGGCGCCGGCGAGCGCTACGTGGTCGTCGACGACGAAGAGCGCTGGGTGGTGGCCGAAGGGAGCGCGTCGCCAGACCACGAGCTGCGCGTCGCGCTGCCGGCGGGGAAGTACCGCGTGAAGCAGGTGCTGGCCGACCAGCTGCAAGTGGCCTCGCTCACGCTGGCCGACGGCGCGCGCGTCGACGCGAAGGGCCTCGCCTACAGCTCGATGCCGCTGTCGAGTGGGCTCGTGAAGGGCGTCGACCTCGCCGACGTCGTCGTGCACCCGCGCACGGCCTTCTGGTTCGTGGCCGGCAGCGCCGTGCTCGCGGGCATCGCGTGGGCGGTGGCGGGCGGCACGAACCTGCAGATGCGCGGGCAGTACGCCGCGGTGGGCAGACCGCTCTCGCCGCGAGAGTCGCAGACGGTGACCGGCTGGGCCGTGGCGTCTGACGTGGCGATGGGCCTCACGGCGACGCTGCTGCTCGCAGCGGTGTTCACGTGGTAACGAACCCACCTCCGTTCACCCTGAGCGGAGCCGCGAAGCGGCGGAGTCGAAGGGGTCTGATGTTGTTCACCAGCATCCTCCTTTCAGCCTGCACGCTCTCGTCACCCTTCGGCACGCAATGCCTCTCAGACCAGAACTGCGGCTGCGCGAACTGCTGCATCTCGCACCGCTGCGCGATGTTGGGCCCGAACGTCACGAACGAAGACGCGGGCGTCGACGCGGGCACGCCGAGCTGGCGCGTCACCACGTACCTCGACGTCGACGCGGGGCTCGCGGCGCCGACCGGCCTGGCCATCGACAGCGCAGACAACCTCTACATCTCAGACACGAACAACAACTGCATTCGCAAGGTCACGGCGGCCGGCGTACTCAGCACGGTGGTGTGTGGTTTGAACGGGCCGAGCGGCCTGGCGGTGGCGCCGAACGGAGACCTGTACATCGCAGACACGGGCAACCACTGTGTGAAGGTGGTGCGCGCGGGCTCGTCGACGGCGGCGGTGTTCTCGGGCACGTGCTCGACGAACGCGATGGCGTGCGCCGACTTCCCCACGCCGATGTTCGGCTTCCCCTCGGGCCTCGCGTTGGGCGGCACCACGCTGCTCGTCACCGACCTCACCCACAACGGCGTTCGCTGGGTGAGCACGGCCGACGGCCTCGGAGGCACCCTCGCCGGCAAGGGCCCGGGCACCGTCGGCCACAGCGACGGCTCTTGCTCGTTCGGCACGACGTGCGGCAGCCAGAGCCCGGTGACGTTCAACGGCCCGTTCGCCATCACCGCCGCCGACGACACGACGTTCTTCATCGCCGACTCGCGCAACTGCGCGCTGCGTAAGCTGACGGCGTCGCCGGGCTGCAGCGTGCTGACGGTCGGCCCGCGCGACTGCCCGTCGCTGATTCCCGAGCAGAACATGTCGCAGCTGCTCTACCCCACCGGAGTCGCCGTCGCGCGCGACTGGGCCTCGAGCGGCGTCGTGTACGCCACCGACCGCGGCAACCACCGCGTGGCCGCCATCGACGGCGAGGGCCGGCTCACGAACGTCGCGGGCAACGGCGCGAAGGGCTACGCCGACGGTGTCGGGCTCGACGCGGCGTTCGACGACCCCGACGGCATCGTCGTCGACTCTCGCGGCCGGCTGTTCGTCGCCGACTCGGCGAACCACCGCATTCGAATGGTGGTGAGGGCGCCGTGAAGAGCGCGGCGCTGCTGCTCGTGCTGCTCGCCGTGGCCTGTGTGCCGACGGGCGACTTCGACGGCGGCACCGCAGGGGGCGCTGCGGGCGGCGGCTCCGCCGGCGGCATGGCCGGCCCGCCCGACGCGAGCACGGGGTGGAACATCGCGCTCTACGCGGGCAGCGGCATGCGCGGCGCGGTCGACGGGCCCCCGGGCACGGCGCGCTTCGATGACCCGCGCGGGCTCGCGCTCGACTCGAGCGGCAACCTGTACGTGGCCGACCGCGGCAATCGCGCGATTCGAAAGGTCGACCCGCAGGGAAACGTGACGACGCTGCCGGGCCGCTTCTACGGGCCCGACGGTGTGGCGGTGACGGCGGGCGGCGAGGTCATCGTGGCCGACACACAAGACCAGTGCCTGTGGCGCATCGTCGGCGGTGCCGTCACGCGCTACGCGGGCCATTGCCGCGCGGGCGACGCGGGCTACCTGCAGTGCATCGACATCGACGCGCTCGCGGTGGGCGACGTGTTCGACGTGACGTTCGGGGCGCCGAGCGGCATGGCCATCGACCACGATGCGGGCGTGCTGCTGATCGCCGACGAGCGGCAGCGCACGCTGCGCTTCAAGCCGCTGAGCCGCGGCTGGGTCGGCACCCTCGCGGGCAAAGAGGGTTACATGGGGCAGAGCAACGGCGCGTGCGGCCCGAACTATTGCTGCGGAGCGACGGCGATCGGCTTCCCCTTCATCTGCTACGAGCACAACGCGACGTTCAGAGAGCCTGCCAGCGTCGCAGTGGCTCCGAACGGTGATGTCTGGGTTGCAGACCGCGAGAACTGTGCGGTGCGCAGGCTCGAGTCGCCGCACACCGCGATGTGCAGCGTCTCGACGCCGGTGAGCGACCCGCAGTGCGGGGCGGGCGAGAGCGCGGTGAACGCGCCGAGCGGGGTGGCGGTGGCGCCCGACGGCGAGGTGTACGTGAGCGACACGGCGAACCAGCGCGTGGTGCGGCTCGACCTGACCGCACCGCCGCTGCGCCGCATTCGAAACGTCACGCGCATGGGCTGGGTGTCGAACCCGTGGGGCCTCGTGGCCGGCAGCGATGGGCGGCTGTTCGTCGTCGACAACGGCACGAACAGCATTCGGGTGCTCACGCGCGAGTGAGCCGGACACCGGCTTCTACATCGCTGCCGGACACTTGAGGACGTAGCTCCACAGCGTCGACGGCAGCGCGGTGGCGGGGTTGCAGTTCGGGGTCACGGTGACCTTCAGTCGACTGGTGCCCGACCAGGTGACGGGAATGTTCCGTGCGGGGTCGCCAGTGGCCGCGCAGCCCGTGTCGGCGACGACCTCGTTGTTGTTCTGGTTCTGCACGACGATGCGGTCGTGCACGTCGAACGTGACGAACTGCAGGGTCGTCGTGCCGACGGTCCTGCCCATCTCGATGATGCGCGAGTCGGCGACGTTGCCGCCTGCGACCTGCATGGTGCTGCACGGAGGGATGACCCACCTCGACACTTCGGGCGAGAGCGAGAGGTTGTCCTGCCCGTCGCGGCACTTCGCGCGAATTTTGCGCAGACCTGGCTGGAGAGATGACGTTCTGACGGTGACCTCGTCGAGCACGTTCGCCGCCGGCGTGCGGTTGAGGCCACCGTTGGCGACCCCATCGACCAGAATCTCGACCGCCGCCGTGCCCGAATGGCTGTCGATCGAACGCACCGTCACGTCGAACTTCGACCAGTCAGACGTGTCGGCGACTGACAGGTTGCAGCCGACGAAGCCCGTGCGGTCACGCCAGTAGTCGAGCTGTCGCTTCGTCGACTTGCCCGACGGGTCCTTCACCTCGAGCTCGATGACGTGTGCGCCCTCGGCGAGGTCGATGTGCTGCACCAGAAACTGCGGCTGCGTCACCGTCTTCGCCGAGTACGACCACTGTTTGACTTGAACCCCGTCGACCATCAACCGTGCCGAAGCCACCCGCCAACCATCGCTCGCCGTGAACGTGTAGTAGCGGTTGTAGTGGTACGGCCAAGGGCTCACGTCGGTGAACGTCACCTCGGGTGGCGCGGTGTCGACCTGAAAGAGAAACTCCTTCTCGGTCTCGTTGCCGACGAGGTCGGAGGCGCGCACGTACGCGACGTGCTGCCCCTCACCGAGCGCGCTCGGGCTGACGGTGAACACGCAGTGCCCCGACGCGCAAGGCTGTGAGACGACCTCACCGCCGATGACGCTCGAGCGCAGCGAGATGAGGGTGCCGTCAGCGAGGCCGTTCGGGTCGATCAGGTCGACCGTCACTTCGAGCGCGGTCGCGCTCAGCAGCTGCGTCGAGAACGTGATGGTCGGGCCCTGGTTGTCAGACTCGACGCCGATGTTCACTGCAGCGAACGCGTCTTCCACGGCCTTGTACTGCAGCGTGTTGGGCTGTCGGTCGAACAGCTGCATCGTCGCAGCGAGCGCGGCGTCGCGCGCGCCGGCGAGGTTCGTCACCTGAGCGAAGTACACGCCGTTGAGCGCCGTGTACCAGATGCGTGCTGCGGTCGCCGCACCGAGGCCGCGCAGCCCGCGGCTCAGGTACGCGCTCTTGCGCTGCGGCAGCATGACGGGGTCGACCGGCGTGCCCTTCGGGAGCTCGAGGTCGAGTGGGGGCCTGAACGAGCCGTCGGCCGCCACGACGCCGTTGCTCAAGAAGTAGAACGCGCGCGCGAGGGGGCCACCGGCGTAGTGCCGCGGAGCGGTCGCGAGATCCTGGCGCCAGGCTCCCACGACCGGGTCCATCAACGAGCGTGTGATGCCGATGCGGTCACCCAGCGTCCAGTTTCCCACCGGCGTCATGTTCGTGCCGTTGCGGTCGTACACGAAGCCGATGAGCACGCCGAAGATGTCGGCCGACGCCTCGTCGATGCCGCCGAGCTCGCCCACGAGCGGTGTGTTGGTGATGTTCGTGTCCGACGCGAACACGCCGTGCGCGTACTCGTGGCCGATGACCTCGAGGTCGGCCGACGGCACGCCCTCGCTCGTCTCGCCGAACATGATCGTGCCCTGGCTCCAGACGGCGTTGTCTACGCCCGCGTGTGCGTAGGCCGTGACGGCGCCGCCCGCGTCGTCCCACCCGTTGCGGTGGAAGAACCGCTGGAAGAAATACGACGAGGCGGTGAGGCCAATGTGTGCCTCGACCGCGGCGGTCTGCCCGTTGCGCGAGCGAGGGTCTTGAAAGGCGTACAGTTGGCCGTCGCCCCACGGCGTCGGGTTCAACTGCGAGTAGAGGAAGAACTTTCGAGTCGGCCCTGAGCCGTCGATGCCGTAGACGGTGTCACCGTAGCGGTTCGACAGCGTGCAGTTCTTGCCGTCGTACCCGCACTGCACCAGCTCGGTTCGTGGGCCTCGAGTGAACGTTCTCATCGTGCCGCTGACGAGCAGGGGGCGCGGGCCATCGAGCTCCGTGAGCTCGCCGTCGAGGTCGCGCACGAACACATCGGCCGGCTCGACGGTGCCAGGGGCCCGCTCGACTTCGAGGTGTGAGCCCGGCTCGAAACCGGCGACGACGTCTTCGTAGTCGTCGGCGTTCGAGCCGCCACGGCCCTCTTTCACGCGGCGCTCGAAGCGGGGGCGCAGCACGCGCTCCGAGCTTCGGGTGACGAAGCCCTGCGCCTCGACGATGGCGCGTGGGTCGAGGGGGCTCGAGAGGTCGACCTTCGAGAAGTCGTCGGACTTGCCGAAGACCTGGGTGGTGCCATCGGTGCGCGTGAGCACGCCCAGGTCGCGACCTTCGACGGGCACGCCGCGCCAGACCTGCTGCAGCCACGTGTGTGTGTTGCCTTGCGCGTCGACCTTTTCCCTGTGCACGCGGAAGGTGAGGTCGCCGCGCAGCTCGGTGAAGCCGGCGACGGTGGTGGGCGTGACCGGCGTCGTGAGCTCGGGGCCGCAGGCGGCGAGGGCGAAAGTCGTGAGCCAGAGTGGGCGCATGGGCTCGCGCAAAGCAACGGTCGTGCCCGTCGTGAGCACGGGGTGTTGCGGGGCGACGTGGGCGGTGGCGGCGGTGGGCTGTCTCGTGACGGCACGTGCCGGGCGGCTCACCAACGCCCGCCGTCGCGCCTACTCCAGTTGACGCCGGTGCGCGCCCGGCCCCACCGCCCACGTCACGCCGCCGCTCGTCGAGACCGCCTCGAGCGCCGTGCTCAGGTGCGCGCACTGCTCGAAGGCGCCCCCGTTCAGCCGCAAGACCGTGCCTGCGCTGCCCACCGCCCACGCCGTGCCGCCCGCGCCGAGCGTGATGCTCTTCAGCGCCTGGTTCGTCACCGCGGGCACCGCCGCCCACGTGCCGTTCGTCAGCTTCAGCACCGTGCCGGCCTCGCCGACGGCCCAGCCGTTCAGCGCGTCGGTCAGCGCAATCGCATACAGCGTCGACGTCGTCGGGCTCGTCGCCGCGGCCCACGTACCGTTCTGCAGCCGCCGAATCGTGCCGCCCGCGCCGACCGCCCACCCGGTGTTCATGTCGATGACGTCGACGCCGTTCAGCTGCGAGCCGCTGCCGGGCGAGCCCGGGCTGTACGAGCCGCCGCTGATGCGCACGAGCTGGTTCTTCTGCCCCACCGCCCAGCCGTTCGATGCGTCGACCAGGTCGATCGCCATCAGCCCCCACGCGAGCGAGTTCTGCGACACCGTCCACGTGCCGTTCGCGAGCTTCAGCCCCATGCCGTAGACGAAGCCGCCCGGCGCGTTCCACGTGCCGACCGCCCAGCCGTTCTGCGCGTCGGTGAGCTTCACGTCGGTCAGGTCGTACGCGAAGCTGCCGCTCGGCGCCGTCACCTTGCTCCACATGCCGTTCGTCAGCTTCAGCAGCGTGCCGCCCGAGCCCACCGCCCAGCCGTTCATCGAGTCGGCGAGCGCCACGCCGCTCAGCGTCGACGTCGAAGAAATCGCCGTCGTGTCGGTGCGCGAGGCCGGGCAGGTCGCCACCGTCACCGCGCAGTCGGTGTCGCAGCTGCACGAGCCCGTGCACGCCGCGCTCGTGTTGCACGCGCAGCCGCTCATCGAGCCACCGCCGGCCGTGCCCATCATGCCGCCGCCCGCCGTCGCGCCCGAGCCGCCCGCCGTCGACATCATGCCGCCGCCCGCCGTGGAGCCCGTGCCGCCCGCGTTCATCTGCTCTCCGCCGCCTGCCGCGCCGCTGCTCCCGCCGCCTGCGCCGCCCGTCGGCACGCACGCTCCGTCGGTGCACAGCTCGCCGCTGCCGCACGCCATACACATGCCGGCCTTCGAGCCGCACGCCT
Source organism: Myxococcaceae bacterium (assembly GCA_016793725.1). Taxonomy (GTDB): domain Bacteria; phylum Myxococcota; class Myxococcia; order Myxococcales; family Myxococcaceae; genus Xiheicaenimonas; species Xiheicaenimonas phototrophica. The sequence goes on along the minus strand of JAEUJP010000207.1, from coordinate 25,525 downwards.
GGGTCTCGTAGCCGGGGTGGCAGATGCCGGTGACGTCGCAACAGCCGGTCGGGCAGAACGACGAGTCACACGGGCGGGGGCGTTCACAGCCGACGGCGAGCAGCAGCAGGGCAAAGAGCGAGAAGGTCTTCATGATGGGGGTGTGTCGACCCGCCTCGCGGCGCCGGGACATTTTTCCTGCGACACGCGCCGACACGCCTCGTCGAAGGCAGCATGGTCGCCCCGATCGGCAGGTCTCTCGTCACCCCGGCCGTCTCACCCGCTGTCTTCATCGCGCCCGACACGTCACCCGGCCCACAGCCCACCGACGGCTTCACGCCGATGCAGGCCGCGAAGGTCATCGACCCGAACGCGGCCGTGCTGCTCAACCTGCGGCGCGGCAACACGGGCGCGCGAGTCACCCAGCTGCAGAAGGCGCTCATCACCGCCGGCTACCTGCCCTCCAACTTCGCGTTCGGCCCGTTCGGCCCACAGACCGAAGCCGCGCTGAAGCGCTTCCAGACCGACCACGGCCTCGGCCCCTCGGGCGTCGTCGACGCCAACACAGTGAAGGCCCTGCTCGGCGAGCCGATACCGCTGCCGCAGGCCGTGCCGAACGCCGCCGCGCTCGCCGGCCTGAAATACGGAGCGACCGACTCCCGCCTCGTCACCCTTCACGGCGCGCTCGTCGCCCGCGGCTACCTGCCCGCCAACTTCACGAGCAACACGTCGTTCGGCAAACGGTTCGGTGAGCTCACGCTCGCGGCCGTGCAGCAGCTGCAGCGCGACTTCGGGCTCGTGCCCACCGGCGTCATCGACGCCGCCACTGCGCGCGTGCTCGGCAGCACGGGGTTTCCTCCGGGCCGCACGTTCAAGGGCACGTGGTCGTCGTACCCCGAGCTCGGCGCAGCGCTGGGGCCCGTCGAGCGCTCGAGCAACGGCACGCAGTCGCAGCGCTTCGCCGGCGGCACCATGACGATGTCGCCGACCGGCGCGCTCAGCGTCACGAGCACGACCGGCGTGTCGCTCGGCGCGCAGCAGCTCGGCACCGTCGACACCGTCGCCGAGGCCAACGCGCGCTACTTCGTGAACCAGGAAGGCAACACGCCCTGGTTCCAGTCGTTCAACACGCTGAAGAAGCCGTTCGGCGCGAACGACTGTGGCCCGACCTCGGTGCTGATGGCGCTCAGCGCGCTCGGCCTCGCGGCGCACCCCGATGCGCAAGCCGCGCCGTACGCCATCGACGCCGTGCGCGACGCGATTCTCGGAGCCAGCAACTGGTCGACGAAGATGGGCTTCGACAACCTGAAGCGCGGCATCGAGGCGTTCGGCGGCGCGGCCACGACGCTCAGCCTCGCCGGCGTGAACAAGCAGGGCGCGGGGCTCGGCGCCGTCGACGCGGCGCTCGCGCGCGGCAACCCGGTGATTCTCGGAGGCGTGCCCGGCAACGCGTGGGCGAAGGCGCTCGGCGCGGCCAACTACCTCGACATGGGCAACGGCAACGCGACGTTCAACCACTTCGTCGCGGTGCTCGGCCGCACGAGCGACGGCAAGTACATCGTCGGCGACCCGCTCTCGTCGAAGGGCGCCCTCGAGGTGACCGCGGCGCAGCTCGGCACTTTCCTCACGCAGGGCACCTGGCGCGGAGCCCTCGAGGTCTCGCGCCCCGTCTGAACTCTCGCTCAGCCCTTCGAGCCGTGAATCAGCCACGCCGCCACGCCCGCTCCGGCGTCGCGCGCGGTGAAGCGCATGCGCTGCTCGAACTCGATGAAGAGCTGGTCGAACGCGGTGCGCAGCTCGATCTGCTCGAGCAGCGCCCCGTTCGTGTCGACCGCATCGACGACCAGGTACAACACCAGGGGCCGAAAGCCGCCGGTCTGCAGGTCGACCGCGGTGGGTTTCACCGTCACGTCACCGCCGCCCTGCTCGTCGTACTCGAGCCTGGCGGCGCGCAGCTTGTCTTTCACCACGCTCCTGAACTCGGTCGACGCGTCCGACATCGTCGGCGCCCACGTCTTGCGCCAGCCCGGGCCTTCAGTGGCGAGAAAGTCGCGCACCGGCCTGCCGTCGACGACCACGGTCTCGAAGTCGATGGGCAGCACCGTGAACGTGCGCTTGCCGCGCAGCGCATCGGGTGAGCCGTGCATCGACCTCCACGGGTTGCAGGCGACGAGCGCCAACGTCAGGAGCAGCCAGCAGGCGCGGTGACTCACGGCCGCAATTCCTAGCATGGCAGCTGGTATGACGACGGCGCGATGAGCAAACGCCCCCTCGACATCTACACCGAGCCCGAAGACTTCGACCTCGACACGCTGAAGAACCTGGGCCCCCTCACCGCGCTCGCCGGCATCTGGGAAGGTGAGGGCGTCGACCGCCACCCCGTCGCCGAGGGCGGCGAAGACGAGCCGTACCTCGAGCGCATGGAGTTTCAGCCCATCGACCCGCAGCTCAACGGGCCGCAGCTGCTCTACGGGCTGCGCTACCACGTGCACGTGAAGAAGCTCACTGAGCCGCTCACCTTCCACGACCAGATTGGCTACTGGCTGTGGGAGCCCGCGACGAAGGTGCTGCTGCAGACCGTCGCGATTCCGCGCGGGCAGGTCGCGCTCGCTCGAGGCATCGCCGAGCCGGGTGCGAAGTCTTTCACCGTGCGCGCGACGCTGGGCGCCGAGTGTTTCGGCATCTGCTCGGCCACATTCCTGCAGAAGCACTTCCTCACGCGCTCGTACACGCAGACGCTCACGTTCGATTCGCCGCGCGTGCTGACGTACGAGCAAGACACGGTGCTCGAGACGCCGGGCCGCAAACCGTTTCATCACACCGACCGGGCGACGCTCGAGAAGGTCGGCGAGCCGACGCCGAACCCCGCGGCGCCGAAGAAGGTGAAGGGTCGTACGAAGAGAAACGTCACCGTCTGATCTCCGCTCGCGGTGAGCGAGGTCGAACCGGTGTCGTTCAATTCTCCGCGCGTGACGCTCGCGCTCTCGTATGGCTGACGCCGGCGATGGGCGTCTTCGTGTGGGCGCTGGCGATGTTGATGAAGGCGACGGGTCAGGGCGTTGCGCCGTTCAGAGACTTCATGACCCTGCTCTGCGGCGGCAGCATGTTCGCGGCGCTCTGGGGCCTCTTCATCGGCGTCGCTGCGTGCGCCTTCGCCGGGTTGATTCGCCTCGCGAACTGCCTGGGCTACGGTTCGGCGGCGTGACGGGCCTGCACCGCATTCACCAGACCGACAAGCTGTGGCGCTGCCCGGTGTGCCGCCGCCCGTTCTCGTCGAAGCCCGCGACACACGCGTGCGGCAAGTGGACTGTGGCCGACCACTTCGCCGGCAAACCGCGCGCGTGGGTGGTGTACGAGGCGCTGCTCGACGCGGCGCGCGACTGCGGGCCGGTGAAGCAGGTCGCCGACGAGAAGCACGTCGAGTTTCACGGCAGGCACGTGCTCGTGCTCGTCGAGCCGCACTCGGGCTGGCTCACCGGGCACGTCGTGCTCGGCGGCTCGAAGAAGCACACGTTCGAGCTGCACGCACCAGACGAAATCGACGAGGCGCTGAGGGCCGCGCTGCAGCAGGCATACGCGCGCTGACGTCTCACAGCCCGTCGAGCAGCTTCATCTTGTCTTTGAGCCGCAGCACGCGCGTACACGCGGCGTCGAGCTTCTGCTTCGCGACCGGGTCTGACTCGGCCAGGCGCGTCAGCACGCCGATGTAGTCGAGGCCCTTGTCCCAATCGGGAGGCGCGGTCGTCAGCAAGAGGTCGTTGCCCGCGAGGAACGCCTCTTCGAGCACCTGCTCGCTGGTGCCCCCGATGGCGTCGGCGAGCAGCTTGATTGAGATGTCGTCGGTCACCGCGATCCACTCCCGCTCGTGGGTCTTCTCGACGAGCGCGGCCGTCACGATGGCGGGCTTGTCGCCGCGCACCGGGTAGATGACGTTCGCGAGCATCACGCCGCCCAGCACCTCGTGCGTGCGCTCGAACACCTTCACGTTCGCGGCGAGCTCGGCCTCTTTCCAGTCGGCCGTCACCAGCGCGTGGTCACTGTCGCCCGAGAGCGAGCCGTACCCGGGGTAGTGCTTGCCGATCGGCACCACGCCCGCCTCGAGCAGCCCGCGCGAGAACGCCGTCGCCTTCGCCACCACCACGTCGGCATCGCCGCTGAAGCTGCGCTTGTTGTCGAACATGTGGCCCTTCGTCGACACGTCGAGCACCGGCGCCAGGTTCAGGTTCAGCCCGATGCTGCGCATCGCCTCGCCGACCGTCTTGCCCCACTTCATCACCTCGGCGTCGTCGAGCTCGGCCATCTCGCGCGCGGTCGGCATCGTGCGCAGCGACTTGAGCGACTTGAGGCGGTTCGTGGGGCCGCCCTCCATGTCGACCGCGAAGAACGGGGGCACCTTCGCGCGCGCCAGCGAGCTCGAGATGCGCTGCTTCGCCGCGGCGATGTTCTTCAGCGACGCGCCGACGAACAGCACGCCGCCGACCTCGACCGGCGTGCTCTTGCCAATCTGCGGGTAGGCGAGCACGAGCTGCGCGGCGCGCTCGCGCGTGCTGAGCGACTCGAGCACGCGCTTCACCCGGGCCTCGTCGACCTTGCGGGCGAGCGGCTTGCGCGCGGTGGGCTTCGAGACGAAGGCCTCGCCGGCATCGGCGGGCTCGGCGGCGCCGCCGGCGTCGAGCTGCGAGAGAAGAAGTACGAGTACGAGGGTCACGATGAAGGCGCGGCAGCATGCCTGAAGACGGCAAAGCAGGGTGCTACCTTTCGCGCGTGCTCGCCCTCGTGCTCTCGCTGTCGCTGGCCACCTCTGTCGAGGACTACAACCGCGTGCGGCAAGACGGGAACAACGTCGGCCTCGGCGTGCTCGGCGCGTGGGCGGTGGCGAGCACGGTGACCGGCATCGTCGGCCTGGCCGTCGTGAAAGACCCGCGGTGGCAGGGCGTACACATCGCGAACGTCGCGTGGGGCGTGGTGAACATCGGCTTCGCGGTGGTGGGGCTGGTGCTCGGGCTGCAGCCGAACGCGACGCGCACCGACCGCGCTGGCGCGCTCGCCGACGGGCAGTCGACCCAGTTCACGTACGCGTGGAACACCGCGCTCGACGTCGGCTACCTCGCGGCCGCCGCGCTGATGCTGATGCACATCGAGAACCCGCGCGCGCGCGGCTTCGCTGAAGGCTCGCTGATTCAGGCCGGGTGGCTCTTGTTCTTCGACGGCGGCATGGCGCTGTTTCACCAGCTGAACAACGAGCGCGTGGTGCGTTGAACGTCGTCGAGTAAGTCGATATCTTACGTGTGTGAAGACGACGATCTCCTCCAAGGGCCAAATCGTGTTGCCGGCAGAGCTCCGCGCGAAAGACCGCATCGAAGCGGGTCAGGAGTTCGAGATTGAACGTCTTGGCCGCGGCAAGTACCGCCTGATTCGTGTTGCTGGCCGAAGGAACGAGGGGCTCGTCGACTGGCTCGAAGCATGTCCAGTGAAGGGCTACTTCGAGCCAATCGAGTCCGAGTCGACGGATACGCTTTGAGCTACCTCGTCGATGCCAACGTGCTCAGCGAGCCGACGCGGCCGGCCCCGTCCGCACTCGTCTCTGCGTGGTTGAGACGCCACGAGTCTGAGTTGGTGGTCGACCCCATCATTCTCGGTGAGCTGCGCTTCGGGATTCTGCGTCTCGGGCGCGGAAAGCGGCGCGAACATCTCGAGCGCTGGTTCGACGAAGGTGTGCGAACGATTCACTGCCTGCCGTGGGACGCGAGCGTCGGCCTCCGGTGGGCAGAGCTGGTCGCGCAGCTGAAGACGAGCGGTCGCGCGATGCCGATCAAAGACAGCATGATTGCGGCCACAGCCCTTCACTACGACTTGACCGTCGTGACCCGCAACGTCGCCGATTTCGAAGAAGCACGCGTCGGTGTTCTCGACCCGTTCGCCGACGACTGAGGTCTACAGGCTCAGCCCCTGCGGCAGCGTGTCACCGAGCGCCCGCGCCTCGTCGGCCGCCGACAGCTGCACCACCTCGGTCAACATCGTCACCCAGTGCGCCGGCACCTTTGCTGAAGACAGCGCCTGAACGGCGCGCGCCCGCACCTCGTCGCTCACGTCGCGCGCGCGGTCGCCCGTCAGCCGCGCCAGCTGCGCCACCGCGAACGGAGCGTCGTCACCCAGCGGCCGCGACAGCAGCACGCCCAGCCACTGCTCTGCCGTCTCGGGCGACACCGTCTTGTGCCCGCTCGCGTAGAGCGGCTGCCGCGCACCGAGGCGGCCGAGCGCCCACGCCCACGGCCCGCCGCGCACGTTCGGGTCTTGTACGCGCTGCAGCACCAGCTCGCCGAGGCGCGCCTTGTCGAGCGGCTCGACGTGCTCGAGCGACGCCGCCGTGCGCACCATCTCGTCGAGCCCTTCGGGCTGAATGCCCTTGCCGCGCTTGTGCGCCGGGTCGACGTGCGGCAGCAGGTACGCGAACAGCTCGCTCTGCGCCTTCGCGTCGAGGCCCCCGGCCGCGCGCCGCCACATCACCCAGAACTCGAGCCACACCGGCTTCTGCTGGTGGTTCGTCACGAGCTCTTTGAACAGCTTCCACGTCTGCTCGGCGCGCCAGTCGTCGAGCGGGTAGCCGAAGCCGGGGCGCAGCGAGAAGCCGAGCAGCTGGAAGAAGACGCGCTCGTGGTCCTCCGAGCGGCGGCGCTTCTGGGCGCCGGCATAGAGGGCGCTCCACAGCTCGCGCAAGACCGGCACGCGCCACGTCTCGCGCGGGCCGAGCACCTTCTCGAGCGTGCGCAGCAGGTTCTTCACGTCTTTCGGCCCGACGGGCAGCGGCTTGTGGCCGAACACCTTCTGCACCTCGCCCACGGCCTCGGCGAACTTCGCGGGCATCGACTCGGTGACGGTGAGCGCCTTGCCCTTCGCGCCGCCGCGCAGCTCGAACTCGAGCCGCCACCGCTCGTCGGAGTCTCGCGAAACGCACGACAGCTCGAGCGTGCCGATCTCGGTCAGCCCCGCCTGCAGCGCCACCTTGATGGCGCCCTCGCGCGAGCCCTTCAGCACCGTGTGAATCGGAGGCAGCGGCTTGAAGCTCTCGTCGGGCGTCACCACCGCGCCCGGCGCGTCGGCGCGGTCTGCGCTCGTCGAGTGCAGCTCGAACTGCACGGGTCGACCCAGCGTGAGCCCGAAGTCGCGGTCTTTGAGCGTCACCTGCTCGCCCTCTTCGAACCCGCGGGGAATGAGGCACACGGCCTGCCCGCCCTGCACCTCGACGTAATACGCGCGGGCCGCGCCGCCGCCGATGCGTCGACCGAGGCCGCGGCGGGCGAGGCCGTAGTACGCGGCGCCGCGCGCGACGGCGAGGTCGAGCGAGTCGTGGTCGAGCAGGGGTATGCGCGGGGCTTCAGGCCACCACGCCGAGACGGCGTCGACGAGCGCGGTCGTGAGGCGCGGCGAGTTGAAGACGCCGCCGTTCAGCAGAATGGCGTCGGGCCGCGCGCCGCCGTGCGCGCTCGAGAACGCGGCGAGGTGCCGGGTGATGGCCGCGTCGGGAGCGTAGGGCAGGCCGAGCTCCTGCAACGCGCCCGAGCGGGCACCGCGGAGCGGCACATCACCGAGCGCGCACCGTGGAAAGAACCCCTCGACCACCAGCTGCTCGACCTCGTCGCGCGTGAGCTCAGACGACACCGTGCCGCCGATCAGCTTCGAGCCGGCCGCGGCCACCGCGAGCGCCTGCTTCTCAGCGGGCCTCTCACCGAGCAGCGCCTCTTTCGCCACGCGCGCGGCCTGGGCCAGCTGAGTCCACTGCTGCGCCGAGAGCCTCTTGCCGCCGAGCTTCTCTTCGACGCGACGGGCCAGTGCAGCGTCCATGTTGTCGCCGCCGAGCATCAGGTGGTCGCCGACGGCGATGCGCTTCATCGCCGGGCCTTCGGGCAGCGCCTCGACCTGCACCAGCGTGAAGTCGGTGGTGCCGCCGCCGACGTCGACGACGAGCACGCGGTGCACGCCCTTCAGCGCATCACCCAGCTTCGCGCGGTGTCGCGCCGTGAAGTCGTAGAACGCGGCCTGCGGCTCTTCGAGCAGCGTGAACTTCTCGAGCCCCGCCTTCTTCGCGGCGCCGACCGTCAGCGCCCGCGCGACCTCGTCGAACGAGGCGGGCACGGTGATGACGACCTCTTGCGCGCCGAGCGGAGCGGCGGGGAACTTCTCGTTCCACGCCTTCGCCAGCGTCTCGAGCAGCTTCGCGCTGGCGTCGACGGGCGAGAGCTTCGGCACCTCGGGCGGAGCGCCCCACGGCAGAATCGCCGCCTGCCGGTCGACGCCGGGGTGACACAGCCAGCTCTTCGCGCTCGCCACCAGCTTCGTGCTCGACTTCGTGCCGAGCCACCGCGCCGACTCGCCCACGACCGGCGGCGCGTCGAGGTACACGCACGAAGGCAGCAGCGGCCGCTCGGCGACCTCGCCCGGCCGCACCTCTTGCTTCACCGCGAAGTCGTGCACTCTTGCGCTCGCCCCTTCAGCAGGGTCGACGTACGCGAGCGCGCAGTTGGAGGTGCCGAGGTCGATGCCGACAATCATCGCGGCACGCTCGATAACACGAGCGCAGATGTAAACCCGCGCTTCAAACGAGCGGTTATTCGCGGCGGCGTGCGCTCGACAATTCGGGATGCTCGAACCGATCAGCCGCGCAGCGAGCGTCACCACCACCGCGACGCGGCTCGCCGCTCCGAACACCGAGCTGCACCAGGGCGAGCGTGGGCCGGCGGTTCATCAGCTGCAGCGCTGCCTCGTGAAGCTCGGGCACATGACGCGCGCCGAGCTGTCGACCGGCCCCGGCATCTTCGGCCCACGCACGCTCGACGCGATGCAGGAGTTCCAGCGCAAGCACGACCTGCCCGTCACCGGCCGCTTCACCCCCGCTCTGCGAGACGTGATGAACGCCGCGCTGCGCCGGGCCGACGAGGCCCCGACGCCGACTCCGACTCCGACTCCGAGTGGCCCGAGCATCAACATCGCGGGCTACGGGAAGCTGAGCTGGGCCAAGGCGACGGCGCTGGTGAAAGAGGTGGGCGGCCGCGTGAACCCCGGCGGCCAGCCGACGGTGCTGGCGCTGCGCACGGCGAACAGCGCGACGTCGCAGTACCGCGACTTCTTCGTCGTCCTGAAGCCGGGCGGGCAGATGAAGGCGTTTCAGGCGACGACGCGACCGACGTCGGCCGGCACCGACCGCGCGATGCTCGCCGAGGGCATGTATTCGCTCGTGCCGCGCTGGCGCGACGGCAAGTTCAACAACGACGCGTTCATCGTTCGTACGGCGAAGGGCTCGATGACGGTGCCCGTCGCACGCGACCGCAACGGCGATGGCTTCTACAGCGTGTCCGAGCGGCGCAACCTCTCGAGCAGCAGCGAAATTCGCGTGCACCGCGGCTTCACGAGCTCGACCAGCAGCACCGGTTGCCTCAACGTGAAGGACTACGACGCGTTTCTGCGCGCAATCGGTGGTCGCGACGCCCGCTACAACCTCGCGGTCGTCGACGCCTGAGACCCCGCGCCCCTGGCGCGGAAACGTGAGCGCAGCGAACAGAAACCCCGCGCCCCTGGCGAGGGTTCGGCAACGCGGGCGAGACCCTTCGTCGCCGTCTGCCGTCGCGCGGCGACCCCAGCTCGGCTCAGCGCCGGTTCACGAAGCGCTTCATCGACGGCAAGAGCTTCGCGAGGTCCTTCTCGCCGCGCAGCAGCGCCCCAGTCACGAGGTCATTCACGCCGCCGATCAGCGCTTTGCGCACCAGGGGGTCGGCCGACGTGTGCCCGAACACGAGCTCGGCGAAGCGGCGGTTCACCTCTTCCCTCAGCTCGAGCGAGCGCGGGCCAGCCGCCATCACCTCGACCACGAACGCTCGCGCCATGAACAGGTCTGACGCCAGCACCGCGAGGTACCGGCCAAGCTGCGCCCCGGTGCGGTCGCCGCGCGAATACGGAGCCCCCTCGGCCACCAGGTCGTTCACCAGCCGGTTGCTCAGCTCTTCGTACGCGACCAGGAAGCAGTCTTCTTTTTCGCCGAAGTGCTCGTAGAACGCCTTTCGCGAGACCCCGGCCCGCGCGATGACATCGGCCACGGTCGTGCGCGCGTAGCCGTTCTTGCCGACCTGGTGCGCCATCGCCTCGAGCACCCGCCAGCGCTGGTTCGCGCGTGCCTCTTTGCGTGTGGCGGGCCGGCGGGTGCGGCCGCGAGGCAGCTCGGGCTTCATCTTCGAAGCCCCGCTTGCCATGGGCGGGCCCGAGAGGCTACGGTGTTTTCAGAAACACCGATGTTTCCCAAATTGGAGAGCACGCCATGAAGGTCGCACCCCGAGTCGCAGCGCAGCCGCCCCCTCCCGCCGAGGCCGCGCCGGTTCGCGCCGCCGTGACGAAGCCCGCCGCGACGCCGACCGGCGCCGCGACGCTCGACGAGGCCACCGCGCGCGCGTCGGTCGAGAAGTTCTTCGCCGCGTTCGCCGCGCACGACCTGAAGGGCCTCGACGCGGCCTACGCGCCGAACGCGAAGTTCAAAGACGACATGTTCGACCTCGAGAAGAAGTCGAGCATCTTGAAGATGTGGAAGGGGGCGCCGCCGTTCGAGTCGTTCAAGTCTGAAATCATCTCGGTGAAGGGCAACGAGGTGCACGCGAAGTGGGTCGTCGACTACGAGATGTTCGGGAACAAGATTCACAACGAGATCGACTCGCGCCTCACGCTCGACGACCAGGGCCGCATCACCTCGCAGCGCGAAGACTGGGACGAGCGAAGGTGGATGAGCCAGGCCCTGCCCGTCGTCCCCAAATTCCTTCAGCCGGTCGCCTACTTCTTCATGCGCCCGCTGCTCAACATGCAGATGGGCGGATAGAGCGGCGCAGCAGCAGCAGCAGCACGAGCAAGACGAGCAACCCGCCGGGAGCCGAGCCGCACCCGCACCCTTTCGGCGCCACGTCACCGAGCGGCCCGACCGGCTCGACCACACAGTCGCTCGACGCCTGGCCCGCCGCGTAGGTGCGGCACACGAACGACTTCGTGCCCTCGTCGAGCACGCGCTTGCGCAGCTCGCCGACGGGTTGAGAGGCCTGCATCGTCGAGCCGTTGGTGGCGACGTGGCCGAGCCCGAACATGTGCCCAATCTCGTGGGTCATGACGTTCTGCACGTCCCACGCGATGCAGGTGACGGCGTACGCGGGCGGCACGCACGGCGGCGAGTCGACCGTCGTGAAGATGAAGCTGCCGGTGTTGAACTCGACGTCGGCGTCGTGAATGCGCCCGAGCGAGTCGTAGGTCGTCAGCGTCCACGCGATGACCTGCGGGTCGTGCTGCCAGCAGTCGTGCTTGTTGCCGCAGTCTTCGTCGTCCCAGCACGGGTCGTTCGGCGAGATGAGGCCGGGCTGGCTGCACAGCCGCTGACGAAACAGCACCAGGTTCTCGTTCTTGTCGAGCTCCAGGGCCGACCCCTTCCACCCGATGTGGCGCGACGGCGAGCGCGGGCCCTCACGCAGCGTGAGGCTCGAGCACTCGGCGAGCGCGAGAGACCACGTGGCGAACGACGCCCGAATCGCGACGTCTTCGGTGTCGCCCGGCGTCTCGGGGTTGCCGTCGACGCTCATGCGCCACTCGATGGGCGTGCCTGCATCCCACCGCTCGCAGTGCTTGAAGTCGACGCGCGAAACGTTGCGCCGGTAGTCGCCCGCGTCGGGGGCGGTGAGCACGAGGGTGAGCAGCGTGAGGAGCACCACGAGCAGACTATTTCACTCAGCCAGCACCGAATACACCTCGAGCCACGCCAGGTACGGCCGAAACGCCCCACGCGGCCGCTTCAGCACCAGCGCGTGCGCCTGCTTCAGCCGCACCTTCAGGTCGAACGGCATGCGCGTGCCGCCCGTCGCGTCGAGCTGCGCAGCGAACAGCAGAACGTCGAGCTGGCTGATGTCGAGCTCGGCCTTCGTGTTCACCACGAACTGGTCGGCGTGCCCGAGCGCCTTGCCCAGCCAGTCGGCCGCGGCGGCCTCGTCTTTGCGCTCGACCGCGTTTTCGGCCAGCCGCAGCTCGGCGAGCGCCAGCGCGCGCAGGTCGGCGTCGCTCTTCACCTGCTCGACGCGCTCGGCGAACAGCGCGCGCCGCGTCTCGAGCGCCTCGCGCGCCGGCTCGTGCCGCTCGAGCGCGAGCTCGGCGTTCGCGCGCAGGCCCGAGGCGATCAGCCGGTAGCCCTGCAGCGTCTGCTCGGGCGTCTGGTGCGACCACGGCGCCACCTTGCCCTCGCTCAGCGCCGCGTCGACGTGGCGAAGCTCATCGAGCGCGACCTCGGGCTTCTTGGCGCCCAGCGCCGCCGCCGCCCGCGCCACCCGAATCACCAGCCGGTTGCGCGTGCCGGCTGCATCTCTCGGTGACGCCTCGACCGCCGGCAGCAGCTTCTCGTACAGCTCGAACGCACGCTCGAAGTTGCCCGCCGCCAGGTTGCACAGCGCGGCGCGGTCGTGCACCAGCGGCAAGAAGCGCTCGAGCCGCGGCTTCGCCGCCACCATCTTGAGCGCGCCCTCGGCCGCCTTCGCGGCGTCGGCGTCGCGCCCCACGTGCAAGAGCGAGCGCGCGCGGGCGAGCGAGACCGCGAGGCCCGCCCCGTTGTCGACGTACGGCAGCTTGTCGCGCGCCTCGAGCGAGCCGAGCGCGAGGTAGAAGTTGCCGACCTGCGTGTGCAAGAGGCCCAGCGCGCCCTCGAGCATCGCCTGGTAGCGCACGTTGTTGCCCGACAGCTCGAGCGCCACCCGGTAGTAGCGGTTCGCGCGCTCGGCCGCCGCGCGGTCGCCGGTGTGCAGAAACGTCTCGTGCTGAATCGCGCCGTACAGCGCCTGCGCCTCGGGCCGCCCTTTCAGCTGCGGCCACTGCTTGCGCAAGAGGTCTTTCGCCGACCGCGCCGCGGCGTCGTGCTCGCTGCCCTCGAGCTTCGGCAGCCCGCGCGTCACTGCGTACGACCTCACGAACGCCTCGAGCGGCACCCTCTTGTCGGCGACGTCGGTCTTCACCGCGTTCGCCGCTGCGTCGGGTTCCATGCCCGCGTCGCCGCGCATGCGCAGGTTCATCGACATCAACGCGCTCTCGAGCGAGGCGGTGCGCTTCGTCACCGCGTCGAAGTCGGCGATCGCGTCGTCGCGCCGATCGCGCCCCATGCGCCGGTACGCGCGGCCCAGAAGCGCGCGGCGGTAGAGGCGCTCGGCGCGGCGGTACTCTTGTGTGCCGCGCGGCACGTCTTCGATGTACGCGGTGGCGAGCGCCTCGAGCACGCCGTCGGCGCCGAGGTTCGCGGCGTGCTCGACCCCGTCTTGAATCACCGCCTGGCGCCGGCCGTGCCGCGTCTGTGCCTGGTACAGCGCGAGCAGCGCGTCGCGCAGCTCGCGCGCAGGCCGCTCGACCGTGATGGCGTTCAGGCGCCGGCCGAGCTCGAGCGCGAACGCGTACTCAGAGTCGGCGGGCACCTCGGCGAGCGCCTTCACCGCGGCAGCGTCGGCCTCGGCGACGGTGCGGCCGCGCATCAGGGCGCGCACGGCGGCGCGGGCGTAGTCGAGCTGATCATCGGGCTCGAACACCTTGTTGAGCGACAGCTCGCGGCCCGCGGCCACCAGCGCGTCGCGCTCGTCGAGCTGGCGGTACAGCCCGTCGGCGCGCTCGTAGTACTGCTCGAGCACCGCGCGCGGCGTGCGCTCGGCCTTCGAGATGGCCTCGTGCGCCGCCTCGAGCTCAGAGCGCGCCGTCGTGAAGTCACCGCCGGCCTCGGCGAGCTCGCTCTTCACCACGTGCTGCAGCACCGTCGCGGCCGGGCTCTGCGCCGGCTTGTTCAGCGACGCGAGCCGCTTCGCCGCGGCTTCGCGGTCATCGTCAGACATGCGGCCGCGCTCGCGCGCCCTCACCGCCTTGCGGTGCGCGACGAGCGTGACGAGCGGCTCGGCCAGCCCCTCGGTGCCGGGCTCGTCGACGTCGCGCATGTGCTTCGCGTAGAACGCCGCCGCCTCGTAGTTCTCGGCGTCGAGGTGCAGCTGCGCGAGCCTGAGCATCACCATGCGCCGCGCGCGCGGCCGCGTCTCGCGCTGCAGCCGCTGGTGGTACAGCAAGAGCCGGTCGGCGCGCGAGCCCGCCATCGCGAGCTCGGCGTTGAGGCGCTTGTTGTCCCACTCCGAGGGCACCTGGCCGTCGAGCGGCAGCTGGTAGACGTCGAGCGAGCCGCTGCGCATGCAGGTGGCGGCGAGCGCGGTGGCGCCGGGTGAGGGGTACTGGCAGCTCCAGCGCTCGCTGGTGAGCTGCTCGGGCAGCGCGGCGGCGGCGAACGTCGCGGCGTCGTTCTGCCCGCTGGGAAACGGCACGCGAAAGAGCACGCCGCGGTCGGCGGCGTCGATGGCTCCGTCGCCGTTCGAGTCGGTGAAGAACTGCACGACGTACAGCCATTGGCCGTCGCGCGAGAAGACCGGCTGGCCCGTGAGCCCCGGCAGCGCGAGGTCGAGCGGCACGGGCAGCGCGTCTTTCACGTCGAGCCGCAGCGCCTCGAGCCGCGAGGCCGGGCGCGCCGCGAAGCCCGGCCCCACGTTCGGAGCCGCCCGCTCGGTCGGCACGTACACCACCCACCGGCCGTCGGGCGTGAACGTGGGGCTCGTGAGGTTGCGGTCGGCGAGCGGCTCGGACACGAGCGTCTTGCTGCCGGCGGTGACGCGCTTGAGCTGCAGGTCGCCCTCGATGCTCGGCCGCACGACGACGGCGAGGTGGTTCGCGTCGAGCCACTCGGCCTGAAGGGCGCTCGCCTCGTCCCACAGGCACCTGCGCTCACCCGCCTCGGGCAGGTCGCGAATGCAGAGCTGGCCACCGGCGCGCTCGCGAAACGAGATGTAGAGCAGGTACCGGCCGTCGGGGCTCACGCGCGGCCACGTCACGTCGGCGCCCTCGTCGAAGAGCAGGCGCTCGCGGCCCTGCTCGATGTCTTGCCGGTAGATTTCGGTCGCGACGAAGCGGTTCGAGACGAAGATGAGCGACTTGCCGTCGGGCTCGACCTGCCCGAGGAACTGGTCACCGACGCCGACGGTGAGGCGCTGCAGCCGGCGAATGCCGTCGTTCTCGTCGTCTTGCGCGAGCGCGGTGCTCGCGAGCAGCACGGCGACGGCGAGGCGCTTCAGCACTTCTTGTCGCCCCACGTGCCGTCGTCGGCCTGCACCCAGCCGCCGCATACGACGCCGTCGAGGTGCTTCTTGCGCCACGCGTCGCGCAGCGCGTCTTCCGGTGCCTGCGGCTGGCGTTCTTTCATCCACCTCCACAGGGCCTGGCGGGCCTTGTTCGCGCGGTCGACGATGACCTGGTCTTCGGGCTTCAGGCCCCGGCGACACTCTTTCGTCTCGGTGAGCAGGCCGTCGAGCGCCTCACCGACGCAGTGCCGGCGCAAGAGGTCGTCGAGCCTGTCGGCCGGAGTTGCGTCGAGGTTCTCGGCGAGCGGCTGCGGCTTCACGCCGAGCGTCTCGAGCTGGTTCGGCGTGAGCGGCACCGGGGCCGGCGTCATGCCCGCGCGGTAGAGGCGCTGCTCGAGCTCGTCGAACGAGCCCGACGCCTGCTCTTCGAGCGCCGTGGCGCGATCGACCATGACGATTTCGGGCGCAGTGATGCAGGCAGCGACGAAGAACAGCGGGAGCCAACGCACGGGGGCGGGCAGCATGCCACGCCCCGAGGTGTTGGAGTCGACTCAGGTCCCGGGCTGCGTTTCCTTCTCGAACCGCTGGAAGGTGAACTTCTGTCGGCCGACCGAGGCTTCGGCCATCACGCCGCTGTGCACGCGGGTCATCACCGCGATGCCGTCTTGGTACTGGAGCTGCCGCGAGGCGCTCTTGCCGGCGCCGACCGCGCTCACTCCGGCCTGGAGCTCGGCCCTGCCGCGCTTGAAGTTCTTCAGCGCCGAAGCATCTTTGATGATGATCAGCTCGCTGAACCGCTGGCCACCGACCTGCGCGCCCACCGACAGCAGGCGCAGAGACACCCGCCCGCGGGGGATGTTGTTCTCGAACAAGATGCCTTCGCCCTGGCCACCGGCGAACACGAAGCCGCCCTTGCCGACCTCTTGGAAGACGACGTAGGCGACCGCCTCGTCGAGGTGCGCCTGCAGCTCGGCGTCGTTGGCCTTGAACTCGGCCAACGTCTCGCGCGCGTCTTCGACGTCGGCGTCGGCGCGCGAGTCGCCGGCGAGCGCAGTCATCGGCACGAGCGCCAAGACGGCTCCGAGTGCGAGTGCCAGCGAAGTTCTGCGGTGGTTGTTTGAGCGTCTCATGAGCGGAATCTCCTCACAGATCCCTAATGGAGCCGCCTCGCCGTAGCCCGCAGTACTTCGTTGCTTTCGTGCCTCTGCAGGTCTTTGTTTCACCGGTGACTCTCAGAACGGTTGCCGCTTGCGCCGCGGTCCTCTGCAGTTGCACGTCGAGCGTCTCGCTCGACATCGACGGGGGCCTTCGATTTCCCTGCACGCGCGACGCGCGTGCTACCGAACGTACCCAGGGCAGCTGCCCCGGGAATTTGTTCTGCGGCGCTGATCTGGCATGTCACTCGATCGACGAAGAGGCGAGCTTCGCGTGCCGCGCCGACTTCGACTGCGGCGGCGCGTTTCGCTGCGGGCCGAAGGGCGTGTGCATCGACCCGCGCGGTGATGCGCTGCGCACCGATGCGCCCGACGTGGCGCTCGATGCGGGGCGTAGGGTGACGTCGAGCCCGCCGTGGGGGCCGGTGACCCGGCTCGGCGTCGGTCGCACGTACTACGAGACGCAAGCCGCGGGCGTTCAGACCGACGTGTCGCCGCTCGCGATCAGCGATGGCACGGCCGTGTACAGCGTCGCGGTGTCTCAGCAGGGCCTGTTGGGCACGAGGCCTCCGCAGCGATTTTTCGTGGGCCGTGCGCGGCTGCCGGGCGTGAGCGCGCTCGCGGTCGCGAGAGACCAGGTGTTCGCGATCGCGAACGGCCAGCTTCACCGCTACCGGTGGGCGCCTCGCTTCGGCGGCGCGCCGGTGCCCGACCTCGACGCGGGGGCGCCGTTCGGCCCCGCCATCGGCAACCGCCTGAAGGTGGGCAACTCGGCGGCGCCCTACGTCATCGAGTTCTCGACTGACGCCGGCTCGTATCGGGTCTTCGACGTGTCGGGGCAGCACCCGCCGACGACGGTCAAAGAGCTCTTCGCGCCCATCGACGACATGGCCGACACCGACGGGCGCTACGTCTACGCCATCGTCGACGGCGTGATGCGGGCGACCGAGCGGGTGCCCGGGGGCATCACGAACTCGCCCGGCCCGCAGGACTGGGACTTTCGCTCGTTCGGCATCAACTCGCCGGGGCGAGATGCCCTGATCAACTGCGGAGGCGACAACGCCATCGGCGCGACGATGGTGTTCCGTTCGATTCACGTCGGCGACAACCCCGACCTGAACGAGGTGGAGCGCCCGCTCGTCGCAGTGCAGGTCGACGTCGTCTCGGACGCCGGTGTGGCCCAGCACTGGCTCAGGCTCGACTCCGATGCGTCGCTGCAGGCGTGCGGCACGGGCATTCAGCGCCACGTGGGCCGCGGCAACTGCCCGGTGTGCGGCCCGGGAGAGAAGTTCGTCGACATGCAGTGGGGCTCTGACCCGGCGACGCTGGTGTCGTCGCTGCGCTCGGAGTGCCGTGGGGCGCTGGGGAACTCCATCTTCTACGACCTGCAGACCGACTCCGGGGGGTTCGCCTGCTTCCGCACGCGGCGACCTGGCGCGGGCTTTCGCGGCGAGGGGCCGGTGACGCGGGCGCTGTCGCACGTGAGCGCGGCGGCGGTCGCGCTGGGCCGCAACGTGCAGGTTCGGCGTGACGGGCTCGATGACTGGGCGCCGCTGACGCTCGACGAGGTTCCGACCGTCGCGCTGTCGTACGGCGGTGACCTCATCGCCCTGGGCCGGCGCACGATGTTCATCGAGACCCCTGCGGTGGGCATGGCGCTGCACCAGCAGGTCGAGCGGCAGGGCACCTACCCCGCGTGGATTTCGGGGAGCTGGCTGCTCTACGACGACGGGCGGGTCGGGCCCATCTCGAACCTGACACTGCCGCCGCAAGACGCGCGCTTCTTCGCGACACCGGCGCGCGCAGACCTGACGCCCCCAGTGCTCGGCACGTCGGTGAAGGGCTCCGATGGGCGCGTGTATCTGGTGATGACGGCGAACGACGCGGTGCTCGGCGGTGAGATTGCCGACGACACGGGCAGCGGGTTGCCGAAGCAGGTCGACGTGAAGGCCGTGCCCGAGCCACAGGTGCCGGTGCTCTCGTTTACGGTGTTCGCCGCCCGGCCCGACGCCGGCACGTTGTTCGAGGGGTTCGTGCTCACCGAAAATCGGGTGTTCGCGCTCGAGGCCGAGACCGAGCAGCGGTGGACGGTGACGAGCCTCGACGTGCCGGGTGGCCAATGGAAGAAGGTGTGGGCCGACGGCGACCGCGGTCGTCTCGGCTTCGCAGACGGCCGCGTGTACTCGTTGCCCAGCGGTGTACAGATTTCCGAGCCGCTCGAGGGCGGCGCCGAAGACTTCGTGCAGTTCTGCCGCCGCTCCTGGGCGCTGAACGCGAGGGGTCTGCACCGGCTCGACGTGAGCCCGACGGGAGCGCTCGGCGTGTGGGTGGCGCAAGACGGGCTGCTGCCAGGCGGCCCTCAATGGAAAAAGATGTACGGCGCAGCGAACGGCGAGCTGTGGCTGCTGGCTCAAGACGGCACGGCGCAGCTGGTGAGGGGGGCTCCATGCACGCAGTGATGCTGGTGGCGGCGGTGCTGGCGGCAGACGCGGCGGCGGTGAAGCCGAAGCTGCTCGTGCTCGACGTGCAGGCGGTGGGCGGCGCAGACGCGGCGCTGGCGCAGGCGGTGACGCAGTCGGTGGTGAACGAGGCCGAGGCGCGCGGCTTCTACCAGGTGCTGTCGTCGCGTGACATCGCGTCGATGTTGGGCGTCGAGCGGCAGAAGCAGCTGATGGGCTGCGGCGACGACTCGAGCAACTGCATGATCGAGCTGAGCGGCGCGCTCAACGCGCGGTACGTGCTCGGCGGCAACGTCACGAAGTTCGGCGACGCGCTGCAGCTCAACCTGCAGCTGTTCGACAACCAGAAGAGCGTCGTCGTGCACCGCGCGACGCGGCTCGCGAAGAGCGAGTCCGAGCTGCGCACGCAGGTGCTCTACGCGGTCGCCGACGCGACGGGCACGCCGCTGCCGCCGCCCCCTTCGAAGGTGCTGCCGATTTCGCTCATCGCAGCGGGCTCGGCCGCGGTGCTGTTCGGCGCGGTGCTCGGCGTGGTGACGCTGACGACCGAGGCGCAGATGGGCGCCGAAATTCAGCAGGGCCAGATGTTTCCCCAGGTGCTGAAGTCGTACGAGTACTACCAGGGTGAGCGCTCGAAGCACGGCACGCAGCGCCTGGTCTCGCTGGTGTCGATGTTGGCGGGCGCCGTGCTGGTCGTCGGCGGCATCGTGCTGTTCCCGCCCGACGTCGTGCAGAGCTCGCAGGTGAAGGTCGCGCTGGGGCTGACGACGAACGGGTTCGCGGTGACGGGGCGGTTCTGAGCGAGCGAGCACTCCGCTCTGCCCTGAGCGGAGCCCGAAGGGCGTAGTCGAAGGGGCGCGGTGTTCAGTGCTTCACGACCGGGACCTCGAACGGGCCCGCGCCGCCGGTCTTCATGAGCCCGAGCGTGGTCTCGAGCTTGACGACGCCCGAAGCCGTCACCGCGTGCTGGGCCATGCGTTCGGCGTAGCAGTTCATGCAGCCAGGCGAGACGCGCGCGCAGCCGCGCACGGGGTTCCAGGTCGTCTCCGTCCATTCGACTTGGTCGCCGTTCCCATACGCCGATCCTACGCGCTCACCCCGAGACCCGCACCGAGCGCCGGCGTTTGGGTCAGTCGTTCGCGCGGTGAACAAGAGGCCGAAAATCTGATGAAGTCTACGCCGTGCACACCCTGATTCTTCTCTCTCTGCTCGGCGCGAACCACACCTCATTCAAAGAGCTCCCTTCACGCGGCGGCGGCCCCGTCACCCAACGGTGGATGAACGGCGAGCCCATGTTCTGGCTCGACCGCACCCCCGGCTCGAGCGGCGAGCTGTTCGGCTTCGGCTGGAGCGACAAGCTCTACCTCTTCAAGTCCGGAGACTCCGGCGCCACCTGGTCGTACGTCGACCCCACCGCCGGCGAGTCGATCGGCGGCATCATGTTCATGGGCGCGGCCCAAGACGCTGCCGGCAAGGTGCACCTGCTCTTCGTCGAGAACGGCGGAGGCTCGGTGCGCTACTCGCGCGTCGCCCTCGAGCACACCGGCGGCGCCATCACCGGCTTCCGCTCCGAGGTGAAGAACGTCGCGCTGCCCGGCAGCTACAACACCACCAACGACGTGCGCGGGTACGTGCTCCCCGTGATGACCCAGGGCGGCGACGAGGTGCTGCTCTTCGGCGTCACCGACAACCCCTTCAGCGCCGGCAACACCTTTCGCCTGCAGATGGGCAAGTCGGCGAGCCTCGCTCCGATGGCGACGGCCGACTTCACCCAGCTCGACGGCGGTGCGGGCGCCACCGTCGTCTTCACCACCGGTACCTTCAACAACCACGACCACAGCCACCTGTTCACGCAGCTGCCCGCGAGCAGAGACATCTGGGTGTTCTGGGGCCCCGTCGACGCCGAGTACGGCGTGCCCGACCCGACGTTCATGACGCGGCTGCGAATCAGCGTGAGCGGCGCGAGCACCTGGTCGGTCGGCACCCCCATCACCGGCGTCGGCAGCGACGCGACCTCGTCGCCCGAGCTGCTCGGCATCAGCACCACCCAGAGCGCGGTGTGGATGTTCTACCTGAACCCCACGAAGGGGCTCTCCATCGACCGCGTCGCCGCCGACGGCACGTACACCACCGACGCCCTGCCGAGCCCCGACCCCACCGCGCACCGCAATGGGTGGGGCGCGCTCTCGGTGGCCGAAGACGGCCAGCGCGCGTGGGCCGTGTGGAACACGATGACCGGCCCCGGCGGCTCGCCGCGCACGGCGCAGGCGGTGCTGAACGCCGGCACGTGGACGACGTTCGCCGACCAGGCGCCGTTTCTCGGCGACAGCTGGGGCTTCTCGTCGTCGTGGAACTGGCGCGAGGGCGTCGTCGCCGGCCGCATGAACGGCAGCACCTACGCCGTGGCGCTCGCCTCGGCCTTCGGCACCGGCCCCAGCGGCTCAGGCGGCGGCAGCGGCAGCACCGCGGGCGGCAGCGGCGGCACGGCGGGCGGGAGCGGTGGCACGGCGGGCGGCAGCGGCGGCACCGCGGGTGGGAGCAGCGGCACCGCGGGTGGGAGCGGCGGTACGGCCGGTGGCAGCGGCAGCGCCGGAGCCGGCCAGGAGCCCGCGGGCAAACCGTGTGGCTGTCACACCGGCGGGCCTGCGCTCGGCATGCTCGTGCTCGCCGTGCTGCGCCGGCGAAGGTGCTGAGCTGCACTCACTTCAAGTCGACCGACGCCCAGTACCGGGTCTATCGCCCGCTGTGACGCTGTCGCGTCACCGCTGGCCGTCGGCCGACGGCACCCCGCCGGCTGACACTCACTCGGGCAGCTTCACCGACGCGAGCGCGCGGCTCACCAGCGGCCCGACCGGTATGCCGCGCACGTCGTCGACCTTCAGCAGCTTCGCGGCGCCGCCGAACGAGATGCGCATGCTCGCGAAGCCGTGGTCGAACACGAGCCGCAGGTGCTCGGGGTAGCCCACCGTCAGCGCGCTGCGAATGCGGTTGATGCTCGGGTCGATGCGCTGCGGGTCTTGAACGTCGAGCAGGTCTCGCAGGTGCTGGTTGCCGATGCGCAAGATTTCGGCGCGCCCGTTCACGCTGCGGTCGTGCGCTGAAATCACGATCGCCGCGTTGCCGTCGAACGGCTCACCGCGCGACGACTGCACGCCCGTCGCCCGCACGTGCGCCTCGAGCGTCGACTTCGCGCCCTGGTAGTCGAGCGTGCACTGCCCCGTCATACGCCCGCCCCGAATGCCGAGCTCGAGCTGGCTCAGCGACACCACGTTCTGTTCGATGCTCAGGTTCCCCGCGAACGGAGCCACCTCGCCGTACTGCGTCTCGATTCTCTTCGCCGTGATGAAGCTGCTCGTCGACAAGAGCGGGTGCTGGTCGGCGTACCGCAACATCGAGTACGGGTTCGTGTCGATTTCGCGCGTCAGCTCGAGCCCACCTTCGCCCAGCCTCACGCTCTCGTTGATGGCGACGTCGCCGTCGAGCCCCTCGATGTCTGCGCTGCCGTCGGGCAGCTTCACGTGCACGTCTTTCAGCTTCAGCTTCGACCGCGCGCGAAAAACCTCGAGGTCGGGCGACGCGATTCGAAACGCCAGCGCCACGCCGCCCCGCCCCTCGAACACCTCGGGCAGCTTCAGCCCCGCGAGGTCCTGCTCCACCGTGCCGCGCACCGTCAGCTGCCTGCGCCCGTCGCTCAGGTCGAGCTGCCCCTTCATCGTCAGCTCGGTCTTCGTCTCGGGGCTCTTGAAGACCACGTCAGACAGCCGAATCAGCCCGCCCGGGTTTCGGTCGGCCGCCAGTGTGAACGTCACGTTCTTCACCGGCACCGGCAGCTCGGGCCGCTGCTCGACCGAGGCGACGGTGAGCAGCTGACGCACCTGCAGCGCCCCCAGCTCGAGCTTGCCCTCGACCGCGAACGTCAGGTCTTGCACGAGGTCTCTCACGATGAGCCGCCTCTCGCCCTGCGCCTGCACGAGCCGCTCGGCTTTGATGAGGCTGTGCACCGTGCGCTTCGCCCCGTCGACCCCGAGGTCCGCGCGCCACTCGAGCTTCGGTGCGCCGTACGTCACCCCTTCTTGCAGCCAGCGAAAGTGCGCGAGGTCGAGCGCGAGCTTGCCCTCGACGCCCAGCGTGTCGAGCGGGTTCTTCACCGTCTTCAGCTCGCCGCTCGCGCTCAGCGACTCGACGACGCCGAGCACCGCGCCGTCGAACGAGAACGTCGTCGCCAGCTTCGTCGCGTCGAGCTCGGGCACCAGCTTCAGCGTGTTGAGGAAGCGGCCCGTCTCTTCAGAGTCTTTCAGCTCGAGCTTCACGCTCGTCTTCAGCGCCTTGCGCGCCGGCTGGTACGCGACCGCCGCGTCGAACGCGAGCTTCGGGCCCCTCTTCACCGTCAGCCCCGCACGCACCGAGAGCTTGCGCCGGTCGACGGCCGCCGTCAGCGCCACGTCTTGCGGCCCCAGCTCCCGCTCGGCGGTGCGCAGCTGCCCGACCGTGAGCGCCGCCTCACCTTCGTGCACCAGCGCGTCGCCCTTCGAGTGCAGCGTCAGCACGACGTCGCGCGCGCTGAGCTTCTCCCACTCGAGCCGCGGCAGCTTCACCGTCGTCTGGTGGTCGACGCTCGAGCGCTTCGTCACCCTGCCGCTCGACTCGACCGTCGCCGACAGCTGCGACCACGGCGCCTTCGCCGCCGTCTCGGCGTCGAGGAAGGGCGTCGCCAGGCCCAGGTCGGGCGCCTCGAGCTTCACCGCGTAGACGAGCTCTTCGCCGCCGCCCGTGCCGTCGAGCGTCGTGCCCACGTGCAGCGCGCCCACGTCGAGCACCGCGTGCGCCGAGCCGTCGCCGGCCAGCGTCGCCTGCGTCACCTCGAGCTGCAGCCGCGCCGGAGCCGACAGCAGCCGCTTGCCCTTCGCGTCTGCGAGCTTCAGCGTGCCCAGCGGCAGGTCGGCCTTCAGCGCGAACGGCCCCTGCTTCGGCAGCGGCGCGCTCGCCTCGAGCGCCAGCTTCTCGACGTTCGCCCGCAGGCTGCCCGTGTCGGCCGACAGCGACGGCGCGCTCACCGACAGCGTCACGTCGCCCGAGACCTTCAGCGGTGATGCCGGCGCCGGCGCCACACCCTTCGCCTTCAGCTCCACCCGGCCGCTGGGCGCGCGCACCGTCGTCGCGCCGCCGAGCTCGAGCTTCTCGAACGTCAGCACCGCGGCCGCGCTCGCTTCCGAGGGCGTCGAGCCCGGCGCCGCCGTGACCTCGAGCCGCGCGGTCTCGGCCTTCAGGTCTGCCTGCTGCAGCTTCGTCGCCGTCACGTTCAGCTTGAGCCAGCCGTCGTCGCGCACGCGCGGCACTGCGCTCAGCGAGACGGAGCGCGCGTCGAGCAGCAGCGCGCCGTCGGCGAGCGAAAACGGCAGCGGCGGCAGCACCGCCAGCAGCCGAGCCAGCTGCGCGTTCACCCGCCCCTGCGTCAGCTGAGGTGGGGTCGCCGGGTCGTCGTACAGCACCAGCGCTCCTTCGAGGTCGGCCGCGCCCGCCACGCGCGACGGCTCGACGGTGACGCTCACGCGCCCGTCGTCGAACTGCGCGGCGAGCTTCGCGTGCAGCACGTCGCTCAGCGTGAGGGCGGGCGCGAACGACTGTTTCGTGGTGTCGATGTCGACGTTCAGCGTCGCCTGCGTCTTGTCGAGCTCGAGCGCCAGCGCCACCTTCAGCGTCGCCGCCCGCCCGTTGTGCGCGAGCTCGACCGCGTCGCCGAGCTTCAGGGCGAGCTTCCAGTGTGCGGCGCCGTCGACCTGCGCCTTCGCGGTCAGCTGCAGGCCGCTCGCCGACAGCCGGTCTCTGGTTTCGGCGCCCGCCGTCGACAGCTGCGTGTACGTGAGGTCTTCGATGACCGCTTCGTCGAACGCCGGCGCGCCCGCGAGCAGGTTCGGCACCTTCTTCGAGAGCGGCGTCTGTGGGGTCGGGGCAGCGGGCGGGCCCAGCGACGAGTGCCCGCTCGCGTCGTTGACCAGGTTGACGGTGAGGCCTTTCGCCGTCACGTGCTCGACCTTCGGCAGCTTGGACAGCGTCCACCTCACGTCGAGCGTGTCGAGGCGCACGAATTCGCGCGCGGCGGCTCGCACGGCTTCAGGGTTGAGCACCACCAGGTTCTCGAGGTGCGCGCCCGAGAGGCCGGTGAGCTTCAGCGCCGTGTAGTCGAGCTCGTAGCCCGTCGCCTTCGCGATGCGGCTCTTGATGAGCGGGTGCTCGAGGTTGTGAACGGCGATGGCGACCGCAGCGATGATCAGCGCGACGACGACCGCGACGCTGATGAGAAGCCGGCGGAGCCAGACACGCATCTGACCCGCGACGCTACTCCGTCGGCCGCACGTTCAGCTCGAGCTTCCACTTCCCCGCGCCGCCCTTCTCGAGGCAGCGCAGCTCGAGCGAGCCCAGCTCGGTCACCGCCGCCTGCAGGTTCACCGGCACGAGCGCGCCCGCCTGTTTGCCCTGCAGCGTCGTCTCGACCGGCGACACCTCTTCGAGCTCGTCGGTGTCTTCGAGCATCGTGCCGACCTTGTCGTCGCGCCGCACCGACGACGCGAAGAAGCGGAAGCGCGTCGGCTCACCCACCACCAGCCCGAACTGCTGCGGAGGCACATCGGCCTGCGTGCCCTCTTCCATGCCGAACGGGGCGACACACAGCGCCTTCACCGGAGGCTCCATGCCCGGCACCGCCGGCATCGCCGACTCGATGCCCACGTAGTACGCCCGCGCCGTGCCGCCACGAATGCGAATGCCGTGACCCTGGCGCACC